>NZ_LDRU01000121.1 GCF_001476285.1 Microbacterium testaceum | reverse complement strand
CTTCTGCGCCCCGGTGACGGCGAAGAGGGCGAGGCCGATGGCATCCAGGATCTGCAGGGGCAGAACCGGGAACGCGTCGACGACCTCGATGAACACGAACGCGACCAGCGCACCGGTCAGGCCCGCGACGATGCGACTGGGAGTACGCAGCGCGGCGGGCGGAAGGTCGCCGAGGAGGACGTCCCGGAGCACTCCGCCCGCGAGCGCCACGATGAGACCCACCACGACGACGCCCAACAGATCGAAACCCGCGTGCGCGGCGGCCGCGGCACCCTCCAGACCGAACAGCGCCGTCGCCGCGATGTCGAGCGCATCGAACGCTCGGGCGCCGACCGTCGGGCGGAGGGCGTCCGAGCGGCGGGGCGCGAGGTCGTTCATGCGCTCATTCTGGCAGTGGCGCGGCAGGTGCCGGATTCGCCCTCCGGCGGCAGGACTCGGATGCGGCGCCGGCCGCGGAGGGAACGTGTCTCAGAGCGGTTCGCTGACGGCGCGCGCGGCGCGCTGCCCCACGACGCCCGCGCGCACCGAGAAGCCGATCAGCGCGGCGATCCCGGCGAGGACCACGACGGCGATCGCGGGCTCGCGCGCCGCTGCGGGCAGCGCCAACGCCGCCCAGGGCAGCACGGCGGTCGCCGCCGCACCGATGCCGGAGCGACGCAAGTCGGCTGCGCCCGCGCGATGCGCGGCGATCCACGCCTCGTCGGATGCCCGGGTCGTCCCGGTGCGGATGCCGATGAAGTCGTTCCGCGGCAGCGTGCCCGCCGCCCCGCGCCGCGCGGTCCAGAACGCGAGCGCGGCCACCGCGACCATCGCCACGGTGCTGGTCACGAGTGCGCCGATCATGGCATCCCTCAGACCGACGCCGTCTCGACCGGCAACGGCCAGAGCGCGTCGAGCAGCTGGCGCACCCAGGCGATGAGGTTCGTGTCGTCGGCGTCCTGCGGGAGCGGCACCACCATGGCATCCCCTCCCGCCACGAGCTTCGCCTTGGGGTAGAGCCGCTGCAGGCGTACTCGCATCGACTCCGCGAGGTTCGCGGGGGCGATGCGGAGGTTCGATCCCATCGCGACGACGTCGGCGAGCCCGGCCTGCGCCGCACGGCGACGGAGGCGCGCCACGGCGATGAGACCCTCGACCTCGGCGGGCGGCTCGCCGTAGCGGTCGCGCAGCTCTTCGACGACAAGGTCGATCGCGTCGTCCTTGGCGGTCGCGGATGCCGCGGCCGAAAGCTTCTGGTACGCCTCGAGGCGCAGCCGCTCGCTGTCGATGTAGAACTCGGGCAGGCGCGCGTCGACCGGCAGCTCGAGGCGCAGCTCGGTGGGGCCGTCGACGTCTTCGCCGCGGAAGGTCGACACGGCCTCGCCGATCATGCGCAGGTACAGGTCGAAGCCGACGCCCGCGATGTGCCCGGCTTGCTCGGCGCCGAGGAGGTTTCCCGCTCCGCGCAGCTCGAGGTCTTTCAGTGCGACCTGCATGCCCGAGCCGAGGTCGTTGTTGACGGCGATCGTCTCGAGCCGGTCGGCCGCGGTCTCGGACAGCGGCTTCATCTCGTCGTACAGGAAGTACGCGTACGCGCGGTCACGCCCGCGGCCCACGCGGCCGCGAAGCTGGTGCAGCTGCGAGAGGCCGTACTTGTCGGCGCGGTCGATGATGATCGTGTTCGCGTTCGAGATGTCGAGACCCGTCTCGATGATCGTCGTCGACACCAGCACGTCGGCGCGGCGCTCCCAGAAGTCGTCGACGACCTGCTCGAGCGCGTGCTCGCCCATCTGACCGTGCGCGACGACGATGCGCGCCTCGGGCACCAGCTCGGCGAGGTGCGCCGCGACGCGCTGGATCGACGACACACGGTTGTGCACGTAGAACACCTGGCCCTCGCGCAGCAGCTCGCGGCGGATCGCCGCGGCAATCTGCTTGTCGTTGCGCGGACCGACGTAGGAGAGGATCGGATGCCGATCCTCGGGCGGCGTGGCCAGCGTCGACATCTCGCGGATGCCGGTGACCGCCATCTCGAGCGTGCGCGGGATGGGCGTCGCGCTCATGGCGAGGATGTCGACATTGGTCTTGAGCTTCTTCAGCGCGTCCTTGTGCTCGACGCCGAACCGCTGCTCCTCGTCGATGATCATCAGCCCGAGGTCTTTGAAGATGACCTTCTCGGTGAGGATGCGGTGCGTTCCGATGACCATGTCGACGGTGCCGTCGGTCAGGCCCGCGAGCGTCGCCTTCGCTTCTTTGTCGCTCTGGAAGCGCGAGAGCGGGCGCACGGTCACCGGGAAGCCGGCGAAGCGCTCGGCGAAGGTCTCGAGGTGCTGCTTCACCAGCAGAGTGGTCGGCACGAGCATCGCGACCTGCTTGCCGTCCTGGATCGCCTTGAACGCGGCGCGCACGGCGACCTCGGTCTTGCCGAAGCCGACGTCGCCGGAGAGCAGCCGGTCCATCGGGATCGGCTTCTCCATGTCGGCCTTGATCTCGTCGATCGTCTGCAGCTGATCCTGGGTCTCGGCGAAGGGGAACGCCTCCTCGAGCTCGCGCTGCCACGGGGTGTCGGGCCCGAAGGCGTAGCCCTTGGATGCCATGCGCGCCGAGTACAGCTTCACGAGCTCCACCGCGATGTCGCGGACCGCCTTGCGGGCGCGGCCCTTCGCCGCGGCCCAGTCGCTGCCGCCCATCTTCGAGAGCGTCGGCGCCTCGCCGCCGACGTACTTCGACAGCAGATCGAGCTGGTCGGTGGGCACGAACAGCTTGTCGCCCGGGTAGCCGCGCTTGGACGGCGCGTACTCGAGGACGAGATACTCCTTCGTCGTCTTCACGGCGTTGCGCCCGCCGCTCGAGACCTCTCGCTGCGTGAGCTCGATGAACTTGCCGATGCCGTGGGTCGCGTGAACCACGACGTCGCCGGGCTTCAGCTGCAGCGGATCGACGACGTTGCGGCGGCGCGAGGCGAGCTTCTTCGCGCCGCGGTTGTCGCCGCCCACCGAGCGACCGTAGAACTCGGTCTCGGTGATGACGGCGAACCGCGCCTCGCCGAGTTCGAAGCCGCGCTCGAGCGGCGCGCACACGACGTGGGCGACACCCGGCTCGGGAGGCGTGAGCACGTCGTCCACGCGCCGCGCCGCGATCCCGCGCTCCGCGAGCACGTCGCGCGCGCGATCGACAAGGCCGGGTCCGGATGCCGTGACGATCACCGACCACCCGTCGCCGAGCAACTGGCCCACGTGTGCGGTGGCCCCGTCGACGTTGCCCTGGAACGAGGGAACGGCGTCGGCTTTGATGCGGTGCGCGGAGTCGTCACCCGTCACGAGCCCCTCGTCCTCGGCATCCGCTGCGCCCGAGTCGAAGGCGCTGAGCTGCCACCAGACTCCCCCGCGACCGCTGGCGCGCTCGTGGAGGTCGTCGAGGGTCACGAAGTCGCCGGAGTCGAGATCGACGGGGGTGTCGGCTCCCGCCGTCGCCGCCGACCACGCGGCCTCGAGGAATTCACGGTTGGTGTCGCCGAGCGTCGTCGCGCGCGCGAGCGAGCGTTCCGGGTCGACGAGCGCGACCGCGCTGCCACCGGGTAGATAGTCGACGAGGGTCGTGAGGTCGTCGATCAGCACGGGGATGAGCGACTCCATCCCCTCGGCAGGGATGCCCTCGGCCATCTTCTCGAGCAGCTGACGCAGGCCCGGGTAGGCGTCGCGAAGCGCCGCCGCGCGGGCACGCACCGCGGGGGTGAGCAGCAGCTCGCGGCTGGGGACCAGCGTGACGGTCGTCACCTCGCCCGGAAGCGAGCGCTGGTCGGCGACCGAGAAGGCGCGGATCTGGTCGACCTCGTCACCGAAGAACTCGACGCGGTACGGGTGGTCGGCCACGGGCGGGAACACGTCGAGGATGCCGCCGCGCACGGCGAACTCGCCGCGGCGCGAGACCATGTCGACGCGGTGGTACGCCAGCTCGACGAGTCGCGTCGTGACCGCTTCGAGCTCGTGGCCGCGGCCGCCGACGGCCAGCTCGACCGGAGCGACGTCGCCGAGTCCCGGTGCGAGCGGCTGCAGAGCGCTGCGGACGGACGCGGTGACCACGAGGGGCGCCTCACCGTTCCACGCGGCGATCCGGCGCAGCACGTCGAGACGTCGTCCGACCGTCTCGGGGCTCGGGCTGAGACGCTCATGCGGGAGCGTCTCCCACGCGGGGAAATGCAGCACCTGCGCGCCGGGCAGGACGGCATCCAGCGCCGGCCCCAGGGACTCGGCGCGACGTCCGGTCGGGGCGATGACCAGAACAGCCCCCGGTCCACCCGCCGCTCGCCGGCGTTCGATGAGACCCGCGATGACGGGGGCGTCGAGCCCGTCGACGAGAGAGAGAGACAGGTCGGCGGATGCCGCGGACGCGGTCTCACGGTACGACTCAGCCTGCTCGAGGGCGCGCACGATCCCGGGAACTGTCACTCGGGAAAGTCTACGCGGGGCCGCCGACATCGGCTCTGTCGAGCCCGTCGCGTGACGTCTCGGCCGAGCCCGTCGACGAAGTCTCGACGGAACCCGTCTCGTAGAGTGCTGACATGTCGTCGCCCTTCGCCGCCCCCTACGTCGCTCCCGCGACGGGAACGCTTCTGGCTCCCCCACCGAAGACGAGAAAGCGGCGCCCTCTCGGGGCGTTCGCCCTCGTGGCCGGCATCCTGAGCATGCTCGTCGCTCCCGCGGTCGCCGGGTTCGCCGCGTTCCGCGTCGGCCGGGGAGCCGGCGCGCAGATCGTCGCTCAGGGCGGACAGAACCTCGACCTGCGGGTCCTGACCCCCGTCCGCGACCTCGTCCTCGTCGTCGAGATCGCTTTCTGGAGCGGCACCGCACTCGGGATCGCCGCGCTCGTCGTCGGGATCGTCGCGACCGCTCGGGACCGGGGCCGACCGATGGGCATCGTCGCCATCGTCCTCGCCGCCCTGGGCCCCCTCGTGTTCGGCGCCCTCGCGGCCGTCGCGCTTGTCGCGGGCGCCGGAACCACCACGGGCACGGGAGGAGCGCTCGTCTGACTCGGCGCCGTTACCGCGTTTGCGGACGCGCGTCCAGCTTCTTCTCAGAAATCGATCGGTCTCCCTATACTCGCGGCCATGGGATGAAACCGTCCCGCGATCGAAGGAGTACCCCGTGAGCAGCACGCCGCCGCCCCCCGAGCCGTACAACCCTCCTCCCGCCATGCGCGCCGACGCCGCTCAGGCGGGCTACCCCGCGTCCCCGAGCTACCAGCCCCCGACCGCGGCGGCCGCGAAGCCGTCGAACCGTCTCGGCCTCATCGCCTTCGTGGTGTCGCTGGCCGCGATCGTGATCGGCTCGATCCTCGCCTTCATCGGCGGCATGCAGAGCGGTGCGCTCGTGCAGTACGCGACGACCGGCGCGAACGGCACGCAGATCGACGCGGCGACGCTCCCTGAGAGCGCGCAGCAGGCCGCTGCCGTCGCGGGTCTGCTCGCGGTGGCCGGCTTCCTCGTCTTCGGCGCGCTGGGCCTCTGGGGCTTCATCCAGGGCATCATCGCGGCCGTCAAGAACCGCGGCCGCGGCTACGGAATCGCCGCACTCATCCTCGCGGTCCTCGGCGGCATCGTCGTCGCGGTGGTCTTCGGCATCGGCGCGACCGCCGGAGCGGCACCGTACGTCAACACCATCGGCTGAGCACCTCAGCGACGAAGAGAGCCCCGGCCGATCGGCCGGGGCTCTCTTCGTGTGCGCGCTCGTCAGGCGCGCGGCGCGTGGAAGCGCTGCTGCGCGGCGACCAGGCCCTCGTCGATGAGCATCTCGACCGCGTCGGCGGCGTCACCGATCAGGATGGGCAGGGTCTGACGCTCGGTCGCGCCGAACGGATCGAGCACCCAGTCCGCCGGGTCTTGCCGACCCACCGGGCGGCCGATGCCCACACGTACGCGCGGGAACTCCGGAGTGCCGAGTGCTTTCGCAACGTCGCGCACCCCGTTATGGCCGCCGTGGCCGCCGCCGGTCTTGAGCTTCACGGTGTCGTACGGGATGTCCAGTTCGTCATGGACGACGACGACGCGCTCCGGGGCGACGTCGTAGAAACGCGCAAGGCCCGCGGCCGGCCCCCCAGAAACGTTCATGAAGCTGTTGGGCTTCGCGAGCACGAGCTTGGCACCACCGGGGCGAAGCCAGGTCTCGGCGACGCGGGCGTTCGCCTTGTGCGCACGGAAGGCTTCGCTGCGCCGCGCGGCGAGCTCGTCGACGACCATCTGGCCGATATTGTGCCTCGTCGCCTCGTAGCGCGGACCAGGGTTGCCGAGTCCCACGATCACCCACGTGTCTGCCATGGCATCCATTCTCCCGGTTCAGCCGGAAACAAAAGTCCAGCCGGAAACGAAACGAGGGGGCGCGAGAACGCGCCCCCTCGTCGACGAACTGCGAGTCGCAGCCGCCGGATGTCAGTTGTCGCCGGCCTCGGCCTCTTCGGACTGCTCCTCGGCGACCTCGGCGTCAGCCTCGGCGATCTCTTCCTCGGCGGCCAGCGTGTCGAGCGGCACCGAGACGCCCACGATGAGGGTCTCGGGCTCGGTCACGAGGCTCGCGCCGGCGGGGAGCTTCAGGTCGGCGGCGGTGATCTGCGTGCCGTCCTCGGCGCCCTCGACATCGACCTCGACGTTCTGCGGGATGTGGGTGGCCTCGACCTCGAGCGACACGGTCGCGGTGTCGAGCATCGCGATGGTGCCGGAGAAGGGCTCACCGACGACGACGACGGGGACGTCGACCTGGACCTTCTCGCCCTTCTTCACGACGATGAGGTCGATGTGCTCGATGATCTGGCGCACGGGGTCCTTCTGGACGTCCTTGACCAGGACGAGCTGGCTCTTGCCAGCGATGTCGAGGTCGAGCAGGGCGTTCGCGCGACGGATGAGCAGCGCGGTCTGGTGACCGGGCAGCGCGACGTGCTGCGGCTCGGTGCCGTGGCCGTAGATGACGGCCGGGATCTTGCCCGCGGCGCGGAGGCGACGGGCGAAGCCCTTGCCGAAGTTCTCGCGGAGCTCCGCGACGACCTTGTTGTCTTCCGACATGATGTTCTCCTCGCGGGCGTGCGGCCCGCAGCTCAGGGGCGGAACACGGCCCGCACCGGTGGTCTGGATTCGACTCGAACGCGAGCGCGTGAGGAAAGCCGGGAGCCTGCATCACCGCGTCGATCACGGATGCCGCGTTCACCAACCGGTGTGCGACAGTCCCTCGCCGAAGTACCCCGGAAGTCTAGCAGCGCGATCGCCGGCGCACGACCCGCGCGTGTCGAGGAGTACCGGAGCGCCCCGGTAGAATCGAAGCCCACCGACCCGAAGGATCATCATGGACAGCGGCTTCTTCTCCCACGTCGTGCTCTGGGTCATCGGCGGTGTCGCCCTGGTCGGCGGCATCGGCGCGATCGGCGCCCTCTTCTCGATGGGCCGCAACGCGGGCTACAAGAAGCACTGACGCGCGTCACTCCGTCCGGGTCCGCAGGCGCAGCTCGCCCACGATGACCTCGACCGTGACTCCCGGACGAATCGGGGATGCCGAGAACGGCGCTCCCATCATGATCACGTCCCCGGGGCCCAACCTCGTCCATCCCGCGACGTACGCGAGACATTCGCGCATCGACATCGGGTAGCGGCCCGCCGACGTGTCGCATGCGGGCTCCCCGTCGACGACGAGCTGGAGCACCACATCGTCGTCGAGGCCGATTCCGGTGTCGATCCACGGGCCGAGCGGGGTGTACCCCTCCCCCGACTTCGACTCGAAGTTGCGGGGGTCGAACTCCGACCGATCGGGACTCGACAGGTCGTTCACCGCGGTAATGCCGAGCACGTACTCGTGAGCGTTCTCGGCGGTGAGACCCCTCGTGTCGCGACCGATGACGACCGCCACCTCCGCCTCCGCGACCGTGGTGCCGGCGTCTCGGCGCAGGACGACCGGGCGATCGGGACCCGTCACGGTGCGGGGGCTCTTCAACCACGCCTGGACGGGCGAGGCGTGACCGGGCCCGTTCTGGGCGATCCCCACGACGACCGTCGGGATGCAGGGCGCTTCGAAAGTCCCCTCCACCGGGGTCCCGGCATCCGTGATCTGCTCCCCCGCCGCGAAGGCGAGATACGGGTCGGCGATCGGCACGAGCCGGTCACCGTCGAGCCGGACCGTGCGGACGCCCTCCGGCGTCCGCACGCGGGCGATGCGCGTCATCGGATGGTCCGCACGGTCACGGTCGTGGCGTCCACACCCTCGCCCGCCTCGTCGCGCGACACCTTGATGGCGTCGTCGGTGCGCGTGAGGTCGCGGCGGAGGGTCTCGGGGACGAGGAACGTCGAGGCGGTCGTGATGAGCGCGAGGGTTCCCATGTAGATGGCCAGGAGGAGCCAGTTCGCCCCGCTCACGGCGATGATGTACGCGCCCAGGACTCCCGCGAGGCCTCCGGCGAGGACGGCCGAGATCTCGCGCGCCATGGCCACGCCGAGGTAGCGGTGACGGTTGCCGAACAGTTCGGGGAGCATGGCGCACTGGGGTCCGAGCATCGAGTTGACGGCGACGCCGATGCCGATCGCGATCACGGCGATCGTGATCGGGTAGCTCCCGAGCGAGATCAGCCACCAGGCGGGGAACGTGAAGACGAGCATGAACAGCGCGCCCAGGCGGTAGACGGTGCGGCGGCCCATGCGGTCGGACAGGGCTCCCGTGAGCGGCACCGAGAAGATGCCAATGAGCGAACCGAGCGTGACGCCCCAGGTCAGAAGACTGCGGTCCGCCTGGCCGCCCACGGAGGCGACGAAGAACGTCAGCGCGAGGGTGTTGAACATGTACGAGCCGCCGTTCTCGGCCATGCGCAGGCCGATGCCGACGATGATGCCCGGCAGGCCCCGCGTGAAGATGTCGCGGATCGGGCGCTCGGCGATCTGCTCGCTCTTCTCGAGCTCGATGAAGGTGGGCGTCTCGCGCAGACGCATACGGATGAACAGCGCGAGCAGGATGAGCGCGAACGACGCGAGGAACGGCACGCGCCATCCCCAGCTGAGCAGTTGATCCTCGGGCAGCAGCGAGATGAGGCTGAAGACGACGGCCGCGAGCAACGTGCCCGCCTGGATGCCGATGAACGGCAGCGCCGAGAAGAAACCGCGGCGCTTGACCGGGGCGTACTCCGCCATGAGCACGGTCGCACCGGCCTGTTCGGCGCCGGCACCGAAGCCCTGCAGCAGGCGCATGATCACGAGCAGGATCGGCGCGAGGATGCCGACGGCTTCGTAGGTGGGCAACAGACCGATCGCCGTGGACGCCCCGCCCATCAGCAGGATCGTGATGACCAGCACCCACTTGCGGCCGAGCTTGTCACCCAGGACGCCGAAGAACAGTCCGCCGAAGGGGCGGGCGAGGAATCCCACGCCGTAGGTCGCGAAGGCGGCGACCGTGGCGAGGGCCGGGTTGTCCTGCGAGAAGAAGAGGACGTTGAAGATCAGCGCCGTCGACAGGCCGTAGAGCGCGAAGTCGAAGTACTCCAGCGCGCTGCCAATGCTCGAGGCGAGCGTCGCGCGGCGCAGGTTCGCGGCGTATTCGGGATCATCCTGCGGCTGCGGCGTCGGTGTGGATGCAGTGGTCACGGCCATCTCCTTCGATCGGCTGGGGTCTTGCGACTTCCGCGACTGTACCAACCCTGTGGACACAGTTCAATATGTTGGAAGCGCGATTTTCGTCTCGTGCCGCAGACACGACGATCACCGCCCCTGCCGGGGGCGGAGGAATGCGCGTCTCAGCGCGAGCGCGACGCGCTGAACGGGTTCGTCAGCGCCGACGCCGCCTCGCGCAGCGCGGCACCGACACGGGCGACGCGTTCGGGCGTGGCATCCGCGACGGGGATGCCCACACCCAGTGCGAGCTGCGGATCGCCGGGCGCCCAGCCCTCGAGCGGGACAGCGACGCCGACGATGCCGCGGAACGACTCCTCTTCGTCGACCGACCACCCGCGTTCGCGAGCGGCGGCGAGCTTGGCCAGCACGGCCTCGACGTCGACCGTGCTGTGCTCGGTGAGTCGGGGCAGCGGACCACGCATCAAGAGCGCACGGACGTCGTCGTCGCTGCGCGTCATGAGCAGCGCACGCCCGGTCGCCGACAGGGCGGCGGGCAGGCGCGAGCCCAGGGGGGTCCCGAGCCGCACGGAGCGCGACCCCTCGTACCGGGCCAGATAGAGGGCATCGGTGTCGTCGAGGACCGCGACCTGGACGAGCTCGGACGAGAGGTCCGGAGAGGTCTCGCACACGGCGTAGAACTCGCGCACCTGGTTGAACTGCGCGGCGAACGCTCCCCCGAGCTCCGCCGTGCGGATCCCGAGACGGTAGCCGAGGGGCACGCGCTCGATCATGCGCCCCGCCTCGAGCGAGAGACACAGGTTGGCGGTCGACGATTTCGCGAGCCCCAGGCCCGCCGCAAGCTCCGTGAGCGTCAGCGCGCGGCCCGCTTCGGCGAGCAGGCCGAGAAGACGGATGCTGCGCCCGACGGCCGGGGCCGGATCGCGCGCGATCGCGCCCGCTTCGTCATCGCTCACGGCGTCCTCCCGTCGAACCGGTGTCGCGAGGGGCGCGACAGGTCAATAGAACTCGACCGTATCGACAACCGCGCGCATCGGCTCGCCGTCGAGCAGGCGCGTGGCGTTTTCGGCGAACCGACGCGCGATGCGCTCCTCCTCTTTGCTGTTGAGCGCGGCCGTGTGCGGGCTGACGAGGACTCGCGGATGCCGCCACAGCGGCGACTCATCCGGGAGGGGCTCCACTTCGAACACGTCGAGGGCGGCGAACGACACGCGTCCGTCGTCGAGAGCCGCGAGGAGCTCCGTCTCGTCGATCACGGTCCCGCGACCGACGCTCGCGACGATCACCCCCGGCTTCACCGCGGAGAGAACCTCCGCGCCGATCAGGTGATGCGTCTGATCTGTTCCCGGCAGGGTGACGACGATGGCATCCACCTCGCTCACCGCCGTGGCCAGCTCGTCGAGCGAGACGAGGCGGTCGACCCCGTCCACGGGGGTTCCGGAGCGCGTCGTCCCCCACACCTCGGCGCCCAGCGCATGGAAGCGGCGCGCGCACTCGGCCCCGATTCCCCCGAGACCGACGACGAGCACGGTCATCTCGTCGACCTGGCGCATCTCCCAGCGATCGGTCCAGCGCCGATCCGCCTGCTGCTGCGCGAGCCGCGGCAGGTCCTTCGCACCGGCGAGGACACCGAAGACGGCGAACTCGGCGAGCGGCCCCCCGTGGACGCCGGCGCTGGTGGTGAAGACGATGCGATCCAGCGCCGCGCGGTCGAGATCGGCCGCCTTCACCTGCCCTCCCCCGCCGGCGGCTGTCGTCATGACCCACCGCAGCTTCGGATTGACGGCGACGGTCCGCGCGAGGGCGGCGGGATCGACGTCCGGGATACCGAAGAGCGCGTCCGCCGAGTCGACCATCTCGTCGAATGCGCGCTGCTCGTCAGCCGAGCGCTCGTGCGCCGGGTCACCCGACCAGTCGGCGGGCCCGCGCATCGGGTGCGTGAGCGAGGCGTCGCGCACCAGCTCGACGCGCGGCTCGAGGCGCTCGATCAGCTCGCAGAGATCCTCTTTCAAAGGCACCGCCACCACCGCGCGTAGGCTCTTACCTGTCGACATCGTCGTCGTCTCCTCTCGCCACGGCTCACCGGCACCGTGATCTGGCCATCGTTCGTCGTTCACCATACTGAACCCTGTCCAACCTATTGTCCAGCCGCTACGATGTGTCCATGACCTCGCTCGATGAAGAGACCGGCACGCTTCCCCCCGCTCCCGAGGTGCGCCTCGGCGTCTGGGGCCTCGGCGCGATGGGCGAGCCCATGGCGCAGCATCTGCTGTCCGCACGCGGGGCTCTGACCGTCCACGCCCGCCGAGAGCGCGACGCACTGACGGCGGCAGGAGCCGCGTGGGCGTCGACGGCGCGGGAACTCGCGGCGGCCACCGACGCGGTCCTCGTCATGCTCCCCGACCTCCCGCAGCTCGAGGAGCACCTCGACGGCCCCGACGGGCTGCTCGCGGGCATCGACGGGCGCCCCTTTCTCCTGATGATCGGGTCGACATCCTCCCCCGTCGGCGTGCGCGAGCTGGCGGAACGGCTGCCCGCCGGCATCCGCGTCGTCGACTGCCCCGTTTCGGGCGGCGAGGACGGCGCGAAGGCCGGGACCCTGTCGATCATGCTCGGCGGC
The DNA here is from genome assembly GCF_001476285.1 of Microbacterium testaceum. GTDB lineage: Bacteria > Actinomycetota > Actinomycetes > Actinomycetales > Microbacteriaceae > Microbacterium > Microbacterium testaceum_B. The sequence continues at coordinate 5,137 of NZ_LDRU01000121.1, read as the reverse complement.
GACAGCGCCGCCACCGATCTCGCCGCGGAGCTCCTCACCCCCTGCGGCACCCCCGTCCGTCTCGGCCCCCTCGGCGCGGGAGAGGTGGCCAAAGCCTGCAACCAGATGGTCGTGGCGGCGACCATCCTCGCCCTCGGTGAAGCGACCGAGCTCGCCGCCCGGTCCGACGTCGACCCCGCCGCGCTCTGGGAACTGCTCGGCGGCGGATACGCGGGGTCGAACCTGCTCGCCAGCCGCCGCGAGAAGCTCGTGACCGGCGACGATTCCCCCAGCGGCGTCGCGGGCTATATGGTCAAGGACCTGCGCTTCGCCGCCGACATCGCCGCCGCGACCGACACGCGTCCCGCGCTGCTCCCCGCCCTCCGCGCCGCCTTCGACGAGATCGTCGAGCGCGGACTCGGCGAGCGCGACATCGCCGTCACGCGCCGGTTCACGGCGGTCCGCAGCGACGACTGACGCACGAACGAGAATGCCCCGGTGGTCCAGGCCACCGGGGCATTCGTCGTCGTTCAGAGCGCGAAGACGACCTTGCCCGAGCGCTGCGAGTCCCGCGCCGTGGCGAAGGCCTCGGCGGCATCCGTCACCGCGAACTCGTGCGTGAGGGCGCTCTCGATGCCGGGGTTCGCGGCGAGGAGCGCGACCGCCTGATCGATCTCGTCGCGGAAGCGGAACGCGCCGAGGTAGCGCACCTCTTTCGAGATGAAGGGGGCGAGGTTCACCGGCCGCGGATCGTCGGGGAGCATGCCGACCTGCACGACGGTGCCGCCGGGGCGGACGGCCTTCAACGCGGTCGAGATCGATACGGGAACCCCTGAGCACTCCAGGACCACCGCGTAGGCCCCCGACTCGATCGCGTCGGTCGAGACGTCGATGGTCGCCGACGCGCCGAGCGCCGCCGCCCGCTCGAGCGGTCCCGTGAGCACGTCGGTGGCGGTGACACGCGCACCGGCAGCGACGGCAGCCGCCACGGCCATCAGGCCGATCGGGCCCGAACCGGTGACGAGCACGTCGAGCCCTTCGACAGGGCCAGCCTTGCCGAGCGCGTGGAGGGCGACGGCGAGCGGCTCGGCGAGAACGGCACGCCGCACGGGCAGAGCGTCGGGAAGGACACGGACCATGCCGGCCTCGACGATCAGGTACTCGGATGCCGCGCCCTGCGTGTGCGGCCAGGTCGACGCACTGCCGAGGTAGGAGCCTCCCGGCCACAGGTGCGGAGCGTGTTCGATGCCCTCCCGCGGCGTACCGAAGCGCGCGGGGTGGACGGTGACCGGCGTCCCCGGCGCCAGGGCACCGGAGGGGTCCAGGTCGACCCGGCCGGAGAGCTCGTGACCGGGGACCAACGGTTCCCGAACCACGAACGCCCCGTTCGCGCCCTCGTAGTAGTAGTGCAGGTCCGACCCGCAGATGCCGACGTACTCGACGCGCAAGCGCACCTGCCCCTCTCCGGGCTCGGGCACGTCCACGTCGCGCACCTCGGCGGTGAGCGCCTTCTCGATCAGCAGAGACTTCATCGGTGATTCCTCTCCGGGGTCAGACGACCGCCGTCATCCCGCCGTCGACGAAGATGTTCTGCCCCGAGACGAAGCTCGACGCGTCGGACGCGAGGAACAGCAGCGCCCCCCGCAGCTCGTCGAAATCGCCCCACCGCGCGGCGGGCGTGCGCTGGGTCAGCCAGCGCGTGAACTCGGGGTCGTCGACGAGGTCGCGGTTCATCTCCGTCGCGAAGTAACCAGGGCTGAGCGCATTGACCTGGATGCCGAACCGGGCGAGGTCGGCGGCCATGCCGGCGGTCAGCTGCGCGACACCGCCCTTCGTCGCCGAGTACGGCGCGATCGTCTGGCGCGCGAGGCGCGACTGCACCGAGGCGACGTTGACGATCTTGCCCGAGCCCCGCGCGACCATCGCGGGCGTGACGAAGCGCGAGACGTAGAAGACGCCCGAGAGGTTCGCCGCGACGATGTCGTCCCAGTCGGAGACCGCGAACTCGTGGATGGGCGCTCGGCGCTGGACGCCGGCGTTGTTGACGAGGATGTCGGGCACCCCGACGCTCTCGAGCAGGTCAGCCACGGCGCTTTCCACCGCGGCGGCGTCGGTGACGTCGAACACCGCCGCGTGCGCGGGGCGTCCGGACAGCTCCTCGGCCTCAGCACGGGTCTGCTCGACCGCCGCCGCGTCGCGGCCGTGCACGACGAGCCGGGCTCCCCCGCGCGCCAGCGTGAGGGCCAATGCGCGACCGAGTCCGCGGGATGAGCCGGTGACGAGGGCGAGGCGGTCGGAGACATCGAACAGGTCGGCGTTCGAGCCGGTCACAGGAGGGCTCCGATGCCGAAGACGAGCAGCGCGGCGAGGAAGCCGAGTACCGACTCGATCGTCTGCTGAACGGTCCAGGTCTTCAGTGTGGTCTTGACGTCCATGCCCATCAGTCGGCCCACGAGCCAGAAGCCCGAGTCGTTGACGTGACCGGCGAAGACGGAGCCGGCGGCGGTGGCCAGCGTGATCGCGGCGACCTGCAGCGGCGAGAAGCCGCCGGCCATGACGGCCGGGGCGGCGAGGCCCGCGGCGGTGACGAGGGCGACGGTCGCCGAGCCCTGAGCGAGCCGCAGGATGACCGCGATGATGTAGGCCGCGACGATGACCGGGAGGCCGAGGTCGCTCAGGCTGTCGGCGAGCGCGTCGCCGATGCCCGAGGCGCGCAGCACGGCACCGAACATGCCGCCGGCGCCGGTGATGAGGATGACGGATGCCACGGGCCCGAGCGCCGAGTCCACGACCTTCTCGAGCGCGGTCCCGTTCTCTCCACGGCGGAATCCGAAGACCACGGTCGCGACCAACACGGTGATGAGCAGCGCGACGGGCGAGTTGCCGAGCAGGACGAGCACCTGGACGACGATGTTGTCGCTGTCGACCGCTCCGGCTGCGCCGAGGGTGGTGAGACCGGTGTTGAGGAAGATCAGCAGCATCGGCAGGAGCAGCACGGCGATGACCGTGGCGGGCTTCGGGGGGTTCGCGGGCTGGTCGGCGTCCACGTCGCCGAAGAGTGCCGGCACGGGGAGCACGATGCGCTTCGCGACGAACTTCCCCCAGAGGTAACCGGAGAGGTACCAGATCGGGAAGGCGACGATCAGCCCGACGATGAGGACGATGCCGAGGTTCGCGCCGTAGAGCTCGCTCGCGGTGACCGGCCCCGGGTGCGGGGGCAGGAACACGTGCATGACCGAGAAGGCGGCGGCCGCCGGCAGACCGAACAGCAGCACGTTGTTACCCGACACGCGACGCGCGATGGCGAAGATGATGGGGAGCATCATCACCAGACCGGCGTCGAAGAACATCGGGAAGCCGAGGATCAGCGACACGATGCCGAGGGCGAAGGGCGCGCGCTTCTCGCCGAAGATGCGCACGAACGCGTCCGCGAGCGCCTGCGCCCCACCGGAGTGCTCGATGAGCCTGCCGAGCATCGCGCCGAGCGCGACGAGGAGGGCGACCGTGCCGAGCGTTCCGCCGAACCCGTCCGTCAACGTCTTCACGACGGCCGAGACCGGGATGCCGGCGGCGAACGCCGTCACGAGCGACACGATGATGAGCGCGAGGAAGGCGTGCACCTTCAGCCAGATGATGAGCACCAGGATGAGCGCGATCGCGCCCGCCGCGATGAGGAGCAACGGCGTGGTGCCGAGCGTCTGTGTCCAGTCGTCCAAGAGATCTCCGTTGATTCAGCCGGTCGGACGTGGGTCGGGCATGCTGTGAGACGCCGTGCGTCCGCCGGGGCGGTCAGGGCATCTTCACACAATGATCATATTTTTGACAAGATAAGGTCGTACCAAACGACCTAAGGAGGGGTCATGGCCCGCGCCTCACACGGATCGCTGGTGGATGCCATCGGCATGCGGGTCGTCGATGGCGACCTTCCGGCCGGTCACGTGCTGACCCTCGCGGCCCTTGAGGAGGAGTACGCCGTCTCGCGGACCGTGGTGCGCGAGGCCGTGCGCGTCCTCGAGGCGATGGGCATGCTCGAACAGCGCCGCCGCGTCGGCATCACCGTGCGCCCCGCCGCTCACTGGAGCGCGCTGGACACGCGCCTCATCGGGTGGCAGTTGGCCGGGCGCCGCCGCGACCAGTTGATCGTGAACACCACCGAGCTGCGCGCAGCGATCGAGCCCGTCGCCGCGCGCCTCAGCGCCCGCCGCGCGACCGACCTGCAGCGCGGAGAGCTCCTCCGACTGGCCGAGCAGCTCGAGCGGCTCGGCGCCGCGGGCCTCGGCAACTCCCCTGAGTACCTCGCGGCCGACATCGCCTTCCACGACCTGATCCTCCTGTCCAGCGGGAACCTCATGCTCGCGGCGGCACGCGCCCCCATCGCCGCCGCGATCGAGGGACGCGCGATGCACGGCCTGACCCCCGGCATCCCGAACCCCGACGCGCTCGACAACCACGTGGCGACGGCCGCCGCGATCGGCCGTGCCGACGCCGACGCCGCCGAGGAGCACACGCGCCGATACGTCGCCGCGGTGCTCTCCGAAGTCCGCCTCACCATCTGACCCCCTTCCCCCGACGAAGAGAGAAGCCATGACCGTCCCCGTCCCCGTCCTCGTGTTCATGGGCCCCGCCGGCACCGGCAAGTCCACCGTCGCCGGCATGCTCGCCGGCCGTCTGGGGTGGGACTTCCAAGAGGGCGACGACCTTCACCCCGCCGAGAACGTCGCCAAGATGGCATCCGGTCATGCCCTCAACGACGACGACCGCTGGCCGTGGCTCGACCGGGTCGCCGCGTGGATCGACGGGCAGATCGCCGCGGGCCGCCCGGGCATCATCACGTGCTCCGCCCTCAAGCGCAGCTACCGCGATGTGCTGCGCCGCGACGACGTGACCTTCGTCCTGCTCATGGGCGACCCGAAGCTCGTGCTCGAGCGTCTGCTGCGCCGCCAGGGTCACTACATGCCCCCGTCGCTGCTGACATCCCAGTTCGAAACGCTGGAGATGCCGGATGCCGATGAGCGAGCGATCCGGGTCGACCTCGATCTCACACCGGGCGAGCAGGTGCAGGAGGTCGTCGACCGCCTCCAGCTCACGCATACCCCGTCCTGAAACACACGCGGGCCGAGCCGATAAAGTGACGGAGGCGGCCCGCGTGTGTTTCAGG
>NZ_LDRU01000120.1 GCF_001476285.1 Microbacterium testaceum | reverse complement strand
GCTCGTGCCGCGTTCCGTCGATGTCGACGACACCGCGCCACGAGACCTGGCCCTCGCTGGTCTGCGAGTCGACGCGGAGGGTCCCCGTCGACAGCGACTCGTCGCGTTCGATCGAGATGGCCAGGGGGCCGGCGAACGAGTAGCCCTGCGTGCTGGCGTGCTTCTTCACGAGCGTGGTCAGCTCGGTGACCAGAGTGGACCCCAGCGCGCTCATCTTCTCGTCGTCGGCGGGCGACAGACGGACCGCGAAGGCGTTGGGGGCGAGGATGCGGTCGCGGGTGACCACGACGGCCTTCTTATCGAGCTCACTCCGCAGCGCGGAGGCGATCTCCACCGGCTGGATGCCACTGCGGAAGGTCTTCGCGAACGCACCGTTGACGGCGCGTTCGAGACCCTTCTCGAAACTGTCGAGTAGTCCCACGAGACTCCTTCGGGCAGGCAGACCAGTAGGCACATCGTAGTCAGGGCGGCTGAGCAGGTCATGGATGCCGCCTGCGGAGCCCGCGTTTCGCTGTGCCGACGCGGCCGTGATATTCTCGGGAAGTTGGTCGCGTGGCATCCTCGATGTCGCGCACGCGCGAGTGGCGGAATAGGTAGACGCGCTGGCTTCAGGTGCCAGTGCCTTCACGGGCGTGGGGGTTCAAGTCCCCCCTCGCGCACAGATGAGAAAGACCCCCGGGTTCATCCCGGGGGTCTTTCTCATGTCTGGGGGAGGGGCGGCCCCGGACCCGTCCCGGCTTGCACCGGAATCGGACACGGCGAACAGAATCGGATGCCGAGCCCCCTGGCATCCGATTTCGTTGCACTGGTCCGAATCTGTGGGGGTGCCGCTCGGGTCAGGGGGACTTCGCGGTCAGGCGCGCCTGCATCCACACCACGAGCAGCACGACCGCGGCGCCGGCCGCTGCGAGGAGCACCGTCGAAGCGACGTCGCCCGACGGCGCGAGGGAGTGCCCCGCGTCGTCCTGCCACGGCCAGAGCGCGCGGAGGGAGCCCAGCATCAGGCCCGTCATCAGGGCCAGCATGCCCGCGTGGAACCGGGCCAGGAGAAGGCGCAGGACGTTGACGAAGACGCTGAGCCCCACGATCGCGCCGACGGCGAAAGCCAGGATGTAGGGCATGTCGCGCTCGTTCAGGGCGATCAACGTCGTCTCGTAGAGGCCGAAGACGAGGAGCAGGAACGCTCCGGAGAGCCCCGGCAGCACGAGGGCGCACACGGCGACCGAAGCCGCCAGCGCGACGACGATGAGCGGCGGGTTCTCGACGGCACCGGAGGGCAGGCCGGTGAGGACGAATGCAGCTACGGCGGCGACGAGCGTCAGCAGGCCCAGCCGCCACGTCCACTCGCGACCCAGCAGCCGGATCGGAATGAGCAGGGATGCCGCGATCATGCCGCCGAAGACGGCCCGTGTCCCGGTCGGATACTCCTGCACGAGGGGAGCCAGGACGCGCGCGCCGAGGACGACCGCCAGCACCATGCCGACGAGCACCGGGGCCACGACTCGCCATCGCACCGCCCGGAAGTGACGGGCGCTGCGTGTGAGTCCGCGACCGCGCACGACGTCCGTCGCCGCGACCGTGCCGCGCACGATGTGGCTCGCGGCGTCGATCAGCGTCGCGTACACCCCCACGATCAGGGCGACCGTTCCGCCGCTGACCCCCGGGATGACTTCCACCGCCCCGATCAGGGCGCCGCGAACCACGTCGAGAGCGGGGCGGAGAGGTGAACGTCGGTCGGCAAGGGTGTCGGCCATTCGGTCCACGCTAGGCGAGGGTCAGCCGGCGGCCAAACCGCTCTCGCCCCAGGCGCGCACGCGGTGGATCGTCGCCGTCTTCGGGTAACGACCCCAGCGTGGGCCGATCTCGAAGAGGTCGATCATGAGGAACAGCGGGTAATCGGGTGCCTGTGCGACCCGCCGCAGCGTGCGGTCTTGGCATCCGATGACCGTCTCGCCCGACCCCCACTGCACGAACCAGGCGTGCGGGGCAGACGCGTCCAGGGGAAGAGCGACCTCGCTCATGTCGGACGTGAGGTGTGGGTCGTGATGGGCTTTGATGCCGCTCCGCGCCACGGTGGTCTCGCCGATCGCGTCGGCGTCGATCTCGAAGATGCAGATCTCACCGGACTCGGTCGGGGAGCGGTGCTCGGTGCCGACGAGCCAGGCGGCCGTCATGCAGTTCACGTCACGGCTGGCGGAGACCGTGATCTCGACGCGTCCACTCGAGGGGGCGAAGAGAAGTCGCGTCGGGGTCTCGGTGCGGACGGTGAGGCCCTCGCGGTGACGGTGCGACCCGAGGGGGGAGCCGACCGGCCCCGAGAACACCCCGGTCTGCAGGTTCGAGACGCGCAGGGGAGCGTCTTCTTCGCGCCAGTCCGGCTGATCGCGATCGATTCTCAGTGCGAGACCGTCCGGCCCGGTGTCATAGCGCGCTCGCGCTCGCTCCGGCGTGGTCCAGTGCGGCAGGTAGCTCGCGACCCACCAGCGTGGGTCGAGTCCCGTCCGGAAGTCGTCGTCGAGATCGGGCTCGCGGTCCGGCGCGGGAGTCAGGCTCCCCGGAGGGAAAGGCATGAGGAATGATCGCACGCCCTCTCAGCGATACGCGGGTGTTCCGCGGTTTACTGGGCGGATGCCGAAGACCCGACGCACCGGCCTGATCGTGACGCTCGTGGTCGGCGGTGTTCTCGCCGTCCTGGCGGTGTGGCCGCAGATCGTCGGCGCGCAGCGCCTGCAGGTGGTGGCCCAGCTGATCCCGTTCCGCGGCATCCTGGCCATCGGCCTCGCCGCGCTCGCGGTGGTCGCGGGCGTGATCGCCGTGCTCCGGCGGCGGTGGGGCGTGGCGGCGGGGCTGGCGATGGTGCTCGCCGCGGCGTCTCTCGGCAACGCGGGCGTGCTCGTCG
>NZ_LDRU01000012.1 GCF_001476285.1 Microbacterium testaceum | reverse complement strand
GCGCCCTCGGACGGCGTCACGGTGAACACGTTCGGGGCGCGGAAACCGGATGCCGCGAACGCGGCGAGAACCGCCTCGGTCGCCGCCGGGATGAGGCCGGTGGGGATCAACGCGATCGCCGCCCCGCCGAAGCCGCCGCCGGTCATGCGGGCACCGAGGGCGCCCGCGGCGAGAGTCGTCTCGACGGCGAGGTCGAGCTCGGGCACCGAGATCTCGAAGTCGTCGCGCATCGACGCGTGCGATGCCGTCAGCAGGTCGCCGATCTCCGTCGGGCCCTCGGCGTCGAGCGCGGCCACGGTGTCGAGCACGCGCTGGTTCTCGGTGACGATGTGGCGCACGCGGCGGAAGGTGACGTCATCCAGGATCTCCTGGGCGCGCGGCAGGTCGTCGACGGTGAGGTCGCGCAGGGCCGCGACACCGAAGGCGGCCGCCCCGCGCTCGCACGCCTCGCGGCGCTCGCGGTACCCGCCCGAGGAGTGCGCGTGCTCGACGAGCGTGTCCGTGACGAGGATCGACAGCCCGGCGTCGGCGAAGCCGAGAGGCACCGCGCGTGTCTCGAGCGTGCGGCAGTCGAGGAACGTCGCCGCGTCGGTGACGCCGAGCATCGACGCCATCTGGTCCATGATCCCGGTCGGGGCGCCGACCGCGTCGTTCTCGGCGATGCGCCCCACGCGGGCGAGGGCGACCTTGTCGAGACCGGCGTTCCACACGTCGTTGAGGGCGGATGCCACGGCCCCCTCGATCGCGGCGGACGACGACAGGCCCGCCCCCACCGGCACCTCCGACGCCAGGGCGATGTCGACGCCGCGAGGTTCGGCATCCGGGGCCTCCCGAAGCAACGCCCACGCCACGCCCAGCGGGTACCCCGCCCAGTCGAGGCCGCCGGCGGCGATGCGGGCGTCGAGCTCGGCGAGCGGGACCTCGACCGCGTCGTCGGCGAACGTCGACCGAACGCGGATCACGTCGTCGTCGCGCAGCGCGACCGCGGCGGCCGTGCGCTGGGCGATCGCGAAGGGGAAGACGAAACCTTCGTTGTAGTCGGTGTGCTCGCCGATCAGGTTGGCGCGGCCGGGGGCCGACCAGACGCCCACGGCGGGAGCGGCGAGCAGGGCGAGGGCGTCGTCGACGGCGCTCATGCCGTCACCTCCGGAACGGTGTCGAGGGCGGCGCGCAGGCGCTCGGCCTGCGACTCGGGGGTCACGTCGCCGATCCAGGCGCCCATGGCGGCCTCGGATCCGGCGAGGTACTTCAGCTTGTCGGCCGCACGGCGCGGCGAGGTGATCTGCAGGTTGAGGCGCACGGCATCCCTCGCCCGTCCGACCGGCGCCTGGTGCCAGGCGGCGATGTAGGGGGTGGGGGTGTCATACAGGGCGTCGATGCCGCGCAGCAGCCGGAGGTAGAAGGGCGCCAGCTCGTCGCGCTCGGCGTCGGTCGTCTCGGCGAGATCGGCGACGTGGCGGTGCGGGAGCACGTGCACCTCGATGGGCCAGCGGGCCGCGAACGGCACGAAGGCGGTCCAGTGCTCGCCGCGCAGCACGACGCGCTCGCCGGCGGACTCGAAGTCGAGGATGCGCGCGAACAGGTCGCTCGAGGTGCGCGAGATCGTGTCGAGCAGGCGGTGCGTGCGCGGCGTCACATACGGGTAGGCGTAGATCTGCCCGTGCGGGTGGGGGAGGGTGACCCCGATCTGCTCCCCGCGGTTCTCGAACGGGAAGACCTGACGGATGCCGGGCAGAGCCGAGAGCGCCGCGGTCCGGTCGGCCCACGCCTCGATGACGGTGCGGGCGCGGGTGCGCGAGAGCGATCCGAACGACCCCTCGTGCGCGGGGCTGAAGCACACGACCTCGCAGCGTCCGACCGAGGTGCGCGTGCGGCCCAGGCCGAGGTGCTCGAGGTCGTCGTCTCCGCGCGGGGGGTCGATCGCGGCCGGAGCGTCGCCGACCGCGCTGTCGAGCGCGGGACCGAACGACGGCGACTTGTTCTCGAAGACCGCGACGTCGTACAGCGACGGGATCTCGGACGGGTTGGTCGGCGTCTGCGGCGACAGCGGGTCGAGGTGCGCGGGGGGCAGGAACGCGCGGTTCTGGCGATTGGATGCCACGGTGATCCAGTCGCCCGTCAGCACGTCCTGCCGCATGGTCGCCGTCATCGGCCGGGGGTCGAGGGTGCGGGCGTCGATCGCGCGCTCGGCGCCGAGCGTCGTGTCGGGGTCGTCGAAGTAGATGAGCTCACGTCCGTCGGCCAGGTGCGTGGGCCGCTTGACGACGCCGGCGCCCAGAGGCACCGCGGAGAGGATGTCCGTGTTCACGATAACACGCTACATCCGGCGCGTGATATCGTCAACATCGAGGGGGCGTGATGCGTGTATCCATGGCCGACGTGGCCGCAAGGGCCGGGGTCTCGGCGCAGACGGTGTCGCGGGTCGCGAACGGCAGCCCCCGGGTCGACCCCGCGACACGGGCGCGCGTCGAGAAGGCGATGGCCGACCTCGGCTATCGCATGCACCGCGCCGCGCGGGCGCTGCGTACCGGGCAGACCTCGACCATCGGCCTCGTCGTGTCGACCCTCGCGTCCGTCGGCAACTCGCGCATGCTCCAGGCGATCTCCGAGGCCGCCGCTGCCCGCGACTACGCCCTCGCCGTCGTGACGGTCGGGGAGCGAGGCATCCGCGAGGCGTTCGCCCGCCTGCGGTCGCAGGGCGTCGATGGGGCCGTCGTGCTGAACGAGGCGACCGAGCTCGCGCGCGACGCGCAGCCGCCCGCGGATCTGCACCTCGTCGTGGTCGACTCCCCGGCCGACGCGCGGTTCTCGATCGTGCAGACCGACCACGCCGGCGGCGCACGGGCCGCGGCCGCCCACCTCCTTGCCCTCGGCCATGACACGGTGCACCACCTCGGCGGACCGCGCGGCTCGTTCGCCGCGGCCGAGCGCGAGCGGGGATGGCGCGAGGCGCTCGCGGACGTCGGGCTCGTCGCGCCCGAACCGGTCCGCGGCGATTGGACGTCGGCATCCGGGTACTCCGCCGTCGCGGGCCTCACCGGTGTCACGGCGATCTTCGTCGCCAACGATCAGATGGCCCTCGGTGCTCTGCGCGCTCTCGCCGACGAGGGCCGCCGTGTTCCCGAGGATGTCTCCGTGGTGGGCTTCGACGACATCGCGGATGCCGCGGAGTTCCGCCCGCCGCTGACCACCGTCCGCCAGGACTTCGACGCGCTGGGCCGTCGCGCCGTCGTCGCCCTGATCGCGGCGATCGAGGGCGGCGATCCGGTCGCAGAGACGGTGCCGGCGACACTGGTGGTGCGCGAGAGTACCGCTGCGCGGTGAGTGTCGCCCTTCGTGTGACCCTCAGTTGAGCGGTGGTACACCGAATGTTCAGGTGGTACACTCGAGCCATGCCGACCACCCGTCCCCGCACCCAGGTGACGCACACCGTCGAGATCGAGGAGGCGCTGCAGATCGCGCGTTCCCGCTGGCCCGATGAGTCGCCGAGCGCGCTGATCACGCATCTCGTCGTCGCGGGTGGTCGCGCCCTCCGCGGCGAGGAGTCTCGACGTTCCGCCGCACAGCGTCGCCGCATCGACCTCGTCATCGACCAGTTCGCGGGGATCTACCCCGAGGGTTACCTGCGGGAACTCCGCGAGGATTGGCCGGAGTGATCGTTCTCGACGCCGGCGTCATCATCGCTCTGTTCACTCCCGGTGACGCCCATCACGATCGCGCCAAGAAGCTGCTGGCCGACGACCCTGGTCCGTTTCTGATGCACCCGCTCACGGTCGCCGAGACGCTGGTCGGGGCGGCACGCGTCGGCCGAGAGGCGGAGATGTGGCGAGCCCTGCGCGCTCTGCGGGTCGAGGCGGTGGACATGGGCCCCGACGAGCCGGTGCTCGTGGCGACCTTGCGCGCTCGCCACTCGCTGAAGATGCCCGACACGTGCGTTCTCGCCGCCGCCACGCACCTCGACGCTCCGCTCGCGACGTTCGACGACCGGCTCGGCGCGGTCGCCGACCAGCTGTCGCTTCGCCATCACGCATAAACGGCATCCACGCGCAGAAACACGAGCAGCTCGCGTTTATGTGCGTGGATCGCGTTTAGGCAAGGGGCCGAACCGCCGCGTCGATCGCCCGCACCATCCGCGGGGGAACCCGCGCCCGTGAGGCCGTGCGCCCGGCCTACGCGGCCGGGAGATCCATCGTCACGGTCGTGCGACCGTCGGGAGCGCTGTCGAGCCCGACGGTGCCGCCGTGCGCGACGGCGATCGCGCGAACCGTCGTGAGCCCGAGGCCGAAACCCTGGATCTCACCCGATCGCGCAAGCGAACCCCGGTAGAAGCGGTCGAAGGCTCGACGCTGTTCGGTCGGCCCGAGACCGGGGCCGTCGTTGGTCACCGCCAGCACCGCGCGGCCGTCGTGGACGCCGTACGACACGGTGATCGCGGACGACGGGATGCCGAACTTCACCGCGTTCGTGAGCAGCTCGACGATCGCGAGGCGCACCTGTGTGCCGTCGAGTCGGGCGGACGTGGGGCCGGTGGCGGCCGTCTCGATGAGGAACGCGCGGGCGTCGGCGAACGCGGCGACCTCGGCGACCGCGGTGGCGACGATCTCGCCGAGGTCGACGTCGTCCGGGTGGAGCGTCTTCTCGCTCTCGCTCGCCGCGAAGAGATCGCGCACCCGGTGCGACAGATCGGCGGTGCGGCGGGTGACCACGTCGACGTAGCGCTTCAGGCGGGTGTCCTCGGGTCCGACCTCGTCGTCGATGAGGTCGAGGAATCCGGTGATGCTCGTGAGCGGCGTGCGCAGTTCGTGCGACACCGTGCGCAAGAACTGCTCGCGCACCTCGATCGTCTCGGCGAGAACCGTGGCGTCGTAGATGACGATGACGGTTCCGCGCACGTCGCCGTCGGCTCGGCGCACCCGGCCCGATGAGGCGACCACGGCGACGGGGGCGTCCGCGGGGCCCCACCACTCGAACTCGTCGCTGACGGCGTCGCCCGCGAGAGCGCGCGGAATCACCTGTTCCCTCGCGGGGACGACGCTGGTGCGGTCGGCGTCGAAGACCGCGTCCCCGGCCATCGGCGGCTCGTCGAGGCGGAAGCCGCCCAGTTCGGCAAAGCGGTGCGCCCGGGCGTTGGCGATCTCCAACCGCCCCTGGGCGTCGTAGAAGATGACCCCGGCGTTCACGGTGTCGACGATGCCCAGGGCGACGGACTGGGTGTCCCGTGCCTCATCCAAGGCCTCGGCCTGGGCGCGAGACGCCCGCGCCAGTTGCCGCGAGTTGCGCCGCAGGTGGCGCGCGGCGACGAAGACGATGACGGCGACCCCCACGACGAGGGTCGGCATGATCACGACGTTCGCCCACTCGACCGGCGACGACGGCCAGGCTCCGACGTAGACGAAGCGGAACGAGGTGATGAAGCCCGTTCCGAACACGCCGACGAGGATGCCGTACCAGGGGAATCCGTAGGCGAGCCACAGCACGGGGAAGATCGCGAGCACCGAGACGGAGGGGAATGTGGGGAGGAGTTCGGCGCGGATCAGGGCGACGGCGAGCAGATCGAGGACCGCGACGAGCATCATCCACGAGCGAGGGAGGCGCTCCCAGGGTACGGCGAGCGCGAGGACGCTCGCGATGATGCTGAGGACCGCCCCCGCGACGACGACGCCCGCGGTGAGGGTCGAGGGCTGGGCGAGACCCGCGATACCGACGAGGAAGACCACCGCGAGCACGAAGGGGAGTTGCGCGCGGAGGAACACCCGCGACCGCCCGCGAGGGGTGGCCTCCATCTCGAACAACGGCATCGACGCGCCCCTCCTCTCTGCGCTCCGACCGTACTCGACACGATCGCCGCGCAGGCAGCCTTGCGCGACGACGGCCGGGGATGCCGCGAACGACAGGTGCGGCATCCGGCCCGTCACGCCGAGGGGCCCCAGGGCATCGGACGGTCGGTGTCCCGCGATGCGTCGTCGGGAAGGTGCGGGAGCGCCTCCCCTCCTGCCCGGATGCAGAGCCAGCGCAGTTCACCCGTTCCTTCGGGGTCCGCGCGCCAGGTGCGCCACACGTTCTGGCCGACTCGCACGACGCTGCCTGGTCCGACGTCCACGACATCGCCGTCGAGCCCCATCTGACCACGGCCCTCGAGGAACACGTACAGCTCCTCGACGCGGGTGTGCGTATGCCAGTACCCCGCCTCCTCCCCGGGAAGGAGCGCGTTCGCCGTCATGCCGATGAACTGCATCGTCAACTCGTGATCGACCACGCGGCGTCCGTCGCGCGAGCGGGCTGGGGCAAAGCCGCCGAAGTGATCGCGCCAGGCATCGAGCCCGCCGATCTCAGTGATCTCGTAGTCGCTCATCGGGTCTCGCTCTCGGGGTCGATCAGCTGCCAGTCGTCGTCGGTGCGACGGTAGATCGTGCGCAGGTGTTTGCGGTCGGCGGAGCCCTGCCAGAACTCGACGCGATCGGCGACCAGACGCCACATCACCCACTCGCCGGGGCCGATGCCGTCGCGAGCGGCGGCCGAGCGAGCGGCGAGATCCGCCGCCGAGTCCTCCGCCGAGGCCTCGACCACCTTGCCCCGCACACGGACGGCCCGCAGCACGGCAGGCCACCAGAAGTTCAGCGCTGCGGCGGGGTGGGCGGCCAACTGCCCGGCCTTCGCCGAGGCGCGGGGGCCGGCGAAGGCCCACCCGTCCGGTCCGAGATCTTTGAGGATCAGTGTGCGCGCGTCCGGGATGCCATCGGCATCGACCGTCGCGAGAGTGGCGCCATGGGCTTCCGCGACGCCGGCCTCGACGGCCTCCCGGATCCAACGCGCGAACAGATGCTCCGGCAGGTCGGGGAGGGGCTCGGCATCCGTGGCCGGCGGAGTCCCCGTGAGGGAGGGGAGCGAGCGGAGCCAGGCGGCCATCGTCATGCCCCCATCCTGCCCCGTGTCTCCCCGCGTGAGTCGCCAAGAATTGTCGCTTCAGGCGCTCCGGAAGCGACAATTCTTGGCAACTCAAGCGCGTCGCGAGCCTCACGCACCTCACGCGCGCGGAGCGCGCGGCACACCTCACGCGCGGCCGTGCTCGGGGCGGATTACTCCTCCAGCTGCCCCAGCGACGGGGCGGCGACGAAGCGCGCGACGGGATCGACGGCATGCTCCAGCTCGAGGACGACGATCTCGTTGGCGCCGGCGCGCAGTGCGGGGGCGGGAACGTACAGCGTCCGCTGGGGCACGTTGTTCCAGTACCGGCCGAGGAAGAAGCCGTTCACGAACGCGAAGCCCTTGCCCCAGGCGCCCGTGTCGAGGAACAGGTCTGCGGGGGCGCCCAGGTCGAAGGTGCCTCGCAGCAGCGCCCGCCCCAGGGTGCCTTCCCCGGTGCCGGCGGCCGATGCCACCTCGACCGGCGTCGCGGTCCAGCCGACGAGCGGGGCACCGCCCAGCGTCGCCCCACCGATCAGGCCCTTGGCCTCGCCCAGGCGGTCGGCGTAGTTGACGCGCCCCTGGTCCTCGACGAGCACGGTGAGTCGCGACCCCGCGGGGATGGCGAGCGCCCGCTCGTGCAGTGTCCGCGAGAGGCGCCCGACGAACACACCGTCCACGTGCACCCACGCCAGGTCGCGCACCTCGCCGAAGACCAGCGCGGCTGGACCCGAGAACGGGGGCAGCTCCACGTCGTATCGCACCAGCGGACCGAGGTGTCCGAGCTCCTCGAACGTCGCGGGGTCGTCTGAGACGGAACCCGTGGGTGCCGGCATCCAGTCGCCCTCTCCCGACAGCACCACCTCGAGGACCGGCGCTTCCGGCCGGCCGGACGGCACGTCCGAAGGCACGGGCGCGTACTTCGCGATGACCTCGCGGAACGCGTGGAACTTCGCCGTCGGGTGACCCGACTCGTCGATGGGGGCGTCGTAGTCGTAGGAGGTGACGATCGGGTCGAAGCGTCCCTTGTCGTTCGCGCCGTTCGTCGTGCCGAAGTTGGTCCCGCCGTGCACCATGTAGATGTTCACCGAGGCGCCGGCGGCGAGCAGCACGTCGAGGTCGTGGGCGGATGCCGCGGGGTCGGTCGTGTGGTGGATGCTGCCCCACCAGTCGAACCAGCCGTCCCAGAACTCGCTGCACATGAGCGGGCCCGTCGGCTGATGCTCGCGGAGGGTCGCGAGCCGTTCTTCCGACCGTGAGCCGAAGGATCCGGTGAGGTGCAGCTCGGGCAGGCTCCCCGCCTCGAGCATCCACGGCATGGGCTGGTCGACGGTGGTCAGCGGCACGGTGATGCCGGCATCCTTCGTCACCCGCACGAGCTCGCGCAAGTACTCCTTGTCGGAGCCGTAGGCGCCGTACTCGTTCTCGATCTGCACGAGCACGACGTTGCCGCCGCGGTCGATCTGGCGCGGAGCCACGATCTCGTACACACGACGCAGGTACTCCGACACGGCCTCGACGAACTGCGGCTCGGAACGGCGGATGCCGATCCCCGGCGTCGAGGTCAGCCACACCGGCAGACCGCCGTTGTGCCACTCGGCGCAGATGTATGGCCCCGGGCGCACGATCGCGTGCAGACCCTCGGCGGCGATTAGGTCGAGGAAGCGTCCGAGGTCGTTCCACCCGGTGGCATCCCATTCGCCCTTCACCGGCTCGTGGGCGTTCCACGCGACGTACGTCTCGATGGTGTTCAGGCCCATCGCCTTGGCCGTGCGGATGCGGTCGGCCCAGTGCTCGGGGTGGATGCGGAAGTAGTGCAGGGTGCCCGAGATGACCTGGTGCGGTCGCCCGTCGAGCAGGAAGTCGGTTTCGCCGATGGTGAAGGTCGTCACGGTGTCTTTCGGGGGTCAGGCGAGCGAGCGCGCGCGCACGCGCGCCCAGGCGAGAGCGGGGAGGGTGAAGCGCAGGATGCCGTCGTCGCCGACCCGCACGTTGAGGGCGACGGGGGAGACGGGCTCGCCCTCGGCCGAGTTGGTTGTGTGGCGGTCGCCGCCCTCGGGGATCGTCACCACGACCGCCTCGACGGCATCGACCGCGCCGAGGTCGAGCTCGATCTCGGTCGCCGCGTGCAGGTCGCGGTGCGCGAGGAACACGGTGACGTCGCGTCCGTCGACGGTGGCGATCGCGTCGACTGCGTCGACGGCGCCGTGGCGGGCGGTGTCGATCGTCGCGCCCTCGACGTGCGGTACGACGACGCGACCGGATGCCGCTTCCGCGGTGAGTCTGAAGGGGTGGAACGTGCTCTGGCGCCATGCCGCCCCGCCGCCGGGCTCGGTGCGGATCGGGGCGATGACGTTCACGAGCTGCGCGAGGTTCGCCATCGAGACACGGTCGGCGCGGCGCAGGAGTGTGATGAGCAGGGAGCCGACGACCACGGCGTCGGTGACGGTGTAGTCGTCCTCGATGAGGCGCGGGGCGATCGGCCAGTCGCCCGTGAAGACGCGGGGCTTGTCGACCTCGTTCCACCGGGTCTGGTTCCAGACGTTCCACTCGTCGACGCTGATGCCGATCGGGTTACCGTCGGGGGTCGTCGCACCGACCTCGTCGATGATGCCGGCGACCTCGACGATGTAGCGGTCGAGGGCCGCGCCGCTGGCGAGGAAGCTCGCGGGGTCGTCGGGGTCCTCTTCGTAGTAGGCGTGGACCGAGATGTGGTCGATGAGACCGGCCGTGTGCCGCAGCACCGTGCGCTCCCAGGCGCCGAACGTCGGCATCTCGTGGTTCGAGCTGCCGGCGGCGACGAGCTCGACGGTCGGGTCGATGAAGCGCATCATGCGCGCGGTCTCGGCGGCGAGACGCCCGTACTCGTCGGCGGTCTTGTGGCCGATCTGCCACGGACCGTCCATCTCGTTGCCGAGACACCAGAGACGGATGCCGAAGGGTTCGTCGCGTCCATTCTCGCGGCGGCGCTCGCTCAGCGCGGTGCCGGAGGGGTGGTTGGTGTACTCGAGCAGGTCGGCGGCCTCGGCGACGCCGCGCGTCCCGAGGTTGACCGCCTCCATGACCTCGAGCCCGGCGGCATCCGCCCACTCGGCGAACTCGTGCAGGCCCACCTGGTTGGTCTCGGTGCTGTGCCACGCGGCATCCAGGCGCACCGGACGCTCCTCGCGCGGGCCGACGCCGTCCTCCCAGCGGTACCCCGACACGAAGTTGCCGCCGGGGTAGCGCACGACGGTGGCACCGAGCTCGCGCACGAGCTCGAGGACATCGGCGCGGAAGCCCGCGGCATCCGCCGTCTCGTGTCCGGGGCTGTGGATGCCGTCGTACACGCAGCGGCCCATGTGTTCGACGAACGTGCCGAACAGGCGGTGCGGCACGGCGGCGCCGAGGGCGTCCCGGTCGACGGCGATGCGGGTGGGGGAGGTCATGCGGGTCTCCTGGAGGAAAGGAAGGGAAGGGGCGGGTCGCTCGCTCGCGCGTTGCGACCCGCCCCCTGATGATCGTGCTTACTTGTTGACCGAGAAGCCCTGCTCGTTGCCGTACTGCACGAGCTGGTCCTGCCAGGCGCTGAGGCCCTTGTTCAGGTCGCCCTTTGTGGCGTACGCCTGGCCCACGGTGTCGTTGAAGATGCTGTTCGCGTACACCTGGTAGGGCAGGTAGCTCCAGCCCTCGCGCACCTCGCTCGAGGCCTGCGTGAGGACCTCGTTGATCTTCTGGCCACCGAAGTAGTCCGACGCCTTGTCGACGAAGGAGGGGTCGCTCAGCTGAGCGGTCGTGGACGGGAAGCCGCCGGACTCGGCGAAGATCTTCAGGCTCTCCTCGTCGTTGTTCAGCCACTTGAGGAAGCCCGCGGCCAGAGCCGGGTTCTTGCTCTGCTTCGTGACCGCCTGGCCACCGCCGCCGTTCTCGGCCGTGACGGCCTTGCCGTCATAGGTCGGGATGGGTGCGACGGCCCACTTGCCGGCGCCGTCGGGAACCGACGACTCGAGCACGCCCGGCATCCACGCGCCGATCACGAGCGAGGCGATCGAGCCGTCACCGAGGCCCTTGAACCACTCGTCGCTCCAGCTCGGGGTGTCGGAGATGAGGCCGCCCTCGATGAGGCGGTTCCAGTTGTCGGCGAACTTCTTCGAGCCCTCGTCCTGCAGGTCGACGGTCACGTCGGTGCCGGAGGTCGTGAAGGGCGTGCCGCCGGCCTGCCAGATCATGCTGGTGGTGAAGCCCGCGTCGCCGGTGTCGGCGGTGATGTACTTCGTCGGGTCGGCCGCGTGCAGCTTCTGCGCTGCCGCGAGGTACTCGTCCCACGTGGTCGGCACCGAGATGCCGTACTGGTCGAACACCGACTTGTTGTAGAAGAGGGCCATGGGGCCCGAGTCCTGCGGGAGGCCGTAGATCTTTCCGTCGAAGTCGACCGAGCCCCAGGTGCCGGGGCTGTAGTCGCCCTTGAGGTCGGCGAAGCCGTACGACGACAGGTCGACGAGCGAGTCCGACAGGGCGAACTGCGGGAAGGCGTAGTACTCGATCTGCACGACGTCAGGAGCGCCCGAGCCGGCCTTGATCGCGTTCTGGAGCTTCGCGTACTCGTCCTTGTTGGTGCCGGCGTTGACGTAGTTGACCTTGACGTTCGGGTACTTCGCCTCGAACGCCTTGACCTGCGCCTCGGCCGAGGGCGTCCACGACCAGTACGTGATCTCGCCACCGGCCTCGAGGGCCTTCTCGATGTCGTCGGCGCTTCCGCCGTTGCTTCCGCCGCCCGTGCTGCCGCCGGAGCAGGCAGTCAGCGCGCCCACCGTCAGCGCGGTCGCTGCGACGGCGAACACGGCCCGCCGCACGGCGGTGCCCTTGCCCATGAATGTCATCGGGATTCCTTCACTTCGTTGTTGTGGATGGTGTTGCGTGTTTCCGGGGCAGGACGCTCCGGGTTCGGGAGGAGATCGAGGGTCACTGCTTGACGCTGCCGGCGCTGAGCCCGGACTGCCAGAAGCGCTGCAGCACGAGGAACGCGGCGACGATCGGGATGATCGAGAGCACCGAGCCCGTGATGACGAGGTTGTAGATCGGCTGCGCCGCGACCCCGGTGGCCTGGGCGTTCCACTGGTTGAGGCCGACGGTGAGCGGGTACCACTGCGGGTCGCTCAGCATGATCAACGGCAGGAAGTAGTTGTTCCACGTCGCGACGACCGCGAACAGCAGCACGGTCACGATGCCGGGGGTCAGCAGCCGGATCGAGATGGTGAAGAAGGTGCGGAACTCGCCGGCGCCGTCCATGCGGGCGGCTTCGAGGAGCTCGGTGGGAATGGCATCCGTCGCGTACACCCAGATGAGGTACAGGCCGAAGGGGCTGATGAGCGAGGGGATGATGATCGCCCAGGGCGTGTTGGTGAGCCCGAGCTGGCTGAACAGCAGGAAGGTCGGCACCGCGAGAGCCGTGCCGGGCACGGCGATCGCGCCGAGGACGACGGCGAACACTGCTTTGCGTCCGCGGAAGTTGTACTTCGCCAGTCCGTACCCCGCGAGGGTCGCGAGCAGCGTCGCGCCACCGGCGCCGACGACGACGTAGAGCAGCGTGTTGCCGAGCCAGCGGACGAAGATGCCGTCGCGGTAGGTCAGCGTCTCGACGATGTTGTCGAACAGGGCGAAGCTGTTGCCGGGGCCGAGCCCGAAGGTCGTGAACAGGTCGGCCTGGGTCTTGGTCGCGTTGATGAGCAGCCAGAACAGCGGCACGAGCGTGTACAGCAGGTACAGGCCCATGACGATGCTCAGCACGAGCGACTTCTTGCTGCTCGTGGGGGAGCGGCGGGCGAGACGGGGGCCGCGCGAGGTCGTCACGGCCACGGTGTCGGTACGGGGTGCGGTCGCGGTGGTCATCGCGCCTCCTGACGAGAGCCGCGCAGCTGCACGACGTAGGCGATGACGGCGGTGATGACGCCCATGATGATCGCGATGGTGGCCGCGTAGTTGTACTGCTGGCCGGCGAACGAGAGGTTGTAGGCGTACATGTTCGGCGTGAAGAACGTCGAGATCACGTTCGGGGCCAGCGGCTTGAGGATGTTCGGCTCGTTGAAGAGCTGGAAGCTGCCGATGATCGAGAAGATCGTGGCGATGACGACCGCGCCGCGCACCGCGGGGATCTTGATCGAGAAGATCGTGCGCCATGCTCCGGCCCCGTCGATGGATGCCGCTTCGTACAGCTCGGTGGGGATCGTCTTCAGCGACGAGTAGAAGATGAGCATGTTGTAGCCCACGAACTGCCAGGTGACGATGTTGCCGATCGACAGCAGCATCCATTCGGGGAGGAAGGGCTGCACGAACTGCCCGCCGAGCAGGTCGTTGAGGTTGCGGGTCAGGCCGAACTGGTCGCCGTAGATGTATCCCCACATGAGCACCGCCACGACCGCCGGCACCGCGTAGGGGAGGAAGATCACGATCCGGTAGAAGCCGGCGGCGTGCAGACGTGCGCTGTCGATCGCGAGGGCCGCCGCGAGCGCGAGGATCAGCATGATCGGCACCTGCACGACGAGGAAGATGCCGACGCGCCCGAACCCGTCCCAGAACTTCTCGTCGCCGAACGCGGTGATGTAGTTGGCGAAGCCGACGAACGCGTTGCCGCCGATCAGCTGGTCGCGGAAGAGGCTGAGGTACACCGAGTACGCCAGCGGTGCGAGGAAGACCAGCGCGAACACGAGGGCGAACGGAGCGACGAAGAGCCAGCCGCGATCGTCGATACGTGCACGGCGTTTGCGACGCGGGGGGCGCAGAGCAGGCGGGGGTGCCGCGGTGGTCGTCATCGTCCAGAGCCTCTTCGTTGGTGCGCATCCCGGCCGGGTCGTCGAGATGTTGACGTAAACATAACTCCGCCGCGCTAGTGTGTCAACGTCAACATCCCAGGAGGTCACCGTGGCCGAGACGACGACGACGTCGAGCGTGGTTGCGCCGCGCGCACGACGGCGCGAGGTGTCGATGGCCGACGTCGCGGCGGCCGCCGGCGTGTCGGGACAGACCGTCTCGCGCGTCGCGAACGGCCGCACCAACGTCGATCCCGAGACCCGGCAACGGGTTCTGGATGCCATGACCTCGCTCGGCTATCGACCGAACAGCGCCGCGCGCGCTCTGCGCTCGGGACGCTTCCGCAGCATTGGCGTGATCATGTTCTCGCTGAGCTCGTACGGCAACACGCGCACGCTCGACGCGCTGGCGTCGATGGCCGCGGCATCCGGATACTCCATCACCCTCATCACGGTGCAGTCCGCGTCGCAGTCCGACGTGTCGGGGGCGTTCCTGCGCCTGCGCGAGCACGCGGTCGACGGCATCGTGATCCTCATCGAGACCCACCGCCTCGGCGAGAACGAGCTCTCGATCCCCTCGGGGCTGCCGGTCGTGGTCGTCGACTCGAGCGCCGACTATCCCTACGCCGTCGTCGACAACGACCAGGCCCAGGGCGCGCGCCTGGCCACCGAGCACCTGCTCGACCTCGGCCACGAGACGGTGTGGCACGTGTCCGGCCCGCTTGAGTCGTTCGCCGCCGAGCGCCGCAGCGCGGCGTGGCGGACCGCCCTGGAAGACCGCGGATGCCACGTGCCCGCGGTGCAGATCGGCGACTGGACGGCCGAGTCGGGACACGCGATCGGCGAGACGCTCGCGCAGGATCCGACGGTCACGGCGGTGTTCGCGGCCAACGACCAGATGGCGCTCGGGGTGATCCGGGCGCTGCACGAAGCCGGGCGAGCGGTGCCGGGGGACGTCAGCGTCGTCGGCTTCGACGACACGCCCGAGTCGGGGAACTTCTGGCCCCCGCTCACCACGGTGCGTCAGCGCTTCGAGCGCGTCGGTGAAGAGGCGATGAGCGCCCTGATCGCCGACATCGAGGGCACCGGCGGCGAGCACGCCCGCACCCTCGTGCCGACCTCGCTCGTGGTGCGGCAGAGCTCCGGCCCGCGGCGCTGAGGTTCGCGGCAGTCCCACGCCGAGGGTGCGGTGGGGCCGGGGCTGGGTCTGCGGTGGTGGGCGCGGGCCGAGGTGCGGGCGCGCGTGATGAACGGAGGATCTGGGGCTGCCGGAGGATCTTCGCGCAGGATTCCTCCTCCCTGTGTCCCTGACCCTCCGCCCGTCACGCGGTGCGGCGCCGGTGCGGTGGCGTGGTACTCGGTCCGTGCAGCATGCGGCGCCTTGCCGCGAGGGAGGAGCTCTGTGGAGGGGAGGACGGATGCCACGGCGCGCGTCCTCTTGCCCCGGAATCGCCCGCACTCGCGGGGCGCTGCGCGTCGGCGTCGGCGCGTGACGGGCGGAGGGTTTGGGGCGAGCGGAGGTCGCGCGCGATGGATCGCGTCCTCCCTCCGTCCCTGGTCCGTCGCGCGTCCCCACGCGCGTCGGCGGCGGCCGTGGCGGGCGGAGGACCTGGGGCGAGCGGAGGTCGAGCGCGGCGGATTCGTCCTCCCTCCGTCCCTGACCCTCCCTCCGTCACGCGGCGCTCCGCTCGCGCCGCCGCCCGGCACGCGACGGAACCGTTGCGCGCAGCGCGCGGATCGGCTTAGGCTCGGTGTTGACGTCAACATGTTGACGTCAACATCCCCCCACAGGTCGCACCGACGCGGCCGGAAACGGAAACGACGATGACGTCTCGAGTCCTTTCTTCCACGTGCGCCGCGGCTCTGGTCGCCGGCGTCCTGACCGCCGGAGCGGCCGCCGCGCCACCCCCGGCGAGAGCCGCCGACGACCCGTCGGCCGTGCGCATCACCCCCAACCCCGCCTCGGCCACCGAGGCCTTCGAGGGCTGGGGGACGAGCCTGGTGTGGTTCGCCAACGCCACGGGGAACTACCCCGCCGACGTGCGGCAGAAACTCTTCGACGCCGTCTTCGGCGACGAGGGGCTGAACCTCAACATCGCCCGGTACAACGTCGGCGGCGGCAACGCGACCGACGTGCCGCCGTACCTCCGCGCGGGTGGCGCGGTGCCGGGATTCTGGAACCCCGACCTTCCGGCGACGGATGCCGAGGGCGAGATCACCTCGACCTACGCCGACCGCGACCGCTACCGCGACGCGTGGAACCCCGACGACCCGACCCACTACGACTTCGACGCCGACTCCGCCCAGCGCTGGTGGCTCGACGCGTTGAAGGACAAGGTCACCCACTGGGAGGCGTTCAGCAACTCCCCGCCGTACTTCCTCACCGACAGCGGCTTCGTCTCGGGTGGGATCAACGACGCCACCAGTGAGCAGCTCCGCTCGGCCGACATGGAGAAGTTCGCCGGGTACATGGTCACCGTCGTCGACGAACTCGAGAAGGCCCATGGCATCCGGTTCGACACGATCGACCCGTTCAACGAGCCGAACACGAACTACTGGCAGACGCAGATCCCCGAGGGGGAGACCTGGCCGACGGGCGGTCGGCAGGAGGGTGCGCACATCGGCCCCGAACGCCAGGACGAGATGATCCAGGTCCTCGCCGACCGACTCGGGCGCGACGACACGACGACGAATGCCGTGATCTCGGCGATGGACGAGACGAACCCCGGCACGTTCGTGCGCAACTGGGACACCTGGTCGGACGCCTCGAAGGCCGCCGTCGACCAGCTCAACGTGCACACGTACGGCACGGGCGGTCGCCCGGTCGTGCGCGACATCGCGAAGGCCTCCGACAAGCCGCTGTGGATGAGCGAGGTCGAGGGCAACTGGACCGACACCAGCCGCGGCTTCGTCACGAACGACATCGAGAACGGCCTCGGCATGGCCTCGCACATCGTCGGCGATCTGCGCGAGCTCGAGCCCGAGGCGTGGGTGTTCTGGCAGCCCGTCGAAGACCTCTACAACATGGAGAAGGTCGAGAAGCTCAACTGGGGCAGCGTCTTCATCGACTTCGACTGCAACGCCGACGGGCTCTCGGAGCGCCGGATCGCCGACGGCGACGCCGACCCGAGCTGCCAAGTGCTGACGAACGAGAAGTTCAACACGGTGCGCAACTTCACGCACTACATCCAGCCCGGCGACCGGCTCATGGCGACGAACGACACGAACTCCACCGCGGCGATCGACGCCGACGGCCAGGGGGCGTCGATCGTCCACGTGAACGTGGGCGACGCCGAGCAGGTGGTCGAGGTCGACCTCAGCCGTTTCGGCGAGATCGAACCCGGTGCCACGGTCACCCCGATCGTGACGACGCAGTCGACCGCGGAAGAGCCCGCGGTGAACGCGCTGCGTGCCGGTGACGCGGTCGCCGTGGATGCGGCATCCGGAATCGCCCGGCTCACGATCCCGGCGAAGTCGGTCGTGACCTTCGAGGTCGACGGCGTCTCGGGCGTCGCCGCGGACGCACCGGCGTTCCGTGACGGCGACACCGTGCAGCTCGTCGGCGTGCAGAGCGGACTCGCCCTCGACGGCGACGACGATCTCACGATCGAGACGGATGCCACGACGCCCGAAGCGGCGCGTGCCCAGGGCTGGACCGTGCGCACGATCGACGGCGCCGGGACCAACCGCCACCGCTTCACGCTCCAGAACGGCGACGGGCTGTTCCTCGGTTCGCGCGACGGAGCGACGACGCTGGTCGACACCGACGCCGCGTCGGCGGCGAGCGACCCGGCGACCCAGTGGATGGGCTCGACGCTCGATGGCGAGACGTACTCGGTGCTCAACGTCGCGGCCGAGCGTGTCCTCGACGTCGACGGCGCGGCCACGGCGGCCGGGACGGCCGTGGGACTGTGGACCTCGAGCGGCGCGTCCAACCAGGCCTGGCGCCTGACGAGCACGACCGCCGTGGGCGCCGACCCCGTGTCGGCCGCGACGCCCGTCGGCACGGCTCCCGAGCTCCCCAGGACGGTCACGGTCCGCTACGCCGGGGGTGTGGGTCGCACGGCCCCGGTCACCTGGAACGCCGACGGTCTCGACTTCGGCACCGCGGGGACGGTGACCGTGCCCGGGACGGCCTCCGACGTGTTCGGGGCGTCGGTCGAGGCGCGCGCCGAGGTCGAGGTGGGCGCGTTCACGGCGACCCGTCCGCGCTCGGTGACCGTGGTCGCCGGCAGCGCGCTCGCCGCCGTGCAAGCGCAAGCCGATGACACCGTGCTCGCCGAGCTGCGTCCCTCGGGTGCGGGCTACGCGGTACCGGTTTCGTGGGACTGGAGCGACATCGACGAGGCGACGTTCGCCGAGCCCGGTGCCGTCGAGGTCCAGGGAACGACAGACGACGGCCTCGACGCCCGGCTCACGGTGATCGTGACCGCCGCGGTCGACCGCAACGTCGCGCCCGAGAGCACGCCGTCCGCCAGCTACACCGAGAGCGGCTACGGCGTCGACCGCACGATCAACGGCGACACGACCGACAAGGGCTGGTCGAACTGGCGACCGGATGCCAAGAACCCGTCCGACACGCTCACGTACGCGCTCGCCGCGGACGAGACCGTGCGCGGCGTCGCCGTGCAGTTCTACCGCGACGGCGGCCCCAGCTGGGCCGACACGCTCCGCGTGGACCATCGCGCGGGTGACGGCGCCTGGGTCGAGGGCCAGCCGGTCGCGGTTCCCGTGCCCGAGCAGGGCGCCCCGCGGGTCGAGGTGCCGGTCGACGGTGCGCGGGCCGACGAGGTGCGGGTCGTGCTGACCGCCCGCGAGGACCACCACATGATCGTGTCGGAGGTCGAGATCCTCGCCGACGCCCCGGCGCCCGCCGGGATCGCCGACCTCGCGCGACTGACCGTCGGCGACGACGCTGTCGCGGGATTCGACCCGGTGACGACCGAGTACGCCGTCACCGTCGAGAGCGACACCCTGCCGCAGCTGTTCGCTCTCGCGGTCGACGAGGACGCCGTCGTCACGATCGTGCAGCCTCAGGATGCCGACGGCACCGGCACCGTCCAGGTGACGGCCCCCGACGGGGCCTCGCGCACCTACACGGTCGCGGTGACCCTGGCCGAGCCCGGAACGCCGGGCCAACCCGGCGAGCCGGGGACGCCGGGGCAGCCGGGGCAGCCGAGCGAGCCGGGCACTCCCGCGCCGGCGGCACCCGGCGGGGACGACTCCGCCACCGGGCAGAACCCCGGGCGCGGTGACCTGGCCTCGACGGGTCAGGACACCACGGGCCTCGCCGTCACGGTCGGTGCGGCGCTGCTGGTGCTCGCGCTGGGCGCGGCGACGCTGCTGGTGCGTCGCCGTCGCGTGCGAGCGTGAGAAGTCGCGTGCGAGCGTGAGAAGTCGCGTGCGAGCGTGAGAGAAGGGGCGGTCCGCCGCGTGCGGGCCGCCCCTTTCCCCGCGCCGGAGGCCGCGTCAGGACCGGGGTGCCGCCGTCGAAGCGCGCACGTTCAGCCGTGGGCTCAGCTGCACGCGGTGCACCGGCCGGTCGGGCTCGGCGATGCGACGCGCGAGGAGTTCGACCGCCGCTTCGCCCACGCTCGCGCGTGGCGGGCTGACTGCGGTGAGCGCGGGCGTGAAGAGCTGGGCCACCTCGTCGTCGTACGCGATGATCGACAGGTCGTCGGGCACCGAGATGCCGCGCGTCAACGCGAGGTCGACGAACGCCATGGCCTCCGGGTCGGAGTGCACGAGCAACGCCGTGACGCCCGTGGCGAGGGCCGAGTCGAGCGTGGCGTTCACGACGTCCGAGAAGTCGGGGCTCGTCCGGTCGGGGAGCGTCTGCTCGAAGTGGTCGGCGGGGGTGAGCTCGAGCTCTTCGCACGCCGTCTGCCATCCCGCGGCGATCTTGCGCGAGGTGGGCGAGTGGCGCGAGAGGATCAGCCCCACCTTGCGGTGTCCGAGAGTCGCGAGGTGGCGCGCGGCGAGCAGGGCGCCGAGGGCGTGGTCGGTCGTGACGGACTCCATCGGGATGCCGCCGGCCCCGGTCACCGCGTCGCGCTCGACGAGGACGCTCGGCACGGGGCATTCCGCGAGCCAGCTCATCACGTCGGCGGCGTGCGCGGTGTCGGTGTTGGGGGCGACGATGAGCCCGCGCACGTCTCCGGTCGCGACGAGGCGCTCGAGCACGGGCCGCTCGTCCTGCAATTCGTACGACGCGCCGCGCAGGAGCATCTTGTAGCCGAGGCGGCGCCCGGCCGTCTCCATCCCGCGCACGACGCCCGGCCAGTAGTACGCGAGCGAGGGGACGAGGACGGCGATCGACCCCGTCGTCGTCTCGTCGGCGCGAGGTTCGGGAGGTGCCGGGGTGTTCTCGCCGGCGACCGCGCCGCCGTGGACACGGCGGAGCACCCCCTCTTTCTCGAGCTGAGCGAGGTCGCGGCGCAGGGTGACGGTGGCGACCCCGAGCTCGTCGGTGAGCTGTGAGATGCGCACGGCGCCGTCGCTGTGCAGGGCGCTCAGGATGTGGGCGCGGCGCTCGGCCGCGAGCGGCTGGTGCGGGGTGGTGTCGGTCATGGGGAGTCCTCGATCGGTGTGTCCAGTTCTACCGTGACCTGGAGCTGAGTGCGGGATGCCAGGGGCAGGGCGAGGCGCGTCAGACGGCCGCCCCACACCTCGGTGAGCATCGGGTCGTCGAGATGGCGCACTTCGGCCGTCGCGGCGACATCCTCCGGCCAGCGCAGTCGCACCGGACGAGCGCCGCCCTCGGGGATGACCCGCGCGCCCCCGGTCTCGAGACGGACCTCGCCCGCGACGAGCAGGTGCAGGAGGGTGTCGTCGCCGGTGGGGGCGTCGTCCGCGAATCGCCACGCGTCGTCGATCTCGACCCGTCCGGCCACGCGATCGAGTCGCGCTCGCCGTCGCCAGTGGTCCAGGCCCGCGTCGGGGTAGGCGGCCGCGAGGTCGGCCGTGAACGTCGAGGCGTCATCCCCGATCTCGGCGGTGGCACCGCGGGCGGCGGCATCCCTCCCCGCGGGTTGGGTGCGTCCGCGCACGACCGGCACGTTGTGCCACGCGCTCTGCATCGTCCAGATGCCGTACCGGTCGGGGCCGAACGTGGCCGCGGTGTAGGTCGGGCGGCCGGCGTCGACGATCACCGGGACGCCGTCCACCGCGACGAGGAACGAGCCGACGTCGTTGTGGTTGTGGTGCTCGCCGTTGTGGCCGCCTTTCGCGACGAGGGTGAGGCCGTCACTCGACCCGGCGCTCCCGCGCGCGATGTCTGGCTCGCCTCGACGGAGGTGTTCCTCGCGCGCGGGAGGGGCGGG
>NZ_LDRU01000119.1 GCF_001476285.1 Microbacterium testaceum | reverse complement strand
CGTCGACGACGTGCTCTTCGGGTACGAGCCGATGTACCAGCGCGGTGTGCTCGCCTCCGCTGTGGCCGAGGTCGTCGATGAGGGCGTGACCTACCTCAGCGCCGTCTTCAACTACGGCGCGATCGGGCGCAGCGGTCCCGCGGCAGGACAGCAGACCGGCGCCTGGGAATCGGACTCGTTCACCGGGATGCCGTGCCCCCAGGTCGTGATGGACACCCTGCCGCCGAAGACGACCGGGGTCGACTGCATGAACTTCGACCCCGACGGCGAGGCGAACGCACTGCTCGGGGCGACGATCGCCGCGGGCCCGACCTTCCCGCTGTACACGCAGTGGTCGAACCCGGAGAACGGCATCGAGACAGGTGCCTTCGCCGTGGTCTTCAACGCGGCGGGTGAGCACGTCAGCACCTTCGGCCTCGTCGACGAGAACACCGCGTTCTCGATGACCACCGTGTCGACCGGTGCCGCCTCGGGCGACTTCGTCACGGCCGACTACCGCATCGCGCTGGTGCGCACCGTCGCCAGCGCGCCCGACATGCGGACGAAGATCGTGTTCGCTCTCGACAGCGGCGGCGTGTTCGGCCTGCAGTACGGGGACTGGCCCACCGGAGTGACCGTCGGACCGGCCGCCTACGGCCACGCCGCCGACCCCTCCGCCATCGCCGTCGGCGCCTCGTCGGTGCTGACGCCCGACAACCTGGAGCCGTACTCGAGCCCCGGACCGGCCACCTACCTGTTCGAGCCGGTGCGCAGCGACGCGACCCCCGCCGCGCGCCTGCCCGAGCCGCAGGTGATCTCCAAGCCCGACGTCGTCGCGGTCGATGCGGTGCGCACGTCGTTCTTCGTCCCCGACGGAAATCCCCCCGGGATCTTCCGGTTCAGCGGAACGTCGTCTGCCGCGCCGAACGCCGCCGGCGTCGCCGCGCTCGCGGTGCAGCGAGCGGGGAAGGGCACCTCGCCCGAGATCGTTCGCGAGGCTCTCGTGGGCAGCGGTCGTCCGATGAACGGGCCCATCGGTTACACCGGGGTGGTCGATGAGAATCTCATCGGCAGCGGTCTCATCGATGCGGAGGCGACGCTGGCGGCTCTGCCCGCGCCGACCCCCACACCGACACCGACGCCCGAGCCCACCCCGACACCGACGCCGGAACCGACGCCGGAACCGACCGCGTCGCCCGAGCCGACGTCGAGCGCGTCCCCCGCGCCGAACGCCGCCGGGCAGCTGCCGCGGACGGGAAGCGACGCAACCTCGGCGCTGCTGCTGACGCTCCTCGGCGGAGGAGCGGTCGCCGCGGGGTGTCTCGTCGCGATCCGACGCCGAGCGCGCTCCGCTCGGTGACACCGGGGCGGCCGGGACCTTCGGGCCCGTCCGCCCCCTCCCGTCCTGCACACGGGAGTCTTTCCCGTTCTGCGCGCAGACCACTTCCTGTTCTGCACAGGAGGCTTCGACGGGGTCCTCTCCGCAGCTGGCGCAAAAGCTCGCGGGAATGTCCTGGCCCCTCTCTACGCTGTGTGCTGAGGGGCACGGCGGAAGGCGGTAAAAATGCAAGGACTCGAGGTCACGGTCCTGCTCGGACTCGCGATGCTGGTGGGCACGATCCTCGCGCCGCGTCTGCGGGTGGCGACGCCGCTCGTCCTCCTCGTCATCGGGCTCGCACTGGGGTTCGTCCCCGAGTTGCGCGCGATCGAGCTCCCGCCCGAGACGGTGCTGCTGCTCTTCCTTCCCGTCATGCTGTTCCGCGAGGCGTGGACCACGTCGCTGCGCTCGGTTCGCCGATCGTTGCGGTACATCATCCCGATGAGCACGCTGCTGGTCGTGGCATCCGCTTTCGCCGTCGCGGGTGTCGCGACCTGGATGGGCGTGCCGTGGGAGGCCGCGCTCGTCATCGGCGCGGCGGTCGCACCGCCCGACGCGACGGCGGTCGCCGCCCTCGGGCGCCTGCTCCCCCAGAAGACGTTCATGAAGCTGAAGGCCGAGAGCCTCACCAACGACGGCACGGCCCTCGTCCTGTACGCGATCGCGGTGTCGCTGCTGCTGGGCGGGCAGGTCACCCCGTGGTCGATCACCGGAATGGTGCTGCTGTCGTACCTCGGCGGCGCGGCTGCGGGCATCGCGGTCGCCGCTCTCGCCTACTTCGCCCTGCGCCGCATGCAGTCCACTCTCACCATCAACCTGACGATGCTGCTCGTCCCGTTCGTGTCGTTCCTGGTCGCCGAGCTGATCGACGCGTCCGGGGTGCTCGCGGTCGTCTTCGCGGGCCTCATCGTGGCCTGGGTCTCGCCCCGGATCACCACCGCGATGTCTCGTCGAGCCGCGGATGCCACGTGGCCCTTCGGCGTCTACCTGCTCAACGGTGCGCTGTTCGTGCTGATCGGCCTCGAGGTCCAGCTCGTCCTGCACGAGATCTCGCCCTCCGAGATCGGGATGCTCTCGTTGATCACGGTGGCGGCCTGGATCGCGCTCTTCCTCGTGCGCTACCTGTTCCAGTGGCTGTTCAGTCCGTTCTCCCGGCCCGCGGCCGGGTCGACGCGATCGCTCCGACACCGTTCCCGGCTGGTCAGCACGGTCGCCGGGTTCCGCGGAGCCGTCTCACTCGCGATCGCGCTGTCGGTGCCGATCACGACCGAGAGCGGTGCGCCGGTCGCCGGCCGCGACGCGGTCGTGTTCGTCACGGCGGGGGTCATCGTCCTGACGCTCCTGGTGCAGGGACCCCTTCTTCCCGTGGTCATCCGCTGGGCGAAGCTCCCGAACGACGACGCCGCGATCGAGGAGTACGAGCTCGCCGAACGCGCGATCTCGGGAGCGGCGCTCGCCGCCCTCGACGACCTCGCCGTCGAGCACGGCATCAGCGATCGGGTGCGTGACCGCGCTCGCCGCGAGGGATACGAGCGCCTCGAGCTCGCCAACGCCCGCGCCGTCGCCCGCCAGCGCGCGATCGAGGAGCGCGATCTGGCAGAGCTCGACGCCTCTCTCGATTCGTCGGTCGATGACGACGACGGCGGCGGTTCGGCCTCGTCGACGATGGGGCCGGTTCCTCCCGCCGGCACCGACGACGAAGGGCGACGCACCGTCGGCGGGCTCGAGATGATCGCCGTGAGCGACGACATCGACGTCACCCAACGCTCCCCGCTCATCCGGCACAAGGAGGCGACCCGGCTGCGCCTGGCGATCCTCGACCGCAAGCGGGAGGTCCTCCTGCGGCTGAGACGTGAGGGGACGATAGACGACCTCGTCGCGCGGAAGATCCTCGCCAACCTCGACCTCGAAGAGATCCGCACGCGCGGGATCGAGAGGGCCAGCGACTGAGCGCGCGAGGGGCGGGGCGGCGACTTACGCGCCTACGCCGCTGTGGCTGACCAAGCGCGACCGGGCGCGGGCGGTGTGGGCGGCGCTGGCCAGGCGCGGGCGGGCGGCGCCGAGCCGAGCGCGGGCGAACCGACGGCGCTGATCCCACCCTCGGCGCGCCGATCGTCGAGAACGCGCGGAAGCGTGGCCATAAACACGATTCGCACACATAAACGCGCTGTGCTCGTGTTTCTGAGCGCTCGTCGTGTTTATGCGTGAGGCGCGCGACGCGCGGGACCCCGCGACGCCGCGCCACCGCACCCCCACGTACGTCGGCACCGCGCCGAACCGTTCCCCCGCGCGCCTCACGCATAAAC
>NZ_LDRU01000118.1 GCF_001476285.1 Microbacterium testaceum | reverse complement strand
CTTCGACAAGCTCAGCCACCGCCACCTCGCCACGAACGTCCCTGAGCCTGCCGAAGGGACCGGAACCTGCTCTCGCCGCCCGGAGGCCGCGACCGTCTCACGCACCGGCGACCCCCCCCCCCGGAGCCGAGCGTCAGCCGGCCGAGGAGTCGAGGCGATGGACGCGGCCGGTCGCCGGGTCGACCCAGTTGCCAGAGCCGGTGAGCCGATGCCACCTCTTGTGGAACGCGAGGTCCGTGTCGGCGGCATCGGGGACGCCCGCGCCGCACAGGTCGCAGATGCGGAGGACGACGGTCTCCCCCTGCGCCGTCGTCAGCGACACCGACCCGTCCGGGAATGTGAGACCCATCGCGCTCCCCCTTCGTTCGTGAGAACGCCCACCTTACGAGACGAGAGCGGCTCAGCGCGGGGCGAGCTCGCGGAGCGCGCGACGGACCACGCTCTGCGGGGCGTCCGTTCCTCCATGAAGGGCCCACCAGGCGAGGGATGCGTTGACCGCGGCCATCAGCGCGTGCACGCGCACCGTCGTCAAGAGGTCGTCCGGTGCGCAGCCCGCCCGTTCCGCGGCGAAGCGTGCCGCGGCATCCGTCATCATCCCGATCGTCGGGGCCCCGACCTGCTCGAGCGACGGGTTCGCGCGAATCACGCGCAGCCGGTGGCGCGTGACCTCGATCGACTCGGCGGGGATGGTGGCGCCGGCCTCGAACGCACGGCGGATCGCCTCCCAGAGCGGCTCTTCGTCGCCGCTCGCCGAGAGGGAGGTGCGGAAGCGATCGAATGACTCCTCGAGCCCGTCCCAGACGAGCGCGGCCTTGTTCGGGAAGAGCCGGAACAACGACCGCCGACTCACCCCCGCCGCCGTTGCGACCTCGTCCATCGACACGGCATCGAATCCGCGCTCGTCGAAGAGGCGGAGCGCGATGAGGGAGACGCGGGCGGGATCGATTGTGCGCGGCCGCCCCCCGGGACGCTCGTTCGGACTTTCCATAGACACCTTTCGGCACTGAGTGCTAAAACCGTGAGTGGCGCACCTGCGCCCTCACGAAGGAGAAAACCATGACCGCGTCGACCGTCGCACGATTCGCAGGCAAGACCATCATCGTCACCGGTGCCGGGTCCGGTATCGGACGCGCCACGGCGACCCGGATCGCGCACGAAGGCGGGCGCGTCATCGCGACCGACGTCGTCGCCGAGCGACTCGAGGCCCTCCGCGACGAGCTGAGCGGACTGGCCGTCGAGACGGTCGTCGGAGACGTCTCCGCTCCCGAGACCATCGCGGCGCTCCTCGAGACAGCAGGGGGCCGGGTCGACGGACTCGCGAACGTCGCCGGAATCATGGATGCCTTCCTTCCGCCGAGCGAGGTCGACGACGCGACGTGGGACCGGGTCCTGAGCGTCAACCTCACCGGCCCGATGCGCCTGACGCGCGCGGTGCTGCCGCTCATGATCGGGGCGGGCGCCGGCGCGATCGTCAACGTCGCCTCGGAGGCCGCGCTGCGCGGCTCGACGGCCGGCGCGGCGTACACGTCGTCGAAGCACGCGATCGCGGGGTTCACGAAGAGCGTCGCGTTCTTCCACGGTCCGCAGGGCGTCCGCGCGAACGCGGTCGCGCCGGGGGCCGTCGCCACCAACATCGAGGCGCCCATGAAGAGCGAGTACGCCGCCGGCCGCATCGGCCCGCTCCTCCAGGTGGTCGTGCCGCCCGTCGCGCAGCCGGAGCAGCTCGCCGCCGCCATCACCTGGCTGCTCAGCGATGACTCCGCCAACGTCAACGGCGTGCTGTTGCCGAGCGACGGGGGATGGTCGGCGATCTGACGGACTCCGCCGCCGCGCGGGTCCGACGGACGTACGCCGCGTAGCGTGGTCTTTGTGGACCCCGAGACCGAGGAGCAGCGATCGCGCTTGGCTCACTGGAGCTGGCAGGACCGATCCCTGCAATCCACCACGCCCCCACGGCTCGAAGACGGACGGCGTCTCATCCGCGTCTTCCCGGAGTGGATCAGCGGCCTTCCCCTCTGGGAGAACTTCACGGAGAACTACCCGTTCGAGCGCGATGCCCTGCCCCTCTCGTCCGAGCTGCAGGACGCTTTCGAGGCATGGAACGAGCACTGGCAGAACCGGGACATCGACGAGGAGCTGCCCGACCTGGACCGATGGCTCGCCGAGGGGAGAGAGCTCGTCGCCCGACTCCGTGACGAACTCGGGGACACCGCCGACGTGCGGGCCGAGTTCTGCGCCTGACGCGGCGCCCTCATCGCCGCGTGTCCACAACACCCGGACGCCCCGCGAGGACCGTCCGGGTTTCGTGGACACTCAACCCTGCAGACGCGGACGCTAGAGGATGACGCCGAACTCCTCCGCGAGCGCGGGGAGCTCCTCGTGCAGCACCCGCGATGCCTCCTCGGCCAGCGGGTTCGTCGACACACCGCGGTCGTTCACGAGCTTGCCGCCGACGTACACCTGCTTCAGGTTGCGGAGGCCGCAGGCGAGCACGTAGCTGCGCACCGGGTTCCACAGCGGACCGACGTCGGGAAGGCGCGGGTCGACCACCACGAAGTCGGCGAACTTGCCGACCTCGAGGCTGCCGACGCGGTCGTCGACGCCCATGATCTCCGCTCCCCCGAGGGTGTGCAGGCGCAGCACCCGCTCGGGCATCATCGACAGCGGGTCGTGCGTGCGGGCGCGCTGCATGAACATGCCCATGCGCATGTTCTGCCATGGGTCGGCGACATCGGTGCAGGCCTGGTCGTCGAGGCCCATGCCGACCTTCATGCCGAGGTCGAGCATCTCGGGCACGTGCGCGACACCCGACGCCAGACGCCCGTTGGATGCCGGCTGCCACGACATCGCGGCCCCGCCGGCGGCGGCATCCGCGATGATCTCCGGCGTCGTCTGGATGAAGTGACCGAACATCATCCCGGGGCGCAGCGCGCCGGCGTTCTTGTACAGCTGGAACTTCGTCTGCTGGTGCTCGATCGCCTCGTACGTCTCGAGGAAGTGCGCCTGATTCGTGACGCCGAAGCGGTCCATGACCGCGACCTCGATCTCGGCCGCGTCCGGCCGCGTCGACCACTGCACCTGCCCCATGATCGAGGCGCCGAGCGCGATGTCGGGGTCCATCGCCAGGACGTGATCGAGGGATGCCTCGAACCGGGCGAAGATCTCGTCGTCGGTGCCGACGGTCGCATCGAGCGCGATCGAGTCGACGAAGCGGAGTCCCGCGTCGAGGCATCCGTCGGCCTGACGGGTGTGCCAGGAGTGGTCGCGCAGGATGCCGCCGCCGTCGGCGCGCTTGCCGTCGACCATCGGCTCCCAGGGCAGGAGCGGGTCGGTGAAGTTGTAGGCCGTGGTCACGCCGTTGGCGAGGAAGTCGAGCGAGCCGTGCAGCGTCGCCCAGTAGATCTGGTCGGGCGAGGCGTTGTTGAGCACGCTGAACATCGAGGTGCACCAGCCGTAGAGCGTCTGGTCGACGCCGAGTCCGCGCGAGCCGCTCGTGAACAGGTGGCTGTGGCTCGACACGAAGCCCGGCGCGACGAACTTGCCGTCGACGTCGAGGATCTCGTCGGCGGTCAGCCCCGGGTCGGGGTCGCCGGCGCCGATCGCGGCGATGCGTCCGTCTTCGACGAGCATGTATCCGCGCTCGATGTATCCGGGGTCGTCGGTGCCCGCGGGGACCGTGATGAGGCGTGCGTTCGTGACCAGGAGCGACATGTTGATGACGGTAACAATCGCGTGTTTCCGCGGTGTTCCGGGCGTGCGGCGGATGTTTTGCAGGGCCTCGTCCCACTTATGGCGGTGCGTGTCCCAGAAGAAGCGGGTTACGGACCTCCGCACCCACCACGAGTGGGACACGCATCCCGCTGGGCACCGCCGAAGCAGGGCCTCGTCCCACTTATGGCGTTGCGTGTCCCAGAAGTGGTCGGGCAGCAGCCCGGCAACCCGCCACAAGTGGGACGAGGGTCGAGCAGCTCAGGCGAAGGCGCGACGCACCGCGGGTGCGATCGCCGCGAGCACCTCGTCGCGCGCGGGCGTCGACGGGAACACCAGGAACAGGTGCGGCACACCCTCGCGGCGCACGAACTCGACGGGGACTCCGGATGCCGCCAACCGCCCGGCGTACTCCTCCGCCTCGTCGGAGAGCGGGTCGACGCTCGCCGCGACGATCACGGCCGGAGCCGATCCGGCCAGATCGGGCGCGCGCAACGGGGCCGCCTCGACAGGGACCGCACCATCGGACGCGGCTCCCGCCGGAGCGGCGACCTGCGCGACCGGCCCGGGCGCGGAACCCTCGGGTGCGGACGCCGCAACGCCCCCGGGCGCCACCGCCGGACCGACGCTCCCCGCGCCCGCGGCCTCCTGCAGGTACAGCCCCCAGTACCACTGCATTCCCTTCGCGGTCAGCGGCAGGTTCTCGGTGTGCGCGCGGTAGCTCGGCCGGTCGGGGTCGGGGGCGTCGAGCACGGGGCACAGCAGCACCTGGACCCGGATGCCGGGAGCCCGACCCTCGCGCGAGCGCAGGGCGAGCGCGGCGGCGAGGTTGCCCCCGGCGCTGTGCCCGGCGACCCCGAGCAACGCGGGGTCGATCAGCCCACCGGCCCCGGAGGCGGCGAAACGCAGCGCCCGCTCGCAGTCGTCGAGTCCGGCCGGGAAGGGGTGCTCGGGCGCCAGCCGGTAGTCGACGCTCAGCACCTGAGCATCGGTGGCGGCGGCGAGCGCGCGGCACAGGGCGTCGTTGTTGTCGAGGTCGCCCGCGACCCAGCCGCCGCCGTGGGCGAAGACGAGCGTGCCGCGGTGCCCCGCACGGGGCCGGTACAGGCGCAGCGCGAGGCCGTCGGCATCCAGATCCTGCGACTCGACGACCTCGTCGTCGGGCATGCGCACCCACGACGGGTTCGCGCGCAGTTCGGCGATCCGCGCGGCGTCGTCGCCGTCGGCATCCGTGGCGCCGGAAGGGATCGTTCCCGCGCGGGCGGCAAGTCGTTCGAGGTGCGCGCGCACGTCGGGGTCGGTGATGGCGGGGTGGACGCTCACGGTTCTCCTGCGGCTCGGGCGTCGCCGTGACGGGCGACGGGGACAGGGCGAGCGTAGAGGGCCGCGTGATCGCCGAGACGACGTGAGGGCGAAGCGTTACGACCAGGAAACAACGCCGTCGCGCGCGCCCCCGACGATGGCGGCATGTC
Source organism: Microbacterium testaceum (assembly GCF_001476285.1). GTDB lineage: Bacteria > Actinomycetota > Actinomycetes > Actinomycetales > Microbacteriaceae > Microbacterium > Microbacterium testaceum_B. Next base: position 3,274 of record NZ_LDRU01000118.1, on the reverse strand, counting down.
CTCACCCGAGCAACGCGCGGCCGCGATTCTTGCGAGCCAACGCTTCGTCGTAATCGGCACGACCGACGCGGACGGCCCGTGGACAGCGGCCGCGCAGTACCGGCTTCGTCCCCGCGGCCTGTACGTGGAATCCGACCTCGGGTCACGGCACGCCCGGGCGATCGCGGTCTCGGGCACGGCATCCGGTGTCGTCTACGACTCGTCGGCGGCTGTCGCCGACGCCGACGGGGTGCAGCTGGCGTTCTCGGCGCGGGAGGTGGATGCCACAGAACCGGCCGTGCGAGCGATCCTGGCCTCGCGACTCCCCCGCGACGCTGGGCCGGTCGCCGAGCTCGACGATGAGGTGGCGGCGGTGCTCGCGGTGCCGACCAAGCGCCTGTACGTTCTCGAGGTCGAGCGGGCGTACGTCTTCGATCGGGACGCCTGGCGTTCGCGCGGCACGGACGCGCGGATCGAGATCGAGGCCGCGGACGTGTGGGCGGCGCTGGGGCGACCGTAGCGAGCGGCTTTACGCCACCGAAACAGCACCGTCGCGACTCCGTACGACGCGGGGCGTACCGTGACGCCGCAGGGCGACCCGACGCCCGGAGAGAGGAGCACCGTGTCCCACCGCGTCATCGTCACCGGAGGCTCAGGCGGCATCGGCGCCGCCATCGTCGAACGCTTCCTCACCGATGGCGCGAGGGTCGTGGTGCTGGATCGTCGTGCGCCGGCCGAGGAGTCGGCATCCGTCTTCGTCGCCGTCGACCTGCTCGATCCGATCGACACGCGGCGCGCGGTCGGGGAGGCGATCGAGGTGCTCGGCGGCGTCGACGTGCTCGTGAACTGTGCGGGCATCTTCCAGCATGCCTCGCTGCTCGACATCACGGTCGACGACTGGGATCGCGTGCTCGACATCAACGCCCGCGCGACCCTCGTGACGATGCAGGCCGTCGCCCCCGCGATGCTCGACGCCCGCCGCGGCGCGATCATCAACATCGCGAGCATGGCCGCGAAGCAGGGCGGCGGAGGCGAGGGGCATTACGCCGCCTCGAAGGCCGCGGTGGTCGCATTGACGCGCGCGGGCGCGCAGGAATGGGGATGCCACGGCGTCACCGTCAACGCGGTGTGCCCGGGCTACGTGCTCACCGAGATGGGCGCCGACACCCGCTCGGAAGCCGACATCGCCGCGTGGAGCGCGAAGTCTCCGCTGGGTCGGCTCGGGATCCCCGAAGACGTCGCGGGTGTCACGCACTTCCTCGCCTCGCCGGCCGGGAGCTACCTCACCGGGCAGGCGATCAACGTCACCGGCGGGATGGTCATGCACTGACGGTCGTGCCGGCACGGACGCGGGCGAAACTCCTGAGATTCGGCCGCCGGCGACCCCTCACGGACCGCGAGAAGGCGACGTCCCTCGGTTTCTCAGGAGTTTCGCCCGGGCCGGAGCGCCGACCGCCCCGTGTGACAGCGCGTGACGCGGGCCGACCGGCGCGGCAGGGCGGTGGTTACGGTGGGGCTTTGGCACCCGTCCGCCGTTTCGACCTGGAGAGCACATGTCCGAGTACTTCGACCGCACCGCCGACAAGACCTACACGAAGGTCTACAAGGCCGAAACGCCCGACATCCTCGCCGCATTCGCCGCCTTCGACCAGGCCGTGTTCGCCCCCGAGGGCCGCGCGATCCCGCTGAAGTATCGCGAGCTGATCGCCCTGGCCGTGGGCATCACGACGCAGTGCGTGTACTGCATCGACGGGCACTCGCAGAACGCCGTGAAGGCGGGCGCGACCGAGGCCGAGCTGGCCGAGGCCGCCTGGGTCGCCACCGCCATCCGCGCGGGCGGCGGGTACGCGCACGGCCGTCTCGCGTTCAAGCTCGGCGAGGACGCCCGTCCGCACGAGCACTGACCCATGTCACCCCTCGAGGCGGAGGCGCTGGAGTTCGTCCGCGCCCTGATCCGCATCGACAGCGTCAACACCGGCGAGGCCTCGACGATCGGCGACGGCGAGACGCGCGCCGCCCTCTTCGTCCAGGCGCGGCTCGAAGAGGTGGGCTACGAGACGACCCTCGTCGAACCCGTCCCGGGTCGGGCGAGCGTGATCGCGCGCCTGGCCGGGTCGGATCCGGATGCCGGTGCCCTCGTCGCCCACGCTCACCTCGACGTGGTGCCGGTCGAGGTCGAGAACTGGACGCATCCGCCGTTCGGCGCCGAGATCCACGACGGCATCCTCTACGGTCGCGGGGCCGTGGACATGAAGGACTTCGCGGGCATGCTGCTGGCGACCGCGCGGGCCTTCCGCCGCGACGGGATCGTGCCGCGGCGCGACCTCATCTTCGCCTTCTTCGCCGACGAAGAGGCCGGGGGCGTGTGGGGCGCGCGGTGGATCGTGCGCAACCGCCCCGAGCTGTTCGCGGGGGCGACCGAGGCCATCAGCGAGGTGGGCGGGTTCTCGATCCCGCTCCCCGGCGACCGTCGCGCGTACCTCGTGGCGACGGCGGAGAAGGGCGTCACCTCGGCGACCCTGACGGCGCGCGGGCACGCGGCGCACGGCTCCCGGCCCACCGCCGACAACGCCGTGGTGCGCCTCGCGCGCGCGGTCGTCGCGATCGGCGAGCATCGGTTCCCCGTGGTCCGCACGGCGACCCTCGACCGCTTCCTCGACGTCTACGGGCGAGCGGGTGGCGATGTCGACGACCTCGGGTTCACGGCATCCCTCATCGACGCGGGAATGCACCACACCGTCTCCCCCACCGTGCTCGAGGCCGGGGGCAAGACGAACGTCATCCCCTCGACGGCATGCGCTCGCCTCGACATCCGCATGCTGCCGGGGCGCGACGACACGCTCCGCGCCGAGATCGAGGCCCTCGTCGGCCCCGACGTCGAGGTCACATGGGCCCGCGCGGTGCCCGCGATCGAAGCACCGGTCGACGCCCCGATCATCGGCGTGCTGCAGGATGCCATCACCGCCGAGGACCCGGACGGCACCGTCGTGCCGTACCTGCTTCCGGCCAGCACCGACAACAAGCACCTCGCCGAGCTGGGGATCCACGGGTACGGTTTCGTCCCGCTGCGCGTACCCGCCGACTTCGACGTGTTCGGGCAGTTCCACGCCGCCGACGAGGGGGTGCCGGTGGAGGCGCTGCTCTTCGGCGCGCGGGTGACGGCGCGGATCCTTCGCGAGGCCTGACCGGGACGCCCGTCCCGCCGGGGTGTCCCGGCCCGCCCGGGCGCCGGGCTGCGGACCGGGACGCCCGCCGTGCCGCGGGTCGGCCTCGGACCGGGACGCCCGCCGTGCCG
>NZ_LDRU01000117.1 GCF_001476285.1 Microbacterium testaceum | reverse complement strand
GCACAGCGCGTTTATGCGAGCGGATCGCGTTTATGCGTGACGGGGAGCTACCCCACGGCATCCGGGAATGACGAAGGCCGCCCCACACCGTGGGGCGGCCTTCCAAGAATGTTTTGCGCGATTGAACGCTGGTGCGATTAGCGACGCAGACCGAGACGCTCGATGAGCGAGCGATAACGGTTGATGTCGACCTCCTGCAGGTAACCCAGCAGGCGGCGGCGCTGACCGACGAGCAGGAACAGGCCACGGCGCGAGTGGTGGTCGTGCTTGTGTGCCTTGAGGTGCTCGGTGAGGTCCTTGATGCGCTGCGTCAGCATCGCGACCTGCACCTCGGGGGATCCGGTGTCACCGGGGTGCGTCGCGTACTCTTCGATGATCGCCTTCTTGACGTCTGCTTCCAGTGCCATAGGTGATCCCCTTCCTCTTCGTTGCGCGGCGCCCGACGCCTGATGCGTGGGCTCTCTTTATCCGCGGCCGATCGAACGGCAACCGCATGAGTCTACCAGCATCCGGATTCGGCACGAACACTCGGCCACCGCGGCGGACCAGCGTGGTTCATCTGCATGACGACTGGGGCTGATGTCGCCTGGAAACGCCCCCGGTTCACCACCTGCCCCACGGGTCATGCGAATGAACCGCACCGCGCTCGCTAGGCATCGGCACCCCGATGTCCGCGGCCTGGCGTAGCCTCGATCCGTGCAGCTCACGGTCCGCGTCAAGCCCGGCAGTCGACGCGGCCCTCTCGTCGAAGACACCGCCGAGGGTCTCGTGGTGCACGTTCGCGAGCGCGCGGTCGACGGGGCAGCGAACGCGGGTGTTGTGAAGGTGCTTGCCGCGCACTTCGGCGTCGCTCCCCGCGACATCGAGATCCTGCGAGGACACACGGCGCGCATCAAACGTGTCGAGGTCGACGCGTGACCGCGCGCCGCAGCGCGTTCATCGACCTGCGCCCGCTGACGACGTCACCCGCGTTCGCGCGCCTGTGGATCGGATCGACCCTCGCCGGCCTCGGCGGGCAGCTCACGGTCGTGGCGGTCATGCTGCACGTCTTCGAGCTGACGCAGAGCACCTTCGCCGTGTCGATGATCGCTGTGGCGGGGCTGCTCCCGATGATCCTCGCCGGACTTTACGGCGGCATGCTCGCCGACGCGTTCGACCGGCGCACCGTGGCGCTTCTCGCGGCCGTGGTCACGTTCGTCTCGACCGCGCTGCTGGCGGCCCTCGCCTGGACGGGCCTCGAGACGGTCGGGTGGCTGTTCGTCCTGAGCGTCGTGAACTCCGCGGCGAACTCCATCGTCATGGCGACCAAGTCGGCGATCACCCCACGGCTGATCCCCCGCGAGCTGCTGCCGGCGGCTGCAGCCCTTCAGGGCGTCACCGTCGGGATCATGGTCATGGCCGGCCCCGCGCTGGCCGGTGTGCTCGTCGCGGTCGCGGGCTACGCCTGGACCTACTCGCTCGACGTGCTGCTGATGACGTCGCTGTTCCTCGGACTGTGGTCATTGCCACGTCTGCGCCCCGAGGGCGAGGTGGTTCGACCGGGGCTCGAGTCGCTCCGCGACGGCGCCCGCTTCCTCCGCCGCGCCCCGAACATCCGCCTGCAGTACATCCTCGACATCACGGCGATGACGTTCGGCCAGCCCGTCACCCTCTTCCCCGCGATCGGTGCCGTGCTCCTCGGCGGCGGAGCCATCACCACCGGAGTCCTCACCGCGGCGGTCGCCGCGGGCGCCTTCCTCTCCAGTCTCTTCTCCGGCCCTATCGGGCGCGTGCGCCGCCAGGGCCTCGGGATCGAGCGGGCCATCCAGGTCTACGGCCTGTCCATCGGACTCTTCGGCCTGGTTCTCGTCGCCGCGAGCCTCGGATGGCTCCGTCCCGATGTCGTCGACGAGACCCACGCCGCGGTCGCGCTGATCGTTCTGGCGGCGGTCACGCTCGCCATCTCGGGCGCGGCCGACAACGTCAGCGCGATCTACCGCTCGACGATGATGCAGGCGGCGGTCCCGGATGCCATGCGCGGACGCCTCCAGGGCATCTTCATCGTCGTGGTGGCCGGTGGCCCCCGCGTCGGAGCGCTCTACGCCGGGACCCTCGCGACCCTGACCGCTCTCTGGGTGCCGCCGCTGTTCGGCGGCATCCTGATCCTCGCGCTCGTCGGCACGCTCGTCCGCTTCTCACCGCGGTTCCGGCAGTACGACGCGCTCGACCCCCAGCCCTGAGCCCGCCTGAACCCGCATAAACGCCATCCGCGCGCGGAAACACGGTGTGCTCGTGTTTCTGTGCGCTGATCGCGTTTATGGATGGGACCAGCGAGGCCCGGCACCGGGCGCCCGCACCCGACGTCACGGCTGCCGAACCTCGGCGGATTTCCGCCGTCGCACTCCCCCACGCCGCGCGGTGTCGCACCTCGGCCCTATCGTCGGGATCGTGGCATCCTCTTCCTCCCCGTCCCCCGTCTCGATCGCCGTGCAGTTCGTGCTCACCGGCATCGTGTGGGGCTCGAGCTTCCTCTTCATCGCGATCGCTCTCACCGGCATGACCCCGGCGCAGGTCGCGGGCGGCCGCCTGCTCTTCGGCGCCCTGGCGCTGGCGGCGATCGTCGCGATCCGTCGTGAGCGCCTCCCGCGGGACCGCCGCATCTGGGGCCACCTGAGCGTGCTCTCGCTCAGCTTCTGCGTCGTGCCGTTCCTGCTGTTCGCGTGGGCGGAGCAGCACGTGTCGTCCGGACTGGCCAGTATCTTCAACGCGACCACGCCGATCATGACCGCGATCATGGCGTGGGCGGTGTTCCGCGTCGAAAGCCTCAAGGTCGGCCAACTCGTCGGGATCGCGATCGGTATCCTCGGCGTCGTCGTCATCATCGCGCCCGGAGCGATCGCCGATGTGGGCGGCAGCACGATCGCACAGCTCGCCCTCCTCGGCGCGACGGCCTGCTACGGCTTCAGCCTGGCGTACATGCGCCGCTTCCTCGGCGACACCGGCCTCTCGGGCATCGCGTTCGCGTTCGGCTACATCGGGCCCGCCGCGGCGTTCATGGTGCTGCTGTCGCCGCTGATCCTCGCCGAACCCATGCAGCTCACGCTCCCGGTCGTCGCGAGCATCATCGCTCTCGGCGTGCTCGGCACGGGAATCGCCTACGTCTGGAACCAGAACACCCTGCGGGCGTGGGGTCCGACCCGCGCCTCGACCGTCACGTACATCACCCCGGTGGTCGGGGTGGCGCTCGGCATCCTGATCCTCGGCGAGCGCATCTCGTGGAACGAGCCGGTGGGCGCGGCGGTCGTGTTCCTCGGCATCCTGCTCGTGCAGCAGCGGCTGCGCCTCTCGCGCCGCTCCGAAGTGTGACTCACCCGGCTCGGTCGGAAACGACGAAGGTCCCGGATGCCATGGCATCCGGGACCTTCGAGGAGATCACGCCTGCAGGGCGAACTGCAGGTCGAGCTCGATGGTGACGTCCTTGCCGACGAGGACACCGCCGGTCTCGAGGGCGGCGTTCCAGGTGAGGCCGAAGTCTTCGCGGTTGATGACCGTCTTGGCGGTCGCGCCGGCCTTGTAGTTGCCCCACGGGTCGGTGCCGAAGCCGCCGAAGTCGATGGAGAAGGTGGCGGGCTTGCTGACGCCGCGGATGGTGAGCTCACCGTCGACGAGGAAGTCGCCGTCCTCGACGCGGACGCCGGTGGAGCGGAAGTCCATCGTCGGGTAGGTCTCGGTGTCGAAGAACTCGGCCGAACGCAGGTGCTGGTCGCGGCCCTCGTCCTTGGTGTCGACCGAGGTGACGTCGACGGACGCCTCGACGGTGGCCTCGAGCGGGTTCTCGGGGGCGACGAGGGTGGCGCTCTTCATGCCGAAGGTGCCGCGCACCTTGGAGATCATCATGTGACGGACGGTGAAGGTCACCTCGCTGTGCGAGGGGTCGAGCACCCAGGTCCCCGCCTTGTAACCGGGGATCTCGAGCGTGGTGGTGTCGGTCATGTCACTCCTAGAGGTCTGGGGAGCCGAATCGGCGTCCTGGGGAGGTCAAACTCCCATTCACAAGAATGTATTCCACGATCGTGAAAAAAGACGAACCCGAGGGTGCCGCAGCCCCCTCGGGTTCGTGAACATCGGATGTCGTCAGCCGACCTTGAGGAGGTCGATGATGAAGATGAGGGTCTTGCCACCGAGGAAGTGGCCGCCGGCGGGACCGTAGGCGAGGTGCGGGGGGATCACGAGCTCGCGGCGCCCGCCGACCTTCATGCCCGGGATGCCGTCCTGCCAGCCCTGGATCAGGCCGCGGAGGGGGAACTGGATGCTCTCGCCCCGGCCCCACGACGAGTCGAACTCTTCGCCCGACTCGTACTCGACACCGGCGTAGTGCACGGTGACGGTGTCGCCGGGCTTGGCCTCGTCGCCGTCGCCGACGATGATGTCGCGGATGACGAGGTCGGAGGGGGCGGGGCCGCTGGGAGCGTCGAACTCCGGCTTGGTGCGATCAGTCATGGGTCCATCCAAGCACGCCCGGCCCCTTCGAAAAGCCCCTGGACAAAGACTCAGCGCCCGGTGCCGCGGCGATGCCTGCGTGTCTCCCGGGCGCTGAGTTGGCCTATATCGATGGTGCTCCGGCGTCGAGGCGCTGTCAAGACCCCGCGCGCGTCGCGGCGGGAGCAACGCGGCCGGCGCCACGGCGCGAGCGTCGCCGCGCGATCCCGGCGCGAGCGACACCGCGCGCGTCACGGCGCGAGCGACGCCCCGAGAGTCACGGCGCGAGCAACGCCGCGCGCGCCGCCGTCGTGCGCTCCAGCAACTGACGCTCGGTCGCGACGGCGTGCGGGTCGCGGCCCGAGAGCGCCCGCTGTCGCGCGGCGGCGAGCGCCGTGGCATCCACGATGAAGTTCTTCATGATGCCGGAGCGGTCGCCGCGCAGCGTGCGCGCCCAGGCCACCGCCGAGCGGCGACCGGGAGCCGTGGCGAGCATCTCGACCTCTTGCGGGGTGAACCATCCCGCGTCGGCGTACTCGCCGAGCCGGACGCGGGTGAGCCGGGATTCCTCGCGACGGAGCAGCAGGATGCCGACGATGAACGCCACGAACAGGGGAACCTGCAGCGTGGCGTACACCTCGAAGAAGTTGAAGAACGTCGCCGATCCGTTCCACACCGCGTGCAGGACGATCGCCCCGATCAGCCCGGGGACGGCGTAGCCGAGCGCCTGGCCCGTCCGCAGCGACCGCCGCGCAGCCAGCCCGAAGGCGAAGCCCGTGAGGCTGGTGAACATGACGTGGGCGAACGGCGACAGGACCGCGCGGAGGAAGAACGTCGTGGCGACCTCCCCCGGCCCGCCCTCGAGGTAGCCGATGGCGAAATACTGCACGTTCTCGGTCAGGGCGAATCCCGCGCCGATGAGGGCGCCGTACACGATTCCGTCGACGGGGCCGTCGAAGAAACGGCGCGCGAAGGCGTACAGGAGCAGCAGACCGAGGCCCTTGGCGACCTCTTCGACGATCGGCGCCTGAACGACCGAGCTGACGGCATCCGGTAGTCCCCCCGTGACCAGCGTCACCAGCAGGTCGACACCCAGCGCGATCGCCACCGACGCCACCGCGCCCCACGCGACGGCGAAAATCAACAGGCGCCGCGGCTCGGGCTCCCACCGGTCGATGTAGCGCACGACGAACCACACGACGACGAAGGGGATGACGGCGAGAACGAGCCCGATGAAGGATGCCGCGGGCCCGAGGAACCGCGTGAAGTACAGCACCAGGAGGGCCAGCACCGGGACGAGCAGCGCCGCCACGATCCACAGCGCCACTCCCCCTCCCCGCACCCGCGGCGGAGCGGCCGAGACGGCGACGGGCGGGGTCGTCGAAATGCGGGCCGGTTGCCCGGGCGAGGGCTGGGAGAGCGGCGAGGGGTAGCTCATGCGACACAGCCTAGGGGCCACCCGCTCGCACGATCCGAGGGTTGTGGAGCCGGTCGACGCGAGGCGCCCGGTAGCGTGGAGGCATGCGTTTCGCCCACGTCCGTTCCCCGGAAGGGGCGGAGTCCCCTCGACTGGTCAGCGTCCACGCCGAAGAGTTCTCCTTCGTCGACGAGTTCTTCGCCGGTGCACCGCGCACCCTCGAGGAGCTCATCGCGGGCGGCGACGAGCTTCTCGATGCGGTTCGAGATGCCGCGACATCGGCGCCGCGGCATCCGCTGTCCGGCGTCTCCTTCGCGTCGGCGGTCCTCGCTCCCCCGTCGATCCTCGCGGTCGGCCTGAACTACGCCGCGCACTCGGGCGAGCTGGGGCTCAAGACCGACGCCGGCCCGACGGTCTTCGTGCTGTGGCCGAACTCGCTCACCGCGCACGAGGCGACGACGTCGTGGCCCCGCGCGCTCAGCGAGGCGGTCGACTACGAGGCCGAGCTCGGCGTGATCATCGGACGCCCGGGCCGCGACGTCGCCGAGGCCGACGCCCTCGATCACGTGTGGGGCTACACCGTGGTCAACGACATCACGGCGCGCAACATCCAGTTCTCGGAAGCCCAGTGGTCGCGCTGCAAGTCGTTCGACGGTTTCACCCCGACGGGGCCGTTCGTCGTCACCGCCGACGAGATCCCCGACCCGCAGGACCTGCACATCTGGACCGTCGTCGACGGGCACACGGTTCAGGATGCCAGCACCGGCCAGATGGTGCGGTCGGTCGCGACGCTCATCCACAAGCTGTCGGAGTCGGCGACGCTCCTACCCGGAACCCTTATCTCCACCGGCAGCCCCGGGGGCGCGGGCTACTCGCGCGACCCGCAGATCTTCCTCCGCGACCGCTCGACCGTCACGGTCGGCATCGACGGGATCGGCGAGCTGACGACGCACTGCCGCATCCTCGACTGACGACACCGAACGCGAGAGGGGCGGGA
>NZ_LDRU01000116.1 GCF_001476285.1 Microbacterium testaceum | reverse complement strand
GCTCGGAGATTGGTATAAGACACAGCCCCACACCCCCGCCACGACCACCTCAGGCAGACCAACCCAACGCCGAACGGCCCCGCCGCGCCGAAGCGCGACGGGGCCGCCGAACCCGACGTCAGACCCGAGACAATCCGCGCACCGGGCTGACCTCCTGCTCGGCCTCGTGATCGGGGCCGAGGGGAATGCCACTGCGGTCGCGCAGCAGCAGGGTCGCGATGAGGCCCAACACCGCCATGATCGCGAGGTACACCGTGACCGACACGGTGGTGCCGGTGGCATCCACGAGCGCCGTCGCGATGGTCGGGGCGAACGCGCCGCCGCAGATCGCACCGATCGCGTACGAGATCGAGACCCCCGAGAAGCGGATGGATGCCGGGAACAGCTCGGCGTACAGCGCCGCCTGGGGACCGTAGGTCAGGCCGAGTCCCACCGTCAGGAGCACGAGCCCGAGGGCGAGGAGTGCGACGCTCCCGGTGTTCACCAGCGGGAACAGAGCCACGATGGCGACGAGCAGCGAGAGCCAGCCGATGATGTACGTGTTGCGGCGCCCGATCTTGTCGCCGAGCCACCCGCCGAGCAGCGTGAAGACGAACCACGACACCGCCGAGAGGGTCACGGCGCCGAGCACGTCGGCGGTCGCGAGCCCGAGGGGGCCGTCGGGGTTGGTCGCGTAGCGCTGGATGTAGCCGCCGGTGGTCATGTAGCCGACGGCGTTGTTGCCGGCGAACACGAACGCGGCGATGATCACGAGCAGCGCGTGCTTGCGGAACAACTGCACGATCGGCATCCGGGTCTGCTCCTTGCGTTCGGCGATCTCGACGAACACGGGGCTCTCCTCGACCTTCCGCCGCACGTAGTAGCCGACGAGGATCAGCACGAACGACAGCAGGAACGGCACGCGCCAGCCCCACGCGAGGAACGCGTCGCCGGGGGCGATGAGCGCCATGAGGGCGAGCATGCCGCTCGCGAGCAGCAGGCCGAGGGGCACGCCGAGCTGCGGGGAGGCGCCGAAGAGGCTGCGCTTGGTCTTGGGCGCGTGTTCGACGGCCATGAGGACCGCACCTCCCCATTCACCTCCGGCCGAGATGCCCTGCAGCACGCGCAGGAGGATCAGCAGGATCGGCGCCACGACACCGATCGCGTCGTATGTGGGCAGCACGCCGATGAGCGTGGTCGAGGCGCCCATCAGGATGAGCGTCAGCATCAGCACGACGCGACGCCCGTACTTGTCGCCGAGGTGACCGGCGAGGAACGCCCCGAGCGGGCGGAAGAGGAAGCTCAGTCCGACGGTCAGGAACGAAAGGATCTGCGCGATGCCGGGACCGGCGGGCGCGAAGAACAACTGGCCGAAGACGAGGCCCGCGGCCGAGGCGTAGAGGAAGAAGTCGTACCACTCGACGGTGGTGCCGACGACCGTTGCGAAGACCACCCGGCGGCGGTCCGTGGACGTGGAGATGGTGCCGGTGGGGGTGAAACCCGGCGACTGTGAGCGGGACATGGGACTCCTTCGAGACGTCATCGTCAGACCCCGGACGTCGTCGTCGGCGACGAGGCGTGTGTTGCTGGGGTGGGCAACATCGTATACGATTTCAGATACGACGCAAGGGAGCACCCATGACCGACACCGACCCCCGGTTCACCGCCCTTGGCGCGCGCCCCGGCAAGATCGTGGCCGTCCACCTCTCCTACGCCTCCCGCGCCGATCAGCGCGGCCGTCGCCCGGCCACGCCCTCGTACTTCTTCAAGCCGTCCAGCTCGCTCGCTCCCTCGGGCGCCGAGATCGTTCGCCCCGCGGGTACCGAGCTCCTCGCCTTCGAGGGGGAGATCGCGCTCGTCATCGGCGAGCCCGCGCGGTGGGTGACTCCGGATGCCGCGTGGTCGCACGTGGCATCCGTCACCGCCGCGAACGACTTCGGTCTGTACGACCTGCGTGCGAACGACAAGGGATCGAACGTCCGCTCCAAGGGCGGCGACGGCTACACGCCCCTCGGCCCGGACCTCATCGACGCGCGCAACGTCGACCCCGCGGCCCTGCGCCTGCGCACGTGGGTGAACGGCGAGATCGTGCAGGACGACACCACGGCCGGCCTCATCTTCTCGCTCGCCCAGATCGTCGCCGACCTCTCGCAGCACTTCACCCTCGAGACCGGCGACGTGATCCTCACCGGCACCCCCGCGGGATCCTCGGTGGTCGTGCCCGGCGACGTCGTCGAGGTGCAGGTGGATGCCGGCATCCACTCGACCGGCCGGCTCCGCACCACGGTGGTCGAGGGCTCGCGATCCTTCGACGCCGCGATCGGCTCACTGCCCGGGGTCGACGACACCCAGCGCACCGAGGCGTGGGGCTCGGCTGCGGCCGCGGGGCTGACCCCGCCCGCTCCCGCGCTCACCCCCGCCCTCCGCGAGAAGCTGGGCCGCGTCCCCGTCGCCGCCCTCAGCGGACAGCTGCGCAAGCGCGGCCTGAACGACGTCACGATCGACGGCGTCCACGCCCTCACCCCGGGCAGCCGGTTCGTCGGCACCGCCCGCACGCTCCGCTTCCTCCCCCACCGCGAAGACCTCTTCGCCAGCCACGGCGGCGGCCAGAACGCGCAGAAGCGTGCGTTCGACGCCGTCGAAGAGGGCGAGGTCCTCGTGATCGAGGCCCGCGGCGAGACCGGCTCGGGAACGCTCGGCGACATCCTCGCGATTCGCGCGCACGCGCGCGGAGCCGCGGCGATCGTGACCGACGGCGGCGTCCGCGACGCAGAGGCCGTCGCCGCGGTCGGCATCCCGGTGTTCACCGCCGGCCCGCACCCCGCCGTCCTCGGCCGGAGGCACGTGCCGTGGGAGACCGACGTCGCGATCGGCTGCGGCGGTACCACCGTCGAGCCCGGCGACATCCTCGTCGGCGACGGCGACGGCGTGATCGTCCTCCCTCCCGCCCTGGCCGAAGAAGTGGTCGACGCCGCCCTCGCGCAGGAAGAGGAGGATGCGTGGATCGCCCGCCAGGTGGCATCCGGTCACCCGGTCGAGGGGCTCTTCCCCATGAACGCGGAGTGGCGCGCGCGCTACGAGAGCGAGAGGCAGAACTGATGGATGCCACGACCCCCGGTGCCGCGCCCGACCGCCGCGCGACGCAGGCCCCCGCCACACCGGCCCCCAGCCGCAGCAAATCGCAGCAGGCCTACCACTGGATCAAGGACCGCATCGCCTCACAGGAGTTCACCCCCGGCTACCGCCTGGTGCTCGGCACGATCGCCGGCGAGCTGGACATGAGCGTGGTCCCGGTGCGTGAGGCGATCCGCCAGCTCGAAGCCGAGGGCCTCGTGATGTTCGAGCGCAACGTGGGCGCGCGCGTGTCGATGGTCGACGACACCGCCTACCGCTTCAGCATGCAGTCGCTCAGCATCCTCGAGGGGGCGGCGACCGCCCTGTCGGCACGTGCGCTCACGACCGACGACGTGCGCCGGGCCCGCCAGGTGAACGAGCTGATGGTCGAGACGCTCGAGCACTTCGACCCCCGCGCCTTCACCGCGCTGAACCAGGAGTTCCACGCGATCCTCTTCGAGAGGTGCGCGAACCCGCGCATGCTCGAGCTCGTGCAGGCCGAGTGGGCCCGCCTCGGGCACCTGCGCGACTCGACGTTCAGCTTCGTGCCCGGTCGCGCGGCCGAGTCGGTGCGCGAGCACGAGAACATCCTCGTCCTCATCGAGACCGGCGCCCCGCTCGCCGAGATCGAGAAGGCCTCGCGCCGCCACCGCTCCGCGACCCTCGACGCCTACATGATCCACGAGCACCCCGACGAGGCGCTCGGCCTGCCCGCTTTCTGATGATCCCGGATGCCGACGCCCCACGCCCCCACGACGCCGACGTCGCGGATCGCGAGGTCCCCGGCATCCACCCCTCTTCACCGAAGGAGCCCGCATGACCACCCCGCTCACCACCACCCGCCGCGTCCCGGCCGATCTGCCCGAGCGCATCCAGCACTACATCGGCGGCCGGTTCGTCGACTCGGTCGACGGTGACACGTTCGACGTGCTCGACCCGGTGACGAACCAGACGTATCTGCGCGCCGCCGCCGGCAAGAAGGCCGACATCGACCTCGCCGTCGCCGCCGCCCGCAAGGCCTTCACCGAGGGGCCGTGGCCCCGCATGCTCCCCCGCGAGCGCTCGCGCGTGCTGCACCGCATCGCCGACATCGTGGAGTCGCGCGACGAGCGTCTCGCCGAGCTCGAGTCGTTCGACTCCGGGCTCCCGATCACGCAGGCGCTCGGTCAGGCACGACGGGCGGCGGAGAACTTCCGCTTCTTCGCCGACCTGATCGTCGCCCAGACCGACGACGCCTTCAAGGTGCCGGGACGCCAGCTCAACTACGTAAACCGCAAGCCGATCGGTGTCGCCGGCCTCATCACGCCGTGGAACACGCCCTTCATGCTCGAGTCGTGGAAGCTCGGCCCCGCGCTCGCGACCGGCAACACCGTGGTGCTCAAGCCGGCCGAGTTCACCCCTCTCTCGGCATCCCTGTGGGCCGGGATCTTCGAGGAGGCAGGTCTCCCCGAGGGCGTGTTCAACCTCGTCAACGGCCTCGGCGAAGACGCCGGTGACGCGCTCGTGAAGCACCCCGAGGTGCCGCTCATCTCGTTCACCGGCGAGAGCAGCACCGGGTCGCTGATCTTCGCGAACTCGGCGCCTTTCCTGAAGGGCCTGTCGATGGAGCTGGGCGGCAAGAGCCCGGCGATCGTCTTCGCGGATGCCGACCTCGACGCCGCGATCGACGCGACCATCTTCGGGGTGTTCTCGCTCAACGGCGAGCGCTGCACCGCGGGCAGCCGCATCCTCGTGCAGCGTGACGTGTACGACGAGTTCGTCGAGCGCTACGCCGCGCAGGCCGATCGCGTCAGAGTCGGCTACCCGGACGACCCCGCGACCGAGGTCGGCGCGCTCGTGCACCCCGAGCACTACGCGAAGGTCATGTCGTACGTCGAGCTCGGCAAGACCGAGGGACGTCTGGTCGCCGGCGGCGGCCGGCCCGAGGAGTTCCCCGAGGGCAACTTCGTGCGCCCCACGGTGTTCGCCGACGTCTCCCCCGACGCGCGCATCTTCCAGGAGGAGATCTTCGGGCCGGTCGTCGCGATCACGCCCTTCGACACCGACGAAGAGGCGCTCGCGCTGGCGAACAACACGAAGTACGGGCTCGCCGCCTACGTCTGGACCAGCGACCTCAAGCGCGCGCACAACTTCGCGCAGAACGTCGAGGCGGGCATGGTGTGGCTGAACTCCAACAACGTCCGCGACCTCCGCACCCCGTTCGGCGGGGTGAAGGCCTCGGGCCTGGGTCACGAGGGCGGATACCGCTCGATCGACTTCTACACCGACCAGCAGGCCGTGCACATCACGCTCGGCCCCGCCCACAACCCCACGTTCGGCAAGGCGCAGGCGCACTGAGCCGCCGCCGCCCGACCCACCCGACCACACGCAAGGACGCGAACCATGGCGAAGCACACCGAGGAGCAGAAGACCTCGTCCGGATTCTGGGTGACCCAGGAAGCCCCGATCCACTCCGACAACCCGATCCCGACACCCGAAGCGCCCGCGCCCGACATCCTGCGCTGCGCCTACATGGAGCTGATCGTCACCGACCTCGCGGCATCCCGCGTCTTCTACGTCGACATCCTCGGACTGCATGTCACCGAGGAGGACGACGAGGCGATCTACCTCCGCTCCACCGAGGAGTTCATCCACCACAACCTCGTGCTGCGCAAAGGCCCGGTGGCCGCGGTCGCCGCGTTCTCGTACCGCGTGCGCTCGTCCGAGGACCTCGACAAAGCGGTCGCGTTCTACACCGAGCTCGGCTGCGATGTCCGCCGCGAGCCCGGCGGCTTCACGAAGGGCATCGGCGACTCGGTGCGCGTGGTCGACCCGCTCGGCTTCCCGTACGAGTTCTTCTTCGACACCGAGCACCAGGAGCGCCTGTCGTGGCGGTACGACCTGCACTCCCCCGGCGAGCTCGTCCGCCTGGACCACTTCAACCAGATCACGCCCGACGTGCCCCGCGCGGTCAACTTCATGCAGGCGCTCGGCTTCCGGGTGACCGAGGACATCCAGGACGAGGAGGGCACCGTCTACGCCGCCTGGATGCGCCGCAAGCCGACCGTGCACGACACCGCCATGACCGGCGGCGACGGCCCGCGTATGCACCACGTCTGCTTCGCCACCCACGAGAAGCACAACATCCTCGCCATCTGCGACAAGCTCGGCGCCCTCCGTCGGTCGGATGCCATCGAACGCGGCCCCGGCCGCCACGGCGTCTCGAACGCGTTCTACCTGTACCTGCGCGACCCCGACGGCCACCGCGTCGAGGTGTACACGCAGGACTACTACACCGGCGACCCCGACAACCCCGTCATCACGTGGGACGTGCACGACAACCAGCGCCGCGACTGGTGGGGCAACCCCGTCGTCCCGTCCTGGTACACCGACGGCTCGCTCGTGCTCGACCTCGACGGCAACCCGCAACCGGTGCGCGCGCGCACGGACTCGAGCGAGATGGCCGTGACGATCGGCGCCGACGGCTTCAGCTACACCCGCCCGCCCGAGGACGAGGCATCCGGTTCCGAGTTCAAACTCGGCAACCAGCTCTGACCCCACCGACCTCGCGCGCCCCCACAGACGATGTCCCACTTATGGCTACTTGAGCCCCGCTCGACCGACCACGATCGGGACATGCACCGCCAGAAGTGGGACGAGGGTAGTCATTTGGAGAGGAACCCATGCTCACCGACGAACAGATCGACGCCATCGCGGCCGAACTCGCCGAAGCCGACCGGACGCATTCGGTGATCCCGCGGATCACGGCGAGATTCCCGGATGCCACGGTCGACGACTCGTACCGGATCCAGGGCCGCTGGCGCGACACGCAGCTCGCCGCGGGTCGCACGCTCGTCGGGCGCAAGATCGGCTTGACCTCCAAGGCCATGCAGCAGGCGACGGGCATCACCGAGCCCGACTACGGCGTGATGTTCGACGACACCGTCTATCGGTCGGGCGACGAGATCCCCGTCGAGCACTTCTCGAACGTCCGTATCGAGGTCGAGCTCGCGTTCGTGCTGAAGACGCCGCTCGAGGGGCCCGACTGCACGCTCGACGATGCCCTCGCCGCGATCGACTACGCCGTCCCCGCCCTCGAGGTGCTCAACTCCCACATCGAGCTCGAGGGACGCACGATCGTCGACACGATCAGCGACAACGCCGCCTACGGCGCGATGGTGCTCGGCGACGTCCACAGGCGCCCCGACGAGATCGACCTGCGCTGGGTGCCCGGCGTCCTGAGCCGAAACGGCGAGATCGAGGAGACCGGCGTCGCCGCGGGCGTGCTCGGCCACCCCGCGACCGGCGTCGCGTGGCTCGCCAACAAGTTCTCCCAGCACGGCGCGCGCCTGGAGGCGGGCGAGATCATCCTGGCAGGATCGTTCACACGCCCGATGTGGGTGTCGCGGGGCGACGACGTGCTCTGCGACTACGGACCGATGGGAACGATCTCGTGCCGCTTCGTCTGAACCCGACCTTCCGCGCGGCTCTCGCGGCATCCGATCGTCCCCTGGCGGGGATGTGGGTGTGCTCGGGCAGTCCCGTCGCCGCCGAGATCGCCGCGGGATCGGGGCTGGACTGGCTGCTGCTCGACATGGAGCACTCCGCGACCTCGCTCGAGACGGTGCTCGTGCTCCTCCAGGTGACCGCGGCCTACCCGGTGACCCCGGTCGTCCGCGTGCCGTGGAACGACCCGGTCGTGATCAAGCAGGTGCTCGACCTCGGCGCGCAGAACCTCATCGTGCCGATGGTGTCGTCGGCCGACGAAGCGCGCGCAGCGGTCGCGGCGACGCGGTACCCGCCCGCGGGCATCCGCGGGGTCGGCAGCGCCCTGGCCCGGAGCGCCCGCTGGAACCGTGTCGACGGGTACCTCACGGGTGCGACCGAGCACGTCTCACTCACCGTGCAGATCGAGACCACCGCCGGAGTCGCCGCCGCGGCCGAGATCGCCGCTGTCGAGGGAGTGGATGCCGTCTTCGTCGGCCCCTCCGACCTCTCGGCATCCATGGGTCTTCTCGGCCGGCAGTCGCACCCTGACGTCGTCGCGGCCGTCCACGCCGTCTTCGCCGCGTGCCGGGATGCCGGGACCCCGGTCGGCGTGAATGCGTTCGACCCCGCGGTGGCGGAGGCCTACCTCGACGCCGGAGCCGACTTCGTCGCGGTCGGGGCGGACGTCGCCCTGCTGGCGCGCGCCTCCGAGGCCCTCGCGCAGCGGTTCGCCGCGCCGGGGAGCGGCGAACGCGCAAGCTATTGAGACCTCGCACCAAGGGTCCGTCTCTAGGGTGAGCACATGACCACGTTCCCCGCGCTTCAACCCCTCGCCGACCGAGCCGCGTTCTTCACCGCGCTGCGGCAAGACGACCTCGGCACCGCCGCCGACGCCCTCGGTCCCCACCGCTGGGACACCGACCTCGCGGCGGGCACCCTGACCTTCAGCGCTCTCGACGACCCGAACCGCACGCTCGTCGCCCGCGCGCACCTCGTCGCCTCGATCGCGCCGGGACCCCGCTCGGTGCTCTGGGGATGGGCGCACCCGAACGGCGGCGGCGACCAGAACCCGGCCGCTCGCCTGCGCGCGTACGGGCAGGAGCACGGCATCGCCGAGCTGTCCTCCCCCGAGGCCCCGTTTCCCGCCGACGCGGCCGGAGACGCCGACTGGATCGCCGAGGCCTCGCACGTCATCGCCGGAGTCGCGGTCGAGGTGACTGGCCGATCACCGTACTATTCCGCACCGGTCGGAGACGCGGGCACGCGCGCGGTCCTGCTCCTCGACGCCCCGCTGCCGCCTCTGACCGTCGCGCACGCCGGGATTCGGATGCCGCGGATCCTGTCGACCACGACGCCCGCCGACCCGCGCAGCTCGGTGTGGGACCTCGCACGCCTGGCCGGCTGGACCCTGGAGTGGGCCGATGGCGCCTTCTCGGCGGCCACCGTGCAGGATGCCACGGGGTCGATGACGTTCCGCTTCGACGAGCACGCCCGCATCACGGCGATGGAGAGCTCGCTGGGCGGCGCCGCGGCCTGATTCGCGTTCCGCGGAAACGATGAAGGGGGCCGGACGATCCGTCCGGCCCCCTTCATCGCGCGTCAGTCTTCGTCGTCGTCCTCGTCGTCGTCGTCACCGATGATCTCGATGTCCTCGACCTCGAGCTCGGGCGTGAGCTGCACGTGCACGAGCGCGTCGGGGAATGCCGTCTCCCCCGCGAACACGACGATGATCGCGTCGGCGAAGATGCCCACGCCGATCGCCTCGAGGTCAGTGCGCAGGTCGATGTCCGCGCTCAGCTCGTCGTCGTCCACCGCCTCCTCGATCTCGGTGGCGATCTCGTCGACGATCGCGCTCCAACGGTCCTCGGTCACCGAGAGGATGTCCTTCAGGTTGGACAGGATGCCGTCGAGGTCGGGCTCGTCCTCGTCGTCGATCTCGGGGTCGAGGTCGACCTCCACCTCGACGCCGGCGGCATCCAGGTGTCCGACACCGATCACGCTGTCTTCGTCGATCTGGGCGTCGTCGAGCAGGCCGCTCTCGGTGACGCGGCGGAGGAGGTCGTTCAGCACGGACTCAGTCATGCACATACGATCCCACGGGGAGAGGGATCCTGCCCAGCCCTTGCACGCGAGGCTCCGTCCGTTCGCTCGGCGGTCGCATCCCGTTCACCGTCAGACCGCGGCGGCGCGCTCCGCGGCCTCGACGACGTTCGTCATCAGCAGGGCGACCGTCATGGGTCCGACGCCGCCCGGGTTGGGCGACACGAAGCCCGCGACCTCAGCCACGTCAGGGTGCACGTCGCCGTAGACGCGGGACTTCCCGGTCTCGGGGTCGGTCTCGCGCGTCACGCCCACGTCGAGCACCGCGGCGCCGGGCTTGACGTCTTCGGCGCGCACGATGTGCTTGACGCCCGCGGCGGCCACGATGACATCCGCCTCACGCAGGTGCTTCGCGAGGTCGGCCGTGCCCGTGTGGGTCAGCGTCACGGTGGCGTTGATCTCGCGACGCGTCAGCAGCAGGCCGATCGAACGCCCGATCGTGACGCCGCGGCCGACGACCACGACCTCCTTGCCCTTCAGGTCGTAGTCGTTGCGCAGCAGCAGCTCGATCACACCGCGCGGGGTGCACGGCAGGGGCGTGAGGATCGGCGCGTTGACGTTGAGCACGAGGCGCCCGAGGTTCGTGGGGTGCAGGCCGTCGGCATCCTTCGCCGGATCGATGCGCTCGAGGATCGCGTCGGTGTCGATGTGCTTCGGCAGCGGCAGCTGCACGATGTAGCCATGGCAGGCGGGATCGGCGTTGAGACGGTCGATGACGGCCTCGACCTCCTCCTGAGTGGCCTCGGCGGGCAGTTCGACCTGGATGGAGTTCATCCCGATCGCCTCGGACTGCTTGTGCTTCATGCCGACGTACAGCTGCGAGGCCGGGTCGGCGCCCACGAGCACCGTCGCGATACCCGGGATGATCCCCTTCTGGCGCAGGGTGGCGACACGCTCGGTGAGCTCCGCCTTGATCGCCGCCGACGCGGCCTTACCGTCGAGAATCGTCGCCGTCATGGCATCCCTCTTCCTGGGTGTCGATGGGTCGTGCGGGGTGTGCTCACGCATAAACGCTCCGTGACGCATAAACGCCATCCACCCACGTAAACGCGCTCTCCCCGTGTTTCTGTGCGCGGATCGCGTTTATGCGTGCGGCCGCCGGGGCCGGGGCGGTGCGGCGGACCGCACGATCCGCGTCCGCGGAGGAGTGGATGCCGGGACGGGGCCGCCGCGTTGACGGTCCCGCCCCGGCAGGGCTCACTGCTGCAGGTCGGGGTACAGCGGGAACGCCTCGGTCAGCGTCGCCACGCGCGCGCGCAGGGCCTCGACGTCGGCGCCGGGGATCAGCGCGAGCGCGATGATGTCGGCCACCTCGGTGAACTCCGCGTCACCGAAGCCGCGCGTCGCGAGCGCCGGAGTGCCGATGCGCAGACCCGAGGTCACCATCGGCGGGCGCGGGTCGTTGGGGACGGCGTTGCGGTTGACCGTGATGTGGATGTCATGCAGCAGGTCTTCGGCCTGCTTGCCGTCGATCTCGGCCTCGCGGAGGTCGACGAGCACGAGGTGCACGTCGGTGCCGCCCGAGCGCACGGCGATGCCGGCGTTCTTGACGTCGTCCTGGGTGAGACGGTCGGCGAGGATCGCCGCACCGCGGAGGGTGCGCTCCTGACGCTCCTTGAATTCGGGCGTCATCGCGAGCTTGAACGCCGTCGCCTTGGCGGCGATCACGTGCATGAGCGGACCGCCCTGCTGCCCGGGGAACACCGCGGTGTTGATCTTCTTCGCCAGCGCCTCGTCGTTGGTGAGGATGAGGCCCGAACGGGGGCCGCCGATCGTCTTGTGCACGGTGGTCGAGACGACGTGCGCGTGCGGGATGGGGCTCGGGTGCACGCCCGCGGCGACGAGACCGGCGAAGTGCGCCATGTCGACCCACAGGAGGGCGCCCACCTCGTCGGCGATCGCGCGGAAGGCCGCGAAGTCGAGCTGACGGGGGTACGCCGACCAACCGGCGATGATGACCTTCGGCTTGTGCTCGACGGCGAGGCGGCGCACCTCGTCCATGTCGATGACGCTGGTCTCGGGGTCGACGCCGTAGGCGACGATGTCGTAGAGACGGCCCGAGAAGTTGATCTTCATGCCGTGCGTCAGGTGACCGCCCTGGTCCAGGGCGAGGCCGAGGAGCGTGTCGCCGGGGCGGGCGATCGCGTGCAGCACGGCCGCGTTGGCGGAGGCACCCGAGTGGGGCTGCACGTTCGCGAACTCGGCGCCGAACAGCTGCTTCGCCCGCTCGATCGCGAGCGACTCGGCGACGTCGACCTCTTCACAACCGCCGTAGTAGCGGCGACCCGGGTAGCCCTCGGCGTACTTGTTGGTCAGTACCGAGCCCTGCGACTGCAGAACCGAGACGGGAACGAAGTTCTCCGACGCGATCATCTCGAGGAATCCGCGCTGACGGTTCAGCTCGCGCTCGAGCACCTCGGCGATCTCGGGGTCGACCTCGGAGAGGGGGGCGTTGAAGTACGGATCGGTCATGCGATCTCCTTGACGATGGTTCCGGATGCCGCGGACTCGGCGAGTCCGCGGAGATACCGCATCGACCCAGGCGTGCGGTCGAATACCGTCAAGCGGTCGCTCCCCGGTGGTGTCCCACCTCAACGCCAGTCGCGACGGTGCCACTTTAGCGGGTAAAGGTGTCCGCATCCCTCGTGTTCCGGCATCCACTGTTCCTGCACAGGATCGCTGTCGGCTCGATGGCGAAAGAGTCGGGAGGGTGCGCCGACCGGCCCGCGTAAAATGGCGGGGTGACCGACTCCCCCAACGTCCGCGCGCAGGCACCGCTCGCTCCCGGCATGCGCCCGCGTCCGACCGCGATCGAGATCGGCAGCGTGCTCTGCGGGATCTTCGCATTCGTGACCCTCGCGATCTGGGGCTTCACCGCGTGGCCGCTGCCGTGGAACATCGTCGCGGGGATCGGTGCCCCCCTCCTCGCGATCCTGATCTGGGCCCTGTTCGTGTCGCCGCGCGCGGTGCTCGCGGTGCACCCCTTTATCCGCGCACTCGTCGAGCTCTTCGTCTACGCCGCCGCCACCGTCGCGTGGTGGAGCATGGGCCAGGCGTGGATCGGCCTCGGCTTCGCGATCGTCGCCGTGGTCCTCGGTGCCCTGAACGGCCGGCGGCGCCTGGCGTGAGCGCCGATGGCGCGGTGGCGACTCCCGCGCACGGTGCGGCGGACGCGACGCTGGCGCTTCTCCGCGCCGAGCTCGGCGACCGCGTCGACACCTCTCCCGACGCTCTGGCCGCCGTCCGCGCCGACAAGTCGGGCCACGCCTCCGACGGCACGCCCCTCGCCGTCGTGCACGCGGCATCCGTCTCCGACGTGCAGGCGGTCATGCGCATCGCGACCGCGACGCGGACTCCCGTGGTGCCGCGCGGTGCCGGGACGGGTCTCGCGGGCGGAGCGAACACGGGGGGCGGTGAGATCGCCCTCTCGCTACGCGGCATGGACCGGCTTCTCGAGGTGCGCCCCGACGACCTCCTCGCGGTGGTCGAGCCGGGCATCGTCAACGCCGAGCTCAACGCCCTTCTCGAGCCGCACGGCGTGTGGTGGGCTCCCGACCCCGCGAGCCGCGCGATCTCGACGGTCGGTGGCAACATCGCCACGGGTGCCGGCGGCCTGCTCTGCGCGAAGTACGGCGTCGTGCGTGACGCGGTCCTCGGCGTCGATCTCGTGCTCGCCGACGGTCGGCTGATGCATCTCGGTCATCGCAGTGTGAAGGGCGTCACGGGTCTCGACCTCACCTCTCTCGTGATCGGCTCCGAGGGCACTCTCGGCGTGGTGGTGGGCGCTACTCTCAAGCTCCGGCGTCTCGTCGAGGGCGAGCGCGTCACCCTCACCGCCCTGTTCGACGGGGTGCGCGCCGCCGCCGTCGCCTCCGCCGCGGTCACGGCATCCGGAGTCCAGCCCGCGATCATGGAGCTGATGGATGCCAGGTGCCTCGCGGCCGTGCACCGCCTGCTGTCACTCCCCGAACCGCCGCCGGGCGCAGCTCAGCTCACCATCCAGACCGACGGTCCGGTCGCCGCTGCCGAGGCGCGCACGATCGCCGCGGTCCTGACCGCGGCCGGGGGGACGGTGTCCGTCGCCGCCGACGATGCCGAGGGCGAGGAGCTTCTCGCCGTGCGCCGGTCGATGCATGCCGCCATGGAGTCGCTCGGCACCACCCTCATCGAGGACGTCTCGGTGCCGCGCAGCGCCCTGCCCGCGATGTTCGACGAGATCGCGCGGATCGAGCGGAAGTACGGCCTCGTCATCCCGACCGTCGCGCACTCCGGCGACGGCAACCTGCACCCGAACTTCGTCTTCGAGGGTCCCGACGTGCCGCCGATCGTGTGGGAGGCGGCCGAGGAGGTGTTCCGCGCGGCGCTGGAACTCGGTGGCACGCTCACCGGAGAGCACGGGATCGGCGTGCTCAAGCGCCGCTGGCTCGCCGACGAGCTCGGGGACGATCAGTGGCAGCTGCAGCGCGAGATCGCTCGCGTGTTCGATCCCCTCGGCATCCTGAATCCGGGCAAGGTCTTCGCCGCCTGACGCCCGTTCGATGGACGCGGCCGCGAGCCCCGGGCGGCATCGTCCTCGACGTGATAAGACCGTGATAAAGCTCACGGCGCACACGCAACACTCGCCTTTAGCATGAGAAGACTGACTATCGGGGGGTTTGACTTATGACCGACGGCGCGAACAGCACCGACGGCGCGACGTACGCGTGGGCACCGCCCGAGCCGAAGAAGCGCAAGAACCGATCGGGCCTGTGGATCGGCATCCCGGCGGGCGCGACGGCCGTCGCGCTGCTGGCGGCATCGTTCGTCCTCATCGCCCCCGGAGCCTCCGTCGCCGGCGTGCAGATCGGCGGCCTCACGGCGGGAGCCGCGGCCCAGGCGATCTCCGACCGGCTGGCGAACACGAGCATCGCGGTCGAGAGCCCGGCGGGCTCGGTCACCGTGACCGGTGCCGAGCTCGGTGCCACGGTCGACGCTCAGGCCATCGCCGACAAGGCGTTCTCCGAGAACCCGATGTGGAAGCCCTCGTCGTGGTTCCCCGAGGGCACGGGTGTCGCGATCAACGTCGACCCCGCCAAGGCTGCCGCAGCACTCCGCGACCTCGCCCCCGACACCTACAAGGCTCCCGTCGACGCGACCGTCGCGTATGACGCCGGTTCGCAGTCGTACGTCGCAACTCCCGCGCAGCCCGGTGAGGGCATCGACCCGGCCGCGGTCACCGCCGCCCTCCAGAGCGCCTTCGACGCCGGCACGGTCAACACCACCGCGCAGGCGGGCGTCGTCCCGGTCGAGGCCCCGGTCACCACCGAAGAGGCCGACGCGGCCGTCGCGCAGCTGAACGGCATCCTCGACAACGCCGGCTTCTACGTCGGCGACGAGCGCACTGTCCCGGTCGACCGGGCCACCGCCGCCTCGTGGCTCACGATCACGCCCGACGGCACGGGTGACTTCGCGATCTCCGCCGACGAAGCAGCGATCCAGCAGGCCGTCGCGGGCCTCCCCGCGGCTGTCGACCGCGGCGCGGTGAACGCGGACGTGATCGTGGACAAGGGTGGCGAGGTCATCCACACGAACACCGAGGGCCAGACCGGACGCGCACTCGGCGACACCACGGGGATCGCCGCGGCCTTCGCCTCCCAGCTCGCCGAGGGCAACGGACGATTCGCCCTGACGGTGAGCGAGACGCCGTTCGAGACGACGAAGACCGAGCGCTGGATCGATGTCAACCTCAGCACCCAGACCACGACGCTCTGGCAGAACGGGCAGGTCTATCGCTCCTGGTCGATCTCGTCGGGCGCGGGCGAGCACGCCACCCACACCGGCGAGTTCCGCATCGGCTGGAAGACGTCGATGCAGGACATGGGCTGCGTCCCCGGCTACGACTACTGCACGAAGGACGTCCCCTGGGTTTCGTACTTCAACGGTGACGAGGGCTTCCACGGCACGTACTGGCACAACAACTTCGGCACGCCGATGAGCCACGGTTGCATCAACATGACCATCTCCGCCGCGAAGGAGCTCTACGACTGGGCGTACCGCGGTACCGAGGTGTCGGTCCACTACTGAGCCCGGACACGCGAGGGGGCGGATGCCATGG
>NZ_LDRU01000115.1 GCF_001476285.1 Microbacterium testaceum | reverse complement strand
CGTGTCCTGGACACTCAACGGGAAGGGGGCAAGGGGGCTACGCCACGTGCAGCACCCGCCCGCCGCCGACGACCAGGGCGCGTTCGGGCACGCGGACGAGCGCGTCCATCGGGTTCTCGGCATCCACCAGCACGACGTCGGCGCGCGCTCCCTCGACGAGGTCGTGCTGGTCACGACCGACGGCCCAGGCGCCGGCGGTCGTCGCGAGCCGCACGACGCGGAGCAGATCCTCGTCGCGGACGAGTCCCGCGGCCCGCGCGTACTGCCACGCGATGCCGAGCGTGTCGCCCGTGCCGTAGGGGCTCCAGAGGTCGCGGATGCCGTCGGTGCCGAACGCGAAGCGCACGCCGGCGGCGTCGAGCTCGGCGAGGGGCAGCTGCGGGAGCCGCAGGGGTGCGACCGTCGTCATCGTGACCCCGACCTCCGCCATCGCGGCCAACAGGTCGCGACGGTGCGAGGGGGCCAGCTGGGCGACCGCGAAGCCATGCGCGATGTTCACGCGATCGCGCAGGCCGAGCCGTGACGCACGGTCGACGAGCAGCTCGACCTGGAACGCACCGAGCTCGGCGGGGTCGTGCAGGTGGATGTCGACACCGACCCCGGTGTCGGCGGCGAGCGCGGTGATCGCGTCGATCTGTCCGACCGGGTCGCGGTCGATGGTCGCCGGGTCGAGCCCGCCGATCGCGTCGACGCTCGGCCGGGTCGCGGCATCCCGCAGCGAGTCGAGCACACCGGGGCGACGAAGGACGCCGTCTTGCGGAAACGCGACGATCCGCACGTCGAGCGCACCCTCGTAGGCTGCGGCGGCTTCTTCGACCGCCTCGATCCCGCGCAGCCCGACGCCGGTGTCGACGTCGACGTGCGTGCGGATCGCCGTGGTGCCGTGACGCACGAACTCGCGCAGGACGTGCGCGGAGCGTTCGAGCGAGGGGATGCCGAGGGCCTCGCGTTCGGCCCGCTCGTGGCGGATGCGCCCCTCCGTGGTGCCCTCGCCGCCGTATGACTGCCACGGCAGGCCCCACCAGGACTTGTCGACGTGGGCGTGGGCGTTCACGATGCCCGGCAGGGCGAGCAGGCCACGCCCGTCGAACTCCCGGACACCGATCGGCGCGGACCCCGCGGGGGTGACGGCGGTGATGATTCCGGCATCCATCGCGATGTCGACCGGATCTCCACCCCACGGTCGCACGTGGCGCAGGCAGGTGATGTCGAGCATGGCGGGTGGGGGGAGAGCGCTCATCCCTCCAGTATCGACGGCGTTCCGGTGCGCGTCCGGTGGGTGACGGCCCGCCCTAGACTCGATACGACGGAGGTGCGCATGACCGACACGACGAAGGATGCCGAGTCCCTGGCATCCATCGATCGGGCCGTCGAGGTGCTTGCGGGTCGCCGGATCGCGGTGCTCACGGGTGCGGGCGTGTCGACGGATTCGGGCATCCCCGACTACCGCGGGAAGGGTGCTCCCACCCGCACTCCGATGACGGTGCAGCAGTTCCTCTCCAGCGCTGAGGCCCGCCGCCGGTACTGGGTGGGCAGCCACCTGGGGTGGAAGGTCTTCGCCGCGGCCGAACCCAACGACGGCCATCGTGCTCTGGCCGATCTCGAAGCGGCGGGGGTGTCGAACGGCGTCGTGACGCAGAACGTCGACGGTCTGCACGTGCGCGCGGGCAGCGGGAGGGTCGTCGAGCTGCACGGCACGATGCGCCGCATCGGCTGCCTGCACTGCGGGCAGATCTTCGACCGCCGCGACCTCGCCGAGCGCATCGAAGCCGAGAACCCGTGGATCACCGCCCCCGAGAACGTCGAGCTCGGCCCCGACGGCGACGTCGCCCCGACCTCGGCGGAGGGTTTCGTCGTCCCGGTCTGCTCGGTGTGCGGCGGCACGCTGAAGCCCGACGTCGTCTTCTTCGGCGAGTACATCCCGGTCGAGAAGTTCCGCGAGGCCGAGCAGCTCGTGCACGCGAGCGAGGCACTGGTCATCGCGGGGTCGTCGCTCGTGGTGAACTCGGGCATCCGCCTCGTGGAGCGCGCGCGCCGACGACGCCTTCCCGTCGTCATCATCAACCGCGGCGAGACCCGCGCGGATCGTCGCGCCGCGGTCAAGGTCGACGGGGGCACGACGCCCGTGCTGCGCGCGTTCGCGGAGCGGTTGCCGGGACTGCTCTGACGCCTCGGCCGCGACGACTACGTCCCGCGGGTGAAACCGACCGCCCCGCCCTCGAGGAACGCTCGGTGCGCCCCCCGCACACGCAGCCCGGTGAGGCGTTCGATCGCGGCCGTCGCGCGGTCGCGCAGCTCGCCGTGGCGCCGTACGAACACCTCGTGTGCGCGCGGCGCGTTCCACCCCGCGGGGAGGAGAACGCTCGGCAGGTCGGGGTCGGTGAAGGGGAATCGGCGGTAGTCGTCGGTCAACCGCACACGCGCCACGAGGGCGTCGTCATCGTTCGCCTCGGACGCGGCCACGTCGTGAGTGTGCACGAAAGCGCCGTAAAGCGAGTCGAGGGCGGCGAGGTCCCACCCGCGGGCCGCGATCGAGCGGTCATGATCGAGGTCGCCCGTCCGGCTGACGAACACGTCCGAGCCCACTCCGTTGGCCTCCATCAGCTCTCTCGCCGCGGCCGCGCGGTCACCGGGGGCGATCCAGACGGCGGGCTGCAGCTGACCGAAGCCCAGCCAGGTGAGGCTCTTGCGCATCTCATCGCGCGCCGAGCGATCGCCCGCGCGTGTGGCGATGAGCGTCCATTCCCCGCTCCAGTCGCCGGCGACGTGGCGGAAGATGCGCTCACGCCCCTCATCGAGCAACTGCCACGCTTTCGGCGACAGGACGTAGGTCGTGAGCCTTCCGTCGCGACGCGTGTCGAACCAGCCGTCGGCGCGTAGGCGCGACATGACCACGCGGGTGGTGGCCGGCTCGATGTCGAACAGCTGCAGGACGTCACTGAGCCCGCGCAGGGGAACCTCGCCGTCGCCGCAGTAGCGGAAGTAGTCCCCGAAGAGCGTGAAGACGAGGGAGCGGGGGCGCATGCGAGAACGTTACCGGAGATGAATGTAACGAAGCTATGGCGGAGAACGCATTTGTGTTGCATACTCATTGCGTCGTGACGGATCGACATCTTCAGCAAGGAGGCTGACATGCGTATCGCGATCATCGGAGGCGGTCCCGGCGGCCTTCTCTTCGCCGCCCTGGCCGCGCGGAACATCCCCCACGCCGAGGTCGACCTCTTCGAGCGCAACCGCGCCGACGAGGCGTTCGGCTTCGGCGTCGTGTTCTCGGACGCCACGCAGAGCGGAGTGGATGCCGCGGACTCGGCGCTGCGGGAGACCCTCGACGCCTCGGGAGTGAGGTGGGACGCCATCCGCGTCAGCGCGAAGGGCGAGACCATGACATTCGGCGGCAACGGCATGGGCGCCGTGTTGCGAAAGGATCTTCTCGCGGCCCTCCAGCGGCGCGCCGCGGACGCCGGCGCCCACCTGCACTTCTGCACCCCACGGCGCGTCGACGAGCTCGACGATTACGACGTGATCGTCGCCGCGGACGGCGCGAATTCCCAAACCCGCGCCACGATCGGCGACGACACCCTGGGCGTGACCTACGAGACCGCCGCCGCCAAGTTCATCTGGTTCGCGACCGACGCCCCCTTCGAGGGACTGACCTTCTTGCACACGCACGCCGACGGCCTGCCGGAGGACGTGGCCGGGGTCTTCGCCGCGCACGCGTACCCGATCGGCGGGGGCCTGTCGACCTTCATCGTCGAGACCGACGAGGACACCTGGCGCGCCGCCGGACTCGACGGGTTCGATCTCTCCACTCCCCCGGGGCCGAGCGACGAGCACAGCCAGAAGCGCCTCGAGCAGATCTTCGCCCCGCTCATCGACGGCGCGCGCCTCATCGGCAACAACTCGCGGTGGGGCAATTTCCGCACGATCCGCGCGCGCAGCTGGCACCACGGCAACGTCGCCCTGCTCGGTGACGCCGTGCACACCGCTCACTTCTCGGTCGGCAGTGGCACGAAGATGTCGCTCGAGGACGCCATCGCCCTCGCCGACGCGCTCGCCGCACACCCCGACGACATCGATGCCGCATTCCTCGCCTACGAGGCGGTCCGGCAGCCGCAGGTGGCCCGCATCCAGGGCGCGGCCCGACCGAGCCTGTCGTGGTGGGAGAACTTCGGCACCTACTTCCACGCCTTCGAGCCCTGGCAGTTCGGGTTCCACTTCTTCTCGCGCGCCCTCCCCGCGGCGAAGATCGCCCGACGTGATCCGGATGCCGTGCGCCGAGCGCTCGATCGGTGGCAGAGCCGGCACGGGGCGCCACCGTTGGAGTCCGCCGTCACGGGGCTCCTCGATCGACGCGTGGTCGACCGCGATGACCTGCCCCCTGTCGTCACCGTGGCGGCGGGTGACGGCATCCGACCCGACGACGCCGTGCGCGAGGCCCTCGCCTCCCACCGCGATGCCGCCGCGGTGCTGGTCACCGGGGGCAGCGCTCTCGACCGTCAGCTCATCGCCGAAGCAGCACGCCTGCGCCACGGCGTGGCGGCGATCATCGACGAGCCCGATTGCGACGAAGATCGTGCCATGACCCTGGTGTTGTCGGGCCGCGCGGATGCGGTGCTGCGATGAGGACGCGGGAGGGGACGACGCCCTGGCCCGCCGAGATCGTCGAACGCTACCGCACCGCGGGGCTGTGGCAGGGCCGCACCCTGGGTGACGCGTTCGCCGAGGCCGCGCACGTGCACGCCGACCGCATCGCGCTGGTCGACGACGCGGTGTCGCTCACGTACGCCGAGGTGCACGACCGGGTCGAGGCCTGCGCGGCGCGCCTGATCGATCGGGGACTCGCCCCCGACGACCGGGTCGTGGTGCAGCTGCCCAATCACTGGACGTTCGTGGTCCTGACGCTGGCGTGCCTGCGGGTGGGCATCGTGCCGGTGATGGCGCTGCCCGCCCACCGCGAGCACGAGCTGCGACACCTGGTCTCGGCATCCGAAGCGGTCGCTCTGGTCACCCCCGACTCGCTCCGCGGCTTCGACCACCTGGCGCTTGCCCGCACTCTCCGCGCGTCGAGCCCGACGGTGCGGGATCTCATCGTCCTCGGCGACACGACCCCCCAGCCCGACACCGTCAGCCTCACCGCGTTGTGCGCGCCCTCCGACGAGGCCACCCGCACCCGCCGGCTGCCGACTCCGGACGCCGCGGACGTCGCGGTGTTCCTTCTGTCAGGCGGAACGACGGGCCTGCCCAAGCTCATCGCCCGCACGCACGACGATTACCTGTGCAACATCGTCCTCACGTCGCCTCCCTCGGCGGTCGACCGCGACACCGTGTACCTCGTGACGCTGCCGATGGGCCACAACTTCCCGCTCGCGTGCCCCGGGATTCTCGGCACCCTGCTGGCCGGCGGCACCGTCGTCCCTCTCGGGTCCCCCCGGCCGGAACGTGCCTTCGCGGCGATCGAACGACACGGGATCACTCACACCGCCGCGGTGCCCGCGGTCGTCGCCTCGTGGCTGGATCACGCCGCCGTGGAGGGATTCGACGCGCTGCGGAGCCTGCGCGTGCTGCAGGTCGGCGGCGCGCGCCTGGCCGACGAGCTCGCGGAGCGTGTCGTGCGCGGGTTTCCCGGGACGCTGCAGCAGGTCTTCGGCATGGCCGAGGGGCTCATCAACGTCACGCGCCTCGACGATCCGATCGAGGTCGTCGTCGGCACACAGGGGCGGCCCGTGTCGTCCTTCGACGAGTTGCGCGTGGTCGATGAGACGACCGGTCTCGAGGTCGCCGCGGGCGAACCCGGCGTGCTGCTCACCCGCGGGCCGTACACGCCGCGCGGCTACTACGACGCCCCCGAGGCGAACGCCCGGTCCTTCACCCCCGACGGCTTCTACATCACCGGCGACATCGTGCGTCAGCGCCCCGACGGCAATCTCGTCGTCGAGGGTCGCAGCAAGGATATGATCAACCGTGGCGGCGAGAACATCTCGGCCGAGGAGGTCGAGAACCTCGTCTACGGACTCGCGTCGGTGCGCTTGGCGGCCGCCGTGGCCATGCCGCACGGCACCCTCGGTGAGACGGTGTGCCTGTTCGCGGTGCTCCACGACGGTTGCGAGCTCGATCTCGCCGCGGTACGCGCGCACTTCGACACCTCGGGCGTCGCCGCCTTCAAACGCCCCGACCACCTCGTCACCGTCGAGGAACTGCCCCTGACGAAGGTCGGCAAGATCGACAAGAAGGCGCTGCGGGAGCGTCTCGCGGACGAGCTCACGGCATCCGAGAGGCTCTCGCGATGATCACCGCGCACGCGCTCCGCACACGGTTCTCCGCCGAGCTCGGGCCTACCGGAAAGGTCCTCTGATGTTCATCGACGCCGCCGCCCTCTCCCCCGCCGACACCTACCGTCTGCTCGTCGGCTCCGTCGTTCCGCGCCCGATCGCGTGGGTGACGAGCGGGCGCGACCCGGTGAACCTGGCGCCCTTCAGCTCGTTCACCTGGGTGAGCCAGCACCCCGCGATGCTCGGTTTCACCGTCAATCGGCGCGCGAACGGCCGCAAGGACACGATCCGCAACATCGAGGAGCACGGTGAGTTCGTCGTGAATATCGCCGACGAGTCCCTGCTCGAGGCGCTGCACGCCAGCAGCGAATGGATGCCGCCCGATGTCGGCGAGGCCGACCGCCTCGGCCTCGCGCTTGCGGAGTCGCGGGTCATCGGCATCCCGGGTCTCGCCGACGCCCCCGTCCGCATGGAGTGCCGGTACCACTCGACCACGGCCTTCAGCCCCACCGGCGGCGAGTTCGTCGTGGGCACGGTCGTGGGGTGGACGGTGCGCGACGACGTCGTGCGCCGGGGGTCGACCGGTGCGGCGAGCATCGACACCGAGCTGCTGCGTCCCATCGGCCGCCTCGCCGGCCCGCGCTACACCCCGCTCGGGGAGGTCATCCAACTGCCGCCCGTACCGGGCGGGTAACCCCACCCCCGCACGCCGAGACCGCACACGATCGTCGAGAACGCATCCGTCCAGCAACGAACGGAGACGTATTCGGCACACATGTGCGGTCTCGACGCGCGCTACCGGGCGCGCGTCGCCACGGGTCGAACCCTCAGAACCAGCGCGCGATGCGGGGCAGCCCACCGCCGCCCACGACCCGCAGACGCCGGGCCCCGCGACCGGCGAGCCACCGCGCGAGATCGGCCGCGGCGCCCTCGACGACCGGACCGCCCTCTCCGTACTCCCCCGGCGCCGCATCGCGGTCCGTGGCCCGCAGGACCACGGCGCCGGGCTCGCTCCGGCGCGTCCAGGCGCGGAGGACGTCGGCGATGATGCCGTCGATCATCTCGGGCGGGAAGTCGAGGAACGAGCCCCCGTCGTCGAGGTCGACCGCGTGCACCCACACTTCCTTCGCCCGCATCCACGCCGTCTCGCGCGCGGGCACCGTGCGTCCCTGGGCGGTGACGACCTCGGCATCCCACTGCGCGTCCGACAGATCGCGCCACTCGACGTCCAGGTGCACCGCGGCGTGGTCGACGAGATGGCGCAGGGCGCGCGTGGGGAGCGTCGCGCCGAGGGCGATCTCGTCGGCGCGCTGCGTGTCGGAGGCGTACATGGGTGTCTCGACACCCGTGCGCGCCCATTCGACCAGGCGCGCGACCGCGCGGGCGTTGTACCCGACGTGCGCGACGAGGTGCCGACGCGTCCACCCGGGCAACAGGCTCGGCGCATCGAGGTCGTCGTCGTCGAGCTGCATGAGCCGCCGCGCGAAGTACGCCGTGCCGCGACGGGCGAGCTCGAGGTGCGCGTGCGGGGCGGAGTCGGCATCGTAGCGCGCTCCGGCGCCCTGCCGTTCCCGCAGCGCGAGCTGCTCGGGTGTCAGCTCTCTCGCACTCACGGCTCCTCCGTGACGAACCGATTGCGCAGGGTACCGATCCCGTCGATCGTCACCTCGACCACGCTTCCGGATGCCAGATACTCGCGAGGTTCACGCGCATGGCCAACGCCGCCGGGCGTACCCGTGAGGATGACGTCGCCCGGACGCAGCGTCGTGATCGTGGAGACGTATTGCACGAGGTCGACGGGCCCGTGAACGAGGTCGTGGATGTCGCCCACTTGCTTCTGCAAACCGTCGACCGTGGTGGTCATTCGAGCGTCCGAGGGGATCTCCTCGGGGGTCGCGAGCACGGGCCCGAGGGGCGTCGAGCGCTCCCACATCTTGCCCTGCAGCCACTCGCGGGTGCGGAACTGCCAGTCACGCATCGAGACGTCGTTCGCGATCGTGTAGCCGGCGATAGCGTCCTCCGCCTGTTCGGCGGAGGCACGGCGCACGGTGGAGCCGATGACGACGGCGAGCTCGCCCTCCCAGTCGATCTCGGGGCTTTCGGCCGGCAGGGCGATCTCCTCGCCCGCCGCCGCGAGCGTGTCGGAGAACTTGGCGAAGAGCACCGGATACTCGGGCAGCTCGCGCTTCATCTCGAGGATGTGGGCTCGGTAGTTCAGGCCCACGCACACGATCTTGCTCGGCGCGAGGATCACGGGCGCGAAGTCCACGGCATCCAGATCGACGACCGGGCCCTCGATGCCCGCCACGGCCGACACGGAGCCGGCCCGCAGCAAGTCGCCGACGTCGGCGAAGGGCTCCAGCACGACGGCTCGACTCCCGTCCGCACGGGCCGCGGCGGTGGCCCCCTTCCAATGCAGGGTCATCAGCTTCATCGGTCGGTCTCCTCTTCGAACTCGCGGTACAGCCCCAGCCCCTCGAAGATGGGCGTGTCGCTGAAGTGGAACAGGTCCAGGCGGGTCTCCGCCTGCACGCGGAAGCGGCACCAGCTCGGCACGACGAAGATGTCTCCGTGCTCGACGGTGTGCTCGGTGGCGCCCAGCAACACGCGTCCGGTTCCCTCGAACACCTGGTAGACGTTCGACCCGACCTCTTGACGCACCGGCGTCGACGCGCCCTCGCGCAGGCGATGGAACTGCGCGCGGATCGTGGGCATGACGTCGCCGCCGGTCGTCGGGTTGGCGAAGCGCACGGCCGCGTGGCCGGGTCCGACCGTAGCCGGCATCCCCTCGCCCTCCAGCAGGAGCTGGTCGGTGAGTGCGGCGTCGGTGTGCTCCCAGCGGTAGGCACCGATGGGACTCGAGACGGTGCGCCGGAGGCCCGCGAGCGGCAGCAGTCCCGGGTGAGCCCAGAGACGCTCGGAGCGCGAGAAGTTGGGGGTCGCTTCGTCGGTCACCCGCTCCGACCCGAACTCGAAGAAGCCGGAGTCCATTTGGTAGGCGAAGGGGATGTCGAGCCCGTCGATCCAGGTCATCGACTCATCGGTCTCGTTGTGGTGGCCGTGGAAGTGCCACCCCGGGGTCAGCAGGAAGTCGCCGCGGCTCATGCGCACCGGGTCTCCGTTGACGACGGTCCAGACGCCCTCGCCGGAGGTGACGAAACGGAAAGCGTTCTGCGAGTGTCGGTGCTCGGGCGCCGTCTCGCGCGGCCCGAGCTGTTGGATCGCGGCCCACAACGTCGGCGAGATGTACGCGCGCCCGCCCATCCCGGGGTTGGCGAGGCCGATGGCACGTCGCTCGCCGCCCCGACCGACCGGGACGAGGTCGCCGGCGCGTTCCGCCAGCGGCCGCAGGGCGCTCCACCGCCACACCCACGGCAGGGCCTTCGGCTGCGGCGTCTGCGGCATGAGGTCGTCGAGCTGCGTCCACAAAGGGATGAGATGGTTCTCCTCGAATCCGCGGTACAGAGCACGCAGCTCGGGAGTGTCCTCAGGCTGCATCGCATTCTCGACCGGGGTCACGGTCTCGCTCATCGGTCCTCCTCGACATGAACTCCCCTCCAGGTTGCATTACTCATGCGTGTTGCGCAACGGGTTTTTGTCACACATACGAATGAAGCGAGACATTTCTCTTGCGCCAGACACAAATCTGTTACACCATGTCGCCACGGGATGCCGCGGCACGGCGCCGCGGGCCCGGTGAGAGCATCGACGCCCATCTGCAAGGAGGCAGAGCATGTCCGAACTCGAGCACCACCAGACCACCTCTTCCGATGGAACGCCCATCGCCTACTTCCGTCGAGGAGCCGGCCCCGCTCTCGTCGTCACACACGGAAGCATCGCGACGAAGGAGCAGTGGATCCCCGCGAGCGAAGCCCTCGCCGAGCACGTGACCCTGTACGTCTACGACCGTCGCGGCCGAGGCGGCACGGGCGACACGGAGGAGTACTCGCTCGCCCACGAGGTCGCCGACATCGCCGCGATGATGGAGGTGGCCGGCCCCGGAGCGCACCTGCTCGGTCATTCGTTCGGAGCGCTGGCAACCCTCGCATACGCGCGGGAGCACGGCCTGGGCGGAGGGACACTCGTCGCGTACGAGCCGCCGCTGGCCGTGCAGGGCGCGGTCGCGGGCGACCGCCTGGCGGGGTATCGCAAGCTGGTGGATGCCGGCGACCTCGACGGCGCACTCGAGTACGCGCTCGTGAACTTCGTCCGCGTGCCGGCCGAAGCGATCCCCTTCATCCGCGAGACGCCGCTGTGGGGTGCGAGCGTGCCACTCACCCCGACGTGGGTGCGCGAGCTCGCCGAGATCGATGCCCTCGGCAGCGACCTGACCCCGTACGCCGAGATCGACGACCCGACTCACCTCATCGCGGGGACGGCGACCACGTCGTTCCTGTATCAGTCCGCGCACGACCTGGTCGAGGTCATCCCGAACGCCGGCATCACCGACATCGAAGGGGCCGACCACTTCGCGCACCTCGCGGATCCGCAGGGCTTCGCCCGCGTGGTTGTGGAAGCGCTGAACATCCCCGCGGTCGCGCGTTAGCGCATCCCCGAATCTCGGCCCCCGGCGCACACCCGACCGCGCCGGGGGCCGTTCCAGGGCACCGCGCCACGGTCTCGCGGCGGGGCTCGCCTCGACCGCACCTGTCCGCGGCTCGCCGCCCGCCCCAGCGGTTAGGCTCGAGGAGTGACGATCCTGACCCTCGTGCGACACGGTGAGACCGACTGGAACTCCGGGGGCCGCATCCAGGGCTCGACCGACATCCCCCTGAACGACACCGGACGCGCCCAGGCCCGCGAGCTAGCCGAGACCCTGGCCGCCGAGTACGCGGGGCGCGACGTCGTCATCGTCTCGAGCGACCTCTCCCGGGCGGCAGAGACCGCCGACATCCTCGCCGACGCCCTCGGCACCACGGTGAGCCGCCGGATGCCAGGACTCCAGGAACGCTCCTACGGCGACGCCGAGGGCATGGACGCCCCCACCTTCTACGAGACGTACGGCCCGTGGCACGCCGCCGACGTGCCGGGCGCGGAGACCTGGCCGGTGGTGCGGGAGCGTGCGCTCGCCGCGCTCGCCGAGGCCGTGGCATCCGCTCCCGAAGGAGCTGATGTCATCGCTGTCGCGCACGGCGCGCTCATCCGCGAGGTCATCATGTTCGCCACCGACGGCGCCTTCCCCCGTGAGGGCGAGAGGCTGCCGAACTGCTCGGCGACGACATTCCGCCTCGACGGCGACCGCTGGGAGATGCTCGCGTACGCGGGCGTCGCGAGCTGACGCCGGCACCGCCCTCCCCTGCGCCGGCGCCGCGCGGCGAGCGCGCCGCCCGTGCCCGGGCACCGCGACCGCGCCCCCTCAGCTCACCCCGAGCGCCCGCGAGATCACCATGAGCTGCACCTCGGTCGTGCCCTCGCCGATCTCGAGGATCTTCGAGTCGCGGTAGTGCCGCGCGACCGGGTACTCGTTGATGAACCCGTTGCCACCGAACACCTGCGTCGCATCGCGGGCGTTGGCCATCGCGGCGTCGCTCGCCGTCATCTTCGCGACGGCCGCGTCGACCGAGAACGGCTTCCCGGCGTCGCACAGGCGTGCGGCGTGCACCCAGGCGAGCCGCGCCGTGTGGACGCGGGCGTGCATGCGCGCGAGGAGGAACTGGATGCTCTGGCGCGTCGACAGCCGTTCGCCGAACACCGTGCGGCTGCGCGCGTAGTCGACGGCGGCTTCGAGGCATCCCTCCGCTGCCCCCGTGGCGAGGGCTGCGATCGCCACGCGTCCCTCGTCGAGCGTGCGGAGGAAGTTCTTGAAGCCCTGTCCGCGCTCACCGAGGAGGTTCGCCTCGGGCACGCGCACGCCGTCGAACGTCAGCGGGTGCGTGTCGGAGGCGTTCCAACCGACCTTGTCGTAGGCGGGGCCGACCGTGAATCCGGGTGTGCCGTTCGGGACGATGATCGTCGAGATCTCGGGCCGCTCCCCCGTGCGCCCGGTGACGGCCGTGACGGTGACGAAGCGGGTGATCGCGGTGCCCGAGTTGGTGATGAACTGCTTCGACCCGTCGATCACCCACTCCCCGCCCTCGAGCCGCGCCGTCGTCCGGGTGGCCCCGGCGTCGCTGCCGGCCTCGGCCTCGGTGAGACCGAAGCCCGCCAGGGCACGACCGGCGACGAGGTCAGGCAGATACTCCGTCTTCTGCGCGTCGGTGCCGTATCGGAACAGCGGCATCGCACCGAGGCCGACGCCCGCTTCGAGCGTGATCGCCATCGACTGGTCGACGCGGGCGATGCCCTCGATTGCGACGCACAGACTCGCGTAGTCACCTCCCTGACCGCCGACCTCCTCCGGGAACGGCAGACCGAACAGTCCGATCTCGCCCATCTGGGTCACGAGATCGAGCGGGAGCTCGTGCGCGCGGTCGGCTTCGTAGGAGCGAGGCGCGATGACGTCGTCGGCGAACTCGCGGACCATGGCGGCGAGTTCACGCTCGTCGTCGGTGAACGCCTGCTGGGTGTCGATGCTCACAGGAAGTCTCCTCCTCGAGGGCGGGGAAACAGCATGGCTCGGCCGGGTTCGCGGAGGACGCCGGCGACATCGGCGAGGAACCGCGCCGCTTCCGCTCCGTCGACCAGACGGTGGTCGAACGAGAGACTGAGTGTGAGCACGTCTCGCAGGGCGATCTCGCCGTGATGCTCCCACGGGGTGCGCCGCACGGCGCCCACCGCGAGGATGCCCGCCTCACCGGGGTTGAGGATCGGGGTCCCGGCATCCACTCCGAAGACCCCGACGTTGGTGATCGAGAACGTCCCGCCCGTCATCGCGGCCGGTGCCGTCCGGCCCGCGCGAGCGGTCGCGGCGAGCTCGGCGATCGCGTCGGCGAGGTCGATGAGCCCAAGGGTGTCGGCATCCGGGATCACCGGCACCACCAGCCCGCGCTCGGTCGCGGCGGCGATCCCGAGGTTGACGTAGTGGTGCTCGATGATCTCGCCCGCGGTCTCGTCCCATCTCGCGTTCAGCGCGGGCGTCCGTCCGAGGGCGAGGCACACCGCCTGGGCGACGATCGCGAGCACGCCGATGCGATGTCCGTCGAGGGCACGATCGGTCTTGAGGGATGCCAACAGCTCGGTCGTCGCGGTCACGTCGAGCGTGAGGAACGTCGTCGCGTGCGGAGCGGTGAACGCGCTCTGCACCATCGCGGCGGCGGTGTGCTTGCGCACCCCGCGGATCGGCGTGCGCGTGACACGCGCGTCCGAGGGGCGGTCGGCGCGAGCGGGTGCGAAAGGACTGGCCCGGGGGACCGTCGACGCGGAGGGAAGGGTGTCGGTGACCATGCCGACTCGAGACGACTCTGGCGGGGGGACCGTCGACGCCTGTGCTTCCGTGGGGGTGCGTGCCGCGAACTCCTCGACGTGCGCGCGGGTCACCGTCTCACCCGGGTGGGCTGCGGCGACGACGACGAGGTCGACACCGAGGTCTCTCGCGAGCTTGCGGACGGGCGGCGTGGATCGCGGGCGTTCGAGGGGCAGGTCGATCGGCCCGGTGCGCAGCACGTCGTGCGGCGCGGCCTCACGCACGGCGGTGTCACCGTCGAGGACCGCTGTGGCGCCGCCCCGTGCTCGCCGCCGCGGCCGGCTGCCCGATGCGGGGGCGGCCCCGTACCCGACGAGGTTCGGGGTGGCCTTCTCGGACTCGCCGCGTGCCGTCGCGCGCACATCGTCCGCGGCGCGCCGCTCGGACGCCCCCGACACCGGCGTGTCGGCCACGACCTCCGCCGGACGGCTCGCGGGCGAACCCGTTTCCACCGCGGCCGGGCTCTCGGCATCCGCCCCCACCGCGAACGACACCAGCGGCGAACCCACCGCGACGACGTCGCCCGCGGCGGCGTGCAGCCCCTGCACAGTGCCCGCGTACGGGGAGGGGATCTCGACGATCGCCTTCGCCGTCTCGACCTCGGCGATCGTCTGGTTGAGCGTGACCTCGTCGCCCTCGGCCACGTGCCACTGCAGGATCTCTGCCTCGGGGAGACCTTCGCCGAGGTCGGGAAGGCGGAATTCCGCGATCATCGAACGCCCCCCTTCGCCTCGACGACACCCGATGGTTCAGCACAGCATTCCCGGATCATCGCAGCACCCCTTCCTCGCGCTCCAGCACCCGATCCACGGCGAACAGGATCCGATCCAGGTCCGGCACGTGGTGCTTCTCGAGCTTCGAGGGCGGGTACGGGATGTCGTGCCCGGTCACGCGTTGCGGGGGCGTCTCGAGGTAGTGGAAGCACTGCTCCGTGATGCTCGCGACGAGCTCCGCTCCGACGCCGGCCTCTCGGGCCGCCTCGTGGGTGACGACGACGCGGCCGGTCTTGCGGACGGATGCCGCGACGGTGTTCATGTCGATCGGCGACAGCGAGCGCAGGTCGATGACCTCGAGCGAGACGCCCTCGTCCTCCGCGGCGAGCGCGGCATCCAGGGCCGTGCGCACCTGCGCCCCGTAGGTGACGATCGTCGCGTCGGTGCCCTCGCGGGCTACGCGGGCGAGGTGCATCGGCGGGGCGTCGGCCAGATCGGCATCCAGGTCGACCTCGCCCTTCGAGTGGTACAGGCGCTTCGGTTCGAAGAAGATGACGGGATCATCGGATGCCACGGCCTGACGCAGCATCACGTAGGCGTCCTGCGGGTTGCTGGCGGCGACGACACGGAGCCCCGCCGTGTGGACGAAGTACGCTTCGGGCGATTCGGAGTGGTGCTCGGCGGCTCCCACTCCCCCGGCCCACGGGATGCGGATGACCAGCGGCATCCGGATCCGTCCGTTGCTGCGGTAGTGGAGTTTGGCGACCTGGCAGACGATCTGGTCGAAGGCCGGGTACACGAATCCGTCGAACTGGATCTCGACGACCGGGCGGTAGCCCCGCAGGGCCAGACCGACGGCGGTGCCGACGATGCCCGCCTCGGCAAGTGGGGTGTCGACGACGCGCTGCGCGCCGAAGCGCTGCTGCAGGCCGTCGGTCACGCGGAAGACGCCGCCGAGCTTGCCGATGTCCTCGCCCATGAGCAGGACCTTGTCGTCGTTCTCGAGTGCTTTCGACAGGCCCGCGTTGATCGCGGCGCCGAGAGTCAGGGCGGTCATCGCGGCATCTCCCTGTCGTCGTTCTCGAGCGCTTTCGCGAGGCCCGCGTTGATCGCGGCGCCGAGCGTCAGGGCGGTCACTTCTCGAACCCCGCGAGGTAGTCGACGTACTCGGCCTTCTGACGGTCCAGACCCGCGTGCGGCTCGGCATAGACGTGGTCGAACATCGTCTCGGGCGCGCGCGTCGTGGCGCCGATGCACGCCGCACGGACCTCGGCGGCGAGCGCGTCGGCGGCCCGCGCGACCTCGTCGAGCCCGGAGTCGTCGAGGATCCCCTCGGCCCGCAGGTACGCCTCGAGCCGCTCGATGGGGTCGCGCTGCGCCCAGGCCTCGACCTCGCCGGGCTCCCGGTAGCGGGTCGGGTCGTCGCTCGTGGTGTGCGGACCCATGCGGTAGGTCACCGCCTCGATGAACGAGGGCCCCTCCCCGAGTCGCGCGCGATCCAGCGCCCACCGCATCGCGGCGACGCACGCGAGCGCGTCGTTGCCGTCGATCCGCAGACTCGGGATGCCGAACCCCGGCGCCCGGCCCGCGATGGGGTACTTCGCCTGGACGGTGACGGGTTCCGAGATCGCCCACTGATTGTTCGAGCAGACGAAGACGACCGGGGCGCGGAACGAGGAGGCGAAGACCATCGCCTCGTTGACGTCACCCTGGCTCGTGGCTCCGTCGCCGTAGTACGCGACGGCGACGTCGGTCGACCCGTCGCGCTGCGCACCCATGGCCCACCCGGTGGCGTGCAGCGACTGCGCGCCGATGATGATCTGGGGTGGAGCGGCGTTGATGGTGGTGTGGTCGTAAGCGGAGTGCTCCTCCCCGCGCCAGGCGAGCACGTAGTCCGCGGGCTGCGCGCCGCGTCCGAGCAGCACTCCGTGCTCGCGGTAGCTCGGGAAGACGAAGTCGCCGGGTGCGAGAGCAAGGGCGGTGCCGACCTGCACGGCCTCCTGACCGCGGCACGGTGCCCACAGGGCGAGCTGGCCCTGTCGCTGGAGCGCGACGCCCTCGGCATCCAGTCTCCGGGTGAGGACCATGTCGCGGTGGAGGGCCCGCAGCTCGTGCGGCGAGAGGTCCGACACCCACGGGTCGAGGGTGGCGTCGGCGACGCGAGAGCCGTCGGGCTCGAGCAGCCGCAGCACCTCGCCCTGGTCGGGGACTCCTCCGGTGAGCGAGTCCTGGGTCTGGGTGTACGTCATCGTCATCCCTCCAGCTGCGGCCCGGGCTCCTCGTGAGAGCCGGGGCGTTCCGGGTGCCGGCAACGTCGCCGACACGGCCGACCGTACGCGTGGAAGGCAGGGCGCTCAAGACCTTGGTAGATAACTCAGCATTCTGCGCACTATCGAGGGTCAGCGCCCTGCTATTGTTTCGCAGCATGAGCAAGCTCGACGCCGTGGACCTCGACCTCCTCCGCGCCCTCTCCGCCGATCCGCGTGCCACCGTCGTCGCGCTCGCCGAGAAGCTCGGGCTCTCGCGCAACACGGTCCAGGCCCGCATGAGCCGCCTCGAGCGCGGGGGCGTGTTCCTGTCGTACGAGCGCACACTGTCGGCCGAGGCCCTGGGGTTCCCGATCGAGGCGTTCCTTCAGGTGACCGTGCGTCAGGCCGAGCTTCCCGCGATCCGCGAGGAGCTCGCGAAGGTCCCCGAGGTGCTGCAGGCGCACGGGCTCAGCGGCCAGGTCGACCTGCTCGTGCGGGTCGCGTGCCGCGACACCCAGCACCTGTTCGACACCGACGCGCGCATCCTCGCGATCGAGGGCGTCGAACGCACCGAGACGTCGCTCGTGATGGGCGAGGTCATCGGGTACCGGGTGGGGCCGCTGATGGATCTCGCGCGCGACGAGATCTAGCCGCGCCCCGCATGCGTCCGAAATCCCTGAGCTCGTCGAAGGGACCGGAACCCGCGCTGCCCCTATTCCCAGAGTCCCTGAGCCCGTCGAAGGGACCGGAACCCGCGTCAGCTCACGGCGCCGGCACCACCGGGATGCTCGCCGTCTCGGTCTTCGGTTCGGCCGGGCTCCCGGCATCCAGCCGCACGAGCACGACGCCCACGAGGATGAGCGCCCCACCCGCGAACTGGATTGGAGCGGGGGTCTCGCCCAGCAGCAGCCAGGCGAAGCCGAGGGCGAAGAGCACCTCGCTGAGGCCGACGAACGACGCCAGGCGCGAGCCGATCAGCGGCACCGCGATCACGCCGAGCGCGTAGCCGAGAGTCGTCGCCACGGCCCCCACCCAGAGCAGGGGCAGGATGCCGGGAACCTGAAGACCGGCGAGCGAGACCGTGATCGAGGGTGCGGCGAAGGGAAGGATGCCGGTGGCCACGAGGATCCCCATGAGAAGCGCCCCGACGATCAGCCCTCCCGCGGCGAGGGCCAGCGGCGGGAGATCATCGCCCGCGCGTCCGGCGATCACGAAGTACGCCGCCGCGCACACCGCGGCGCAGAGCGCGAAGACGGTGCCGAGGAGGTCGAACCGTGCACCGCTGATGTCGACCACGAGCACGAGGCCCGTCATCGCGACGACCGACCCGATGAGCACCGCTTTCGATGGGGCTCGACGGGTGCGGACCCACACCGCGATGACGATGAGCACCGGCGCGATGTACTGGATGAGCAGGGCGACGGCCACCGGCATCCGCTGCATCGCGGCGAAGTAGAACAGCTGGCACCCGGCGACGGCGGTGAGTCCGAACGAGACGATCAGCAGACCGTGACGGCGGAGGAACCCGCGCTGACGACGGATTGCGACGACGAGAGCGGGCGAGAGCAGGAGCGCAGCGACGCTCATCCGCACGAGGAGCACCGTGCCGAGCGACCACCCGCCGTCGAGGAGCGGCTTCACGAACGGGCCGCTGCTCGAGAACGCGAGCGCGGAGGCGACCGCGATGGCGAGGCCTGTGACGGCGCCGGAGCCACGGTGAGTGGGGCGAGGGAGGGTGACGGACGACGTGGTCATACGGGCCTGCTGTCAGGAGTGAAGAACGTTTACACTCGTGACAGTAGGACCTCCACATGTCAGGAGTCAACATGGTCTTCATCCGTGACACCGAACTGGTGCTGCGCGCGACCGTCGAGCTGGTCAACACCCTGCCCCAGACCGACGTGAGCGGGATCGACAGCCTGACCACGATGGCCGAGCTCGACGACTTCGCCGAGCGACACACCTACACCGGTTCGCGAGCGAGAGACGAGCACGAGCTCGCCGAGGTGCGCGGCATCCGTTCCCGCATCCAACAGCTCTGGAACGTCGACCGCGATGGCGCGGTCCCCCTCGTCAATGCGATGCTGCGCGACGGGCGGGCACTGCCGCAGCTCGTCCGGCACGACGAGTTCGACTGGCACATCCACGCGTCGGAGGCCTCGGACCATCTCGCCCAGCGCATGCTCGTCGAGACGGCGATGGCTTTCGTCGACGTCATCCGTGCCGACGAGTACGCACGCGTCCGCGTGTGCGACGCCGACGATTGCAACGGCGTCTATGTCGACTTCTCGAAGAACGGCTCGAAGCGCTATTGCGACGCCGGCAACTGCGGAAACCGCATGAATGTCAACGCCTACCGCAAGCGGAAGGCGGAGACGGCTTAGGGCTCTCGTCGGCGGAACCTCGCGCGATCCGGCGGGTCAGCCGACGCCGAGGAACTTCCTGATCGCGCGC
The DNA here is from genome assembly GCF_001476285.1 of Microbacterium testaceum. Taxonomy (GTDB): domain Bacteria; phylum Actinomycetota; class Actinomycetes; order Actinomycetales; family Microbacteriaceae; genus Microbacterium; species Microbacterium testaceum_B. The sequence goes on along the minus strand of NZ_LDRU01000115.1, from coordinate 12,668 downwards.
GGAGACGGCGTAGAGCTCGCGTCGGGGGAACCTCGCGCGATCCGGCGGGTCAGCCGACGCCGAGGAACTTCCTGATCGCGGATGCCGCCGCCTCGGGCGTCTCGTAGTGGATCAGGTGGCCGACCTCGGGGATCTCGACCAACGCGGCGTCGGGGAAGAGCGTCGCGAGATGCCTCTCGGCCTCGATCGGCGTGATGTCGTCTTTCTCTGCCGCGATCAGCAGCGTCGGCTGCGCGATGAGCGGGGCGAACTCGCGCACGTCGTGCGAGACGCTCGTGACGAAGGCCTCGTGCAGCACGTCGCGGTCGGCGAAGCGAGAGAAGTACTCGTCGTGCTGCTCGTGGACGAAGCGCCGCAGCGCGGGGTCGCGCGTCTTGGCCATCGCGTTGCTCATCACGCGCACGATGAGGCCGTTGCGCAGCAGCGCGTCGCCGACGGCGCGCGGCAACTTGGCCCCCGCGAGGTAGTAGAAGACGGCGAGCCGGGTCAGGATGCCGCGCGGCCCCTCGAGCGCCGGCGCGCCGATCGGGTTGACCAGGATGAGCTTCGGCGTCGCGAGACCGCCCGCGACGGCCGCGGACGACACGATCGAGCCGAACGAATGGCCGAGGACGACGGCCCCCGGAGCCACGGCGTCGACGAACGCGCGCAACCACGCGGCATACCCGTTCAGGTCGTGGGCACGCCCCCGCAGCGGCGGTGTCTCGCCGAAGCCGGGCAGATCGGGCGAGATCACGCGGATGCCGGGGAGGTGGGCGACCACCGGATCGAGCCCGTGATGCTCACCACGGAACCCGTGCACCGCCACGATCGTGGTCTCGGCGGCGTCGTCGCCGTAGACCCAGTACGCCGTCTCTCCCCCGAGCACCTGGACCGCACGGCGCTCGACCGGGATCGCGGCGAGGAGGTCGGCGTACGGGTTGGGCATGGCATCGAGTTTACGAGGGGGTTCCGACATCGCCCGTCCCGGCGGCGCAGTCCGTGTCCACAGCCGGGAGTCCCGGCATCCCCGGTTCCAGCGGCAAGGCAACCCTTATGCACGACTCAGGGGTTCCGATATCCCCGGTCCCGGCGGCGAGGCAGACCGTGTCCGCAGCCGGGAGTGCCGTCATCCCCGGTTCCAGCGGCGAGGCAGCCCGCATGCACGACTCGGGAGTTCCGACATCCCCGGCGCCGGCGGCGAGGCACTCCCCGTGCACAACCCGGAGTTCCTGGCATCCCTCCCCCATTCCTGCGCGCCTCGCGGGTCGTGTCGGACCCCCGCTCTACGGTGACCACATGACCCTGTGGCAGGCCGAGCCGCTCCCGCTGTTCCAGACCCCCGAGTGGACGCGCCTCGTCGGCGTCTTCGACCTCGAGACAACCGGCGTCGACGTCGAGAACGACCGCATCGTGACCGCGCACGTGGGCGTGCTCGACGCGGACGGCCACGTGGTCGACGCTCGAGATTGGCTGGCCGACCCTGGCGTCGAGATCCCCGACGGCGCGGCCGCCATCCACGGGATCACCACCGAGCGAGCGCGGGCCGACGGCGCCCCCGCACCGCGCGTCGTCGCCGAGGTCATCGAGGCGCTCAGCGCACTCTTCGCCGCCGGGATCCCGGTCGTCGCGTACAACGCGCCGTTCGACTTCTCGATGCTCAAGCACGAAGCCGTGCGGCACGGCGTCGCTCCCATCCACGCCCCCTCTCCCGTCATCGACCCCCTCGTCGTCGACAAGACCTACGACCGCTACCGACGCGGCAAGCGCACACTGTCGGTCGTGGCGGAGCATTACGCGGTGCCGTTGGAGTCGGCGCACGAAGCGTGTGCCGACGCGGTCGCCGCCGGCCGTCTCGCCCTGGCGCTCGCCGAACGCTTCGCGCCGTGGCTGCCTTCGACAGTCGAAGAATTGCACACGCGCCAGATCGCCTGGGCTCGCGCCCAAGCCGCTAGTCTCACCGAGTACTTCGTGAAGATCGGACGCCTGGATGCCACGGCTCCCCCGCTCGACGGGGCGTGGCCGATCCGCTGAGACGGCCGCGATTCTGCCCGAGATTCAGCGTCCCGGCCGATGTCGGAGGTCCCCGATAGCGTTTCGACATGGACGCCACCGCCCCACCCGCAGACCGGCCGTCGCCGGCGGTGCGGTCGTGCGACGGAGTCCCGTGGCCCGACGACGATGAGCTCGAGAACGAGGCGGCGTGGGCGCGTCTGCTCGATCTCGAGTCCTCGATTCCCGCCGAGGCGGCGGAACGTTTCGACGACGCCGACCTCGCGTTCCCCGGCGGCGCTGCCGCCCGCGCCGACGCCACATCTGCCGCGGTCTCCGACCTCGACGCGGTCCTGGGCCACCTCGAACTGATCGCCGCCGAACGGCATCGCCTCGCGGCTGAGGAGGGTCGGATAATCGCGGCCGTCCTCCGCGATGCCGCGGCCGACCCGACGCCCTGGGTCGGCCCCGACCCCACCCTCGACCTCGCCTGGAATGACCCGCGAGGGCGCAGCGTCCGCGCCGTCCGGCGCGATCGCGTCGATCTCGCGCAGCGGGCCGCAGCCGCTGAGATGGCCGTGCGTCTGCGTGTGTCCGAGCAGACCATCCGGACGCGCGCCACGCACGTCGACGCGCTGCAGGAGCGTTGTCCGCGGCTCTGGCAGCAGTTCGCCGACGGACGGACGTCCGAGCGTCACGCCGTCGAGACGGCCCGCCTGGCCACCTCGCTCCCCGAAGACGCCGCTGCCTGGACCGCCTTCGACGAGGGCGTCGCCGACACAGCGACGCGGCTGACCCCCACGAAGTTCGCCGTCTCCGCGCGCGTTCTCCGCGAACGTGTCCACGCCGAGTCGATCGACGCTCGCCACCGGCGCGCCGCACGTGACCGCGGCGTGTGGATGACACCCGAACTCGACGGCATGGCCTCTCTCAGCGCGCTCCTGCCCGCCGACAGAGCGCGCAGCATCATGTCGCGCCTGGATCGCGCGGCTCGGCACCTTCACGCCGTGCCCGAAGAGGAGCGCACCTTGGCGCAGCTGCGGGCTGATGTCCTCGCGGATCTCGTGACCTCTCCCGCGCCCGACGTGCCGACCGCGACATCGTCTCTCACCCCGGCCGCGGGTCCCGACGAGCCGCCGACCCCACCCGCCACAGGGCGACACGGCCCCTCCGCACCACCCACCTCGCCTACCATCGTCGTCACCGTCCCCGCGCTGACCCTGCTCGGCGTCGACAGCGATCCGGCGACCCTCGAGGGCTACGGGCCCATCGACCTCGATACCGCGCGCCGCCTCGCCGGCGAAGCACGCTCGTGGGTCCGCTTGCTCACACACCCCGTGTCCGGCGCTCCCCTCGTCCTGGATCGCCAGACCTATCGGGTTCCCGCCGCGCTTCGTCGCTGGCTGGGGGTCACCTCACCCATCTGCATCTTCCCCGGATGCAACCGCACCGCTCGCGATTGCGACCTGGACCACCTCACCGCCTGGGCCGACGGCGGCACCACGGATGCCGACAATCTCGAGCCCGAATGTCGACATCACCATCGCCTCCGACACGAGACAGAGTGGACACCGACTCACGATCCGGTCTCGGGCGAACGCGCGTGGAGTTCTCCGCTGGGCCGCTCCTACGGCTTCGACCCACCCCCGTTCTGAGCGCGCGGCAGCCCTCGCTCGTGTCTCTCGAACGTCACGCGCGGCGGCCGTCTCTCGAGCACGCCGGCCCGCACCCCTCGACGGCATCCCCCGCACGTGCCGCGCGGCCGCCCGCGCGAGCGTCTCTCGCAGGGGCTGGCCGCATCCGACAGAGGTGGCGAACTCCACGATGCGATCGTCCCCTGGCCCCGAATGCCAGACTGATCCCGTGACCTGCCGCATCGCCACCGTCCAGATGGAAGCCGTGCCGAGCGACATCGACGGAAACGTCGCGCGCATCGCACGCCTGATCGTGGCGGCGTCCGCGGGAGGAGCCGATCTCGTCCTCTTCCCCGAAGCGGCGGTCACGGGATACGACGACGGCGTCTTCGCCGGTCCTCTGCCCGACCTCGCCGACGAGGAATGGTGGGCTCCCCTGCAATCCGCGGTCGACCGCAGCGGCGTCACCGCCATCGTCAACACCGCGATCCAGCGGGACGGATGCCGCTTCCTCGGCGATGTGATCCTGAGCCCGGGACGCACCCCGCTCGCCGCCTACGACAAGCAGCACCTGCACGACAGCGAGAGTTCCGTCTTCAGCCCGGGCGCGCACGGCGCCTTCTTCACCCTGAAAGGCCTTCAGTTCGCTCTCTCCGTCTGTTACGACGCGAACTTCCCGGAGCACGCCGCGGCGGCCGCGCGAGCCGGCGCGCACGCGTACCTCAACAGCGGCGCGTACTTCCCGGGCGGCGAGCACCGACGCGATCTCCACTACGCGGCGCGCGCCCTCGACAACGGCATGTACGTGGTCTTCAGCGGGCTCGTCGGCGAACCGCACGACTTCATCGGAGGCGCTGCCGTCTTCGATCCGCTCGGTCGACGCATCACCGTGGCCGGTGAGGGCGAGCACCTCGCGTTCGCCGACCTGGATCCGAACATCGTCGCCGACGCGCGCCGGCACCAGCGCATGTGGGCACAGCGTCGCGAGTCGCTCGGCGAGCATCGGCACGCGGGTTCGTTCGACACCGCGAGTGCTCAGCGCTGATCACGAGCACCTCTCTACGCGCGCGCTGCCGCCCACGCGCTCCACACGCCGCGCTTTTTCCCGTACACGCACCTTCACACGCGCACGAGGTCGTCGAGCACCGCCCTCCCCCAGTCCCACTCCCCGAGACCACTCGCCGCGTTCAGATGGCCGAGGTGGCCGGCGTTTCGGAAAGCGCTCCCCCATCCGGAAGCGAACCCTCGGGCGACCTCGACCGCGCAGTACGGATCATCGGAACTCGCCACCACCGTGCTTCGACACGTCAGCGGTCGAACAGCGAGGCCGGAGAAGCTCGGGGCGGCAGCGCGAGGAAAGGCCTCGCCGGCCGGATCCGGGGGCGCGACGAGCAGCATCCCTGCCACCGGCGCGCGTCGGGCGCGTTCATCACGCGCGAGCCACCCCTCGCGATCAACCCGCGCATCCCACTCGACCGCCGCCCAACACCCCAGGCTATGAGCCACGACGACGACCTCATCGCCTCGTCTCGCGAGATCGGTCACGCGTCGATCGACCGCGTCGACCCAATCGTCGAGGTCGGGCTCGTCCCACGACCGAGGAACCACTCGGGCGGCGTCATGGCCCCAACGCCGCTCCCAAAGCGTCTGCCAATGCTCCTCCCCGGAGCCTCCGATTCCGGGGACGATCACGTATGCGACCACCGATGACCACCTCTCTCACTCGCCAACCGTGTGACGACGCACTCCCCGAGCGATCGACTGCTCGAGACACGGAGCGCGCTCCGCCCACCTTGCGAGCATGATGGAGTCACTCGCCATGCGCATCCCGCGCAAGCGATGCATAAGAAATCGGAGTCGAACACGATGGAACCACTCGATGCGATCGACCGCCGCATTCTCGAACTCCTCCAGCATGACGGTCGGCTTTCGGGCGCGGAGGTGGGGCGGCGCGTCGGACTGTCCCAGCCGGCCGCGAGCGCGCGCATCCTCCGGCTCGAACGCGCGGGCGTCATCGCGGGCTACCGTGCGGTGATCGACCCGGCCGCGGTCGGACTCGTCATCCACGCCGTCATCCGGTTGCGCACGACCCATGCGCAGCTCTCGTCGGCCCGCGAGCTCGCCGGACGCCTCCCCGAGGTCACGTCGATGGTCCGCGTGACGGGCGAGGACTGTCTCCTGTTCGATGTCCACTGCCCCGACGCCGCGCGGCTCGAGAAGGTGGTCGATGCGCTGGCGCGGTTCGGCCCGGTGACGACGTCGCTCGTCCTCAGCACCTATCCACCGAAGCCGCTGCTGCCCGCCCAGAACGCGTGACCGACGACCTTCGCGCAGACCTCCGCGCCGAGGACGCGCATACGCACCGGTCGACAACAGCCGCAGGGAAACCAAAAGCCCCCATCCCGAAGGATGAGGGCTCTGGGAGCGGAACCGCTGGGGATCAACGACCGCCGAAGTTCTTGAAGCGCTGGTTGAACTTCTCGACACGACCGGCCGAGTCCATGATGCGCTGCTTACCCGTGTAGAAGGGGTGCGAAGCCGACGAGATTTCCACGTCGATGACGGGGTACTCCACGCCGTCCAGCTCGATCGTCTTGTCGCTCGAGACGGTCGAACGGGTGAGGAACGTGTCGCCCGAACCGAGGTCGCGGAACACGACGGCCTTGTACGTGGGGTGGATGTCAGTCTTCATGGGAGGTCCTTTGAGAAGTGGTGCCCTGGATTCTGCCAGGACGTCAAAGTCTGCGGCGCCGATGGCACCAACGGGAGAGTCTACCAGGCCCGCGTCGAGATTCGCGCGCGGCGTCAGACCGCACGGGCGGCGTACCGCCCCGCCTCGTGCGTGAGAGTGATCTCGAGGCCGAACGTCTTCGACAGGTTCTCGGCCGTGAGGGCCTCACCGAGGGGCCCGGATGCCACGATCTCGCCGTCGCGGAGCAGAAGCACGTGCGTGAACCCGACGGGGATCTCCTCGACGTGGTGCGTCACCATCACCATGGCGGGCGTCGTGGGCGCCTGGGCGTACCCCGAGAGCAGCGCCAGCAGCTCTTCCCGGGCGCCGAGGTCGAGGCTGGCGGTGGGCTCGTCGAGCAGCAGCAGCTCGGGGTCGGTCATCACGGCCCGGGCGATCTGGACGCGCTTCTGCTCGCCGTCGCTCAGCGTGCCGAACGTGCGGTCCGCGAGGTGATCGAGACGCCACTCGGCGAGCACGCGCAGCGCGCGACGCTCATCGATGTCGTCGTACTGCTCGCGCCAGCGACCCGTCACCGAGTAGGCGGCGGTCAGCACGACGTCGAGCACCGTCTCCTCAGGGGGAACGCGACGCGCCATCGCCGACGAAGCGAAGCCGATACGCGGGCGCAGTTCGAAGACGTCGGTACGACCGAGCTGCTCGCCGAGGATCGTCACCGTGCCCGATGTGGGGTGCAGGAGGGTGTCCGCGAGCTGTAGAACCGTCGTCTTCCCCGCGCCGTTGGGGCCGAGCACGACCCAGCGCTCGTCATCGGCGACGCTCCAGTCGAGATGGGACACGATGTCCCGCGTGTTCCGGCGGACGACGACGTCGGAGAACTCGAGAACCTGGGGCATGGATCTAGCCTAACGGCCCCGACCCGTGCGCCCGGATGCCACGCTGCCGGGCTATGGACGAGCCGACTCCGGCGTCCCCTACTTCCCCGAGACCTCCGCGTACAGCGCCGCCGTCGTCTGCGCGATCGCCGCCCAGCTGAAGTCGTCGATGGCGCGCTGACGGCCGGCCTCGCCATAGGCGCGGGCCGTCTCGGCATCCGTCACCACCTCGGTGAGCGCGCGGGCGAGATCGGCGACGAAACGTTCGGGGTCGACGGGCGTTCCGGTGCCGTCCTGCACCTGCTCGATCGGGACGAGTCGTCCCGTGACGCCGTCGACGACGACCTCCGGGATGCCACCGGTCGCCGTCCCCACGACCGCCGCGCCGCACGCCATCGCCTCGAGGTTCACGATCCCCAGCGGCTCGTACACCGACGGGCAGACGAACGTCGTCGCGGCGGTGAGGATCGCACAGAGCTCGTTGCGCGGGAGCAGACGATCGATCCAGACGACACCATCACGCGTCGCCTGAAGCCCGCGGACGAGCTCCTCGACCTCGGTCATGATCTGAGGCGTGTCGGGCGCCCCCGCGCACAGGATCAGCTGCACGTCAGCCGGCAACAGCTCCGCCGCGCGGAGCAGGTAAGGGAGCCCCTTCTGGCGGGTGATGCGACCGACGAAAACCACCGACGGCCGCGACGGGTCGATGCCCACGGACGCGAGGAAGGCGTCGTCCGACACCGGATGCCACGCCTCGGTGTCGATCCCGTTGTAGATCACGCGCACCTTGGCGGGATCCAGCGACGGGTAGCTGCGCAGGATGTCGTCGCGCATCCCCGAGCTCACCGCGACGACCGCCGCAGCGCCCTCGTAGGCGGTCTTCTCGATGTAGCTCGACACGGCGTAGCCGCCGCCGAGCTGCTCCGCCTTCCAGGGCCGTAGCGGCTCGAGGCTGTGGGCGGTGACGACGTGCGGGATGCCGTGGAGGAGGGATGCCAGATGCCCGGCGAAGTTCGCGTACCAGGTGTGCGAGTGCACGACGTCCGCGCCGGCGACGTCGGAGACGATCTCGAGATCGGTGCCCAGTGTCTGAATCGCCCCGTTCGCGGAGGCCAGCTCAGTGGGCACGCCGTACGACGTCGTGTCGGCTTCGTCGCGCGTCGCACCGAAGGCGCGGACCTGCACCTCGGTGCCCTCGGCGCGCAGCGCCTTGACCAGTTCGGTCGCGTGGACGCCGGCTCCCCCGTAGATCTCCGGCGGGTATTCCTTGGTCACGATGTCGACGCGCATGAGACGAACCGTAGTACAGCGAAAGGCGCGCCGCGCACGTGTATCCGCATCCGCATCCGACCCCTAGTGTGGTGCCATGCCTGCAGCGCCGAAGGTCTTCGGAATCATCCTCGCCGGCGGCGAGGGAAAGCGTCTCATGCCCCTCACGGCCGACCGCGCGAAACCCGCCGTCCCGTTCGGGGGGCAATATCGCCTCATCGACTTCGCCATCTCGAACCTCATCAATTCGGGACTGCGTCAGCTCGTCGTGCTCACGCAGTACAAGTCGCACAGCCTCGACCGACACATCTCCCAGACGTGGCGTATGTCCCCCATGCTCGGCGCGTACGTGGCATCCGTCCCCGCCCAGCAGCGGCTCGGGAAGCGATGGTTCTCCGGCTCCGCCGACGCGATCCTGCAGTCGATGAACCTCATCCGCGACGAGAAGCCCGACATCGTCGTGGTCATCGGCGCCGACCACGTGTACCGCATGGACTTCAAGCAGATGCTCGATGCCCACATCGCCTCGGACGCGCGCGCGACCGTCGCCGGCATCCGTCAGCCGATCTCGCTCGCGAATCAGTTCGGGGTCATCGACACCGAGCCGACCGATCCGACGAAGATCCGCGCGTTCCTCGAGAAGCCGCAGAACCCCGAGGGTCTGGCCGATGCGCCCCACGAGGTGCTCGCCTCGATGGGCAACTACATCTTCGACGCGGACGCCCTCGTCGAAGCGGTCACGCACGACGGCGAGCTGCCGACCTCGGCGCACGACATGGGCGGCGACATCGTCCCCTACTTCGTCGACCGGGGCGAAGCGGCCGTCTACGACTTCCAGCGCAACGACGTGCCCGGGTCCACGCCGCGCGACCGGTCGTACTGGCGCGACGTGGGAACGATCGAGTCGTTCTACGACGCGCACATGGACCTGATCTCGACCCTGCCCGTGTTCAACCTCTACAACAACGACTGGCCGATCTACTCGCAGACGTTCAACGCCCCGCCGGCGAAGTTCGTGCGCGACTCGGTCGGACGCATCGGCAACGCGATCGACTCCATCGTCTCGCTCGGCTCGGTGCTGTCGGGGACCCATCTCGAACGCAGCGTCGTCGGCCCGTGGGCCCTCGCGGGCGGCGGATCGACCATCACCGACTCGGTGCTGTTCGACAGCGTCCAGGTGGGTGCGGGAGCCCGGATCCACCGCGCGATCCTCGACAAGAACGTCGTCCTCGAACCCGGGGCCACGATCGGCGTCGACCGCGAGCGCGACATCGCGCGCGGCTTCACCGTCACCGAGACGGGAATCACCGTCGTCGGGAAGGACGTTCACGTCCACGCGTGACGGAAGAGAGAAGGGGCGGCGACCGTGACGGTCGCCGCCCCTTCTTGTCTTCCGGTCTGTCATACGCCGACGCGCTGGAACGCGTCGTGCGAGATCAGCAGCGTCAGACAGCGAACCTGCTCACACGCCGACGCGCTGGAACGCGTCGTGCGAGATCCCCTTGTCCAGCACGACCTTCGACCACTCGCGGGCGCTGTGCAGGCTGTGGTCGCGGTAGTTGCCGCAGCTGAAGGCGTCGGTTCCGGGGACGTCTTCCCATGTGACGTCCTCGGCGATCGCGCGCAGGGAATCCGTGATGGCGTCCACGAGCATGGGGATCTCGGGCTCGCCCCACATGATCACGTGGAATCCGGTGCGGCACCCGAAGGGCGAGATGTCGATCAGTCCGTCGATGCGGTCGCGCACGAGGCTGGCGAGAAGATGCTCGATCGTGTGCAGACCGGCGGTGGGGATCTCTCCCTCGTTGGGCTGCACGAGGCGCAGATCGAAGTTCGTGATGACGTCGCCGCGCGGACCCGTCTCGGTGCCGATCCGGCGCACGTAAGGGGCCAGCACGGCGGTGTGGTCCAGGGTGAAGCTCTCGACGTCGGCCATGGGTGTGGTCCCTTCAATGGAGTCGGCGGTACCCGAAAAGCCTACGCGCGGAGGGCCGGCGCGAGGCTTCGCGTGACGCCGCGCGACGGGCACGCGACCCGCTAGCGTGGATCGCGTGCCAGTGCCCGCCCGTTTCCTCGTCGTGCTCGACGCCGACTCCACCCTGATCCGCAACGAGGTCATCGAACTGCTCGCCGACGAAGCGGGTCGAGGACCGGAGGTCGCCGCCGCCACAGAGGCCGCGATGCGCGGCGAGGTCGACTTCGCGACCAGCCTGCGTTCCCGAGTGAAAGCCCTCACCGGGGTGTCCACCGAGGCCTTCGCCCGCGCGATCGCCCGCATCGAACCGACCCCCGGGGTGCGCGACCTCGTTGCCGCCGTGCACGATCGCGGCGGCGTCGTGGGCGTCGTGTCGGGCGGGTTCCACGAGGTCCTCGACACCGTCGCGCCCGACCTCGGCGTCGATGTCTGGCGTGCCAACCGGCTCGTCGCCGTCGACGACGTTCTCACCGGAGAGGTCGACGGAGAGATCGTGGATGCCACGGCCAAGGCCGACACCCTCCGCTCGTGGGCCGCGGAGCACGGCGTGCCGCTCTCGGCGACGTTCGCGATCGGCGACGGCGCCAACGACCTGGAGATGATGGCGGTCGCCGGCCTCGGCCTCGCGTTCAATGCCAAGCCCGCGGTGCGCGAGCGGGCAGATCTCGTGATCGGCCCGGTCGACCTGTCCCAGGTGGTCGCGCTGCTCCCTCGCTGAAAGCCCGTGACCCCATCGAGGGGTTCCCGAGCCTGTCGAGGGGACCGCTGACGCCCCCACCCTCGCCGATGTCGGAGCCCGGCTCTACCCTCGAGGCATGAAGGTCGTTCTCGTCCCCGGTCTCTGGCTCACGGCGTCCTCGTGGGACGCGGTCGTCCCCACCCTGCTCGCCGCCGGGCATCGTCCCGAACCGCTGAGCATGCCGGGCATCGGCATTCCCGCGGCCGGCTCCGCACAAGTGGGCATCGCGGACTGGATCGCCGAGGTCGTCCGCGTCGTCGACCGCGACGACGAGCCCGTCGTGCTGGTGGGTCATTCCGGCGGAGCCAACGTCGTCTGGGGCGCCGCCGACGCGCGACCCGATCGTGTCGCGCGGGTCGTCTTCATCGACGCCGTTCCTCCCCTCGACGGAGCGGTCATCTGGGAGTTCCCGATCGTCGACGGTGTGGTGCCGTTCCCCGGGTGGGACTCCTTCGACGAGGAGGAGGTCGCCGACCTCGACGCGCCCACGCGTCAACGGGTCGAGGAGCAGGTCACCTGGATTCCCGCACGGATCCCCACCGATCCGATCTCGCTGAGCGACGACCGCCGCCACGGCGTCCCGATCACAGTCATCACGTGCCTCATGCCGTCCGTCGATGTGCGGCGCACGATCGACGCCGGGGCACCGTGGGTCGCCGAACTCGCCGCGGCCGACGAGGTCGAGATCATCGACCTTCCCGGCGGGCACTGGCCGCAGTTCGCACAGCCCGAGGCGCTCGGGAAGGCGCTCGTCGCCTCGATCCGATCGGAGCCGGTCGCCGAGAACTGAGCGTTCGTCTCGTGGTGGCGCTCAGTGCCCCATGCCGAGGCCGCCGTCGACCGGGATCACGGCACCCGAGATGTACGCGGCGTCATCGCCCGCGAGCCAGGTGACGACGCCCGCGACCTCATCGGGCGAGGCGAATCGCCCCGCGGGGATGTTCTTCTTGTACTCGGCCTGCGTGTCGGCGGGAAGTTCGGCCGTCATATCGGTCTCGATGAAGCCCGGAGCGACCACGTTGGCGGTGATCCCGCGGCCGCCGAGCTCGCGGGTGAGCGAGCGCGCGAATCCGACCAGGGCGCTCTTCGACGCGGCGTAGTTGATCTGACCCGCCGAACCGTAGAGCCCGACGACGCTCGAGATGAGGATGACGCGCCCCCAGCGCGCCTTGAGCATGCCCTTCGACGCACGCTTGACGACGCGGAACGCGCCGCCGAGGTTGGTGTTCACCACGCTGTCGAAGTCGTCCTCGCTCATGCGCAGCAGCAGGGTGTCCTTCGTGACGCCGGCGTTGGCCACGACGACCGCGATCGGACCGAGCTCGGCCTCGACCTGGGTGAACGCGGCGTCGACCGCGGCGGCGTCCGTCACGTCCGCGCGGACGGTCAGCGTGCCCTCGGGGCCTTCGCCCGAGCGTGCCGTCACGGCGACGCGCCACCCCTCGGCGACGAACCGCTCGGCGATGGCGCGCCCGATGCCACGGTTTCCTCCGGTGACGACGACGACGCGGTC
>NZ_LDRU01000114.1 GCF_001476285.1 Microbacterium testaceum | reverse complement strand
CCGGGTGTTGTGGACACTCACCCGCGCGGCCGGGCCGCGAACGGAGTTCGGCGCCGTGGGCGAGTGACGCGTGCGCGAACGGCCGCGCGTGCCGGGCTCCGGAGGTGCGGGGGAGAACGTGCGCCGCACGGAGGACGTTGCGCAGCAGGGGCCGCGAGGCTCCGGAGCGCGGGACGTGGGTGCACTGGGCCGCGGGGGCTCCGGGGCGCGGGACGTGGGTGCACTGGGCCGCGGGGGCTCCGGGGTGCGGGACGTGGGTGCACCGGGCCGCGGGGCTCCGGGGTGCGGGACACAGGCGCATCAGGCCGTGGGGCCTCCGGGGTGCGGGACGCGCGCGCGATAGCTCGCGGGTGAAATACGCGAGTCGCGCGGGTGATACGAGAGTGACAGACTCGGGGCATGGAGTACGTGATCACCGCGGCCGTGTGCGCCGCTGGACTCGTCATCCCCGTGGTGCTCGGCATGACGTCGCCGCACCGTCGCCGCCGGTCCGCTCCTCCCGGTCGCTGACCCGCGCTCTACCGAGGCGCCTCGAGGCCGGGGCGGCGGTCGACCGTATCGAGTGTGCGGGGTCAGAAGCCGGGTTCGCTGTCGTCGCGGGGCATGCCGCGAACCTGCAGCTCGTTGAGAGCCTGCGCCAGCTTGCGCGATGAGGCATCGAGCACGGTGTGATAACCGAGGCGCTTCGCCTCGGACGCCCGCTGCGCGGCCTGGGTGACGTTGCGGATCTCGCCCGTCAGCGTCAGCTCACCGATCGCCGCGAGGCGCTTCGACACTTTGCGGTTCTTCACGGCGTTCGCCACGGCGATCGCGATCGCGAGGTCGGCCGCGGGCTCCACGAGTCGGACGCCGCCCACCGTGGAGACGTAGACGTCGCGGTCGGACAGCGTGAGGCCCATCCGGCTCTCGAGCACCGCCAGCACCATGGCGACGCGGGACGAATCGACGCCGTTCACGATGCGCCGCGGATTCGGGGCGGTCTGCCGCACAGCGAGGGCCTGGATCTCGACGGGCAGCGCGCGCCGGCCTTCCATCGCGATCGTCACGCACGTGCCCGGTTCGGGCTCGCCGTGTCCGAGGAAGAGCGCGCTCGGATCGGCGACCTCGGCGATGCCGGTGCCGGTCATATCGAAGCAGCCGACCTCGTCGGTCGGTCCGAAGCGGTTCTTGAGCGCTCGCACGAAGCGCAGCGACGTCTGGCGGTCGCCCTCGAAGTGGCAGACGACGTCGACGAGGTGTTCGAGGATGCGCGGGCCGGCGATCGATCCGTCTTTGGTCACGTGGCCGACCAGGATGATCGGCAGTCCGCGCTCCTTCGCGACACGGATGAGGGCGGATGCCACCTCGCGCACCTGCGCGGGCTGGCCCGCCGCCCCGTCGCTGTGGGCCGAGGAGATGGTCTGCACCGAGTCGACGATCAGCAGGCCGGGCTCGACCTGGTCAACGTGGCCGAGGATCGTGGCCAGGTCGGTCTCGGATGCCAGGAACAGCTCGTCGTGCAGGGCGCCCGTGCGCTCGGCGCGCAGGCGCACCTGCGCGGCCGACTCTTCGCCGCTCGCGTAGAGCACGCGTCGACCGGCATGCGCGCTCTTCGCCGCGACCTCGAGCAGCAGCGTCGACTTGCCGACGCCGGGCTCGCCGCTGAGCAGGATCGCCGCCCCCGGGACGATGCCCCCGCCCAGCACGCGGTCGAACTCGCCCACTCCGCTCGTGCGACGCGGGGCGTCTTGCGTGTCGATCTCGGTGATGCGACGCGCCGCGCGCGCGGCACCCGGTGCCACCGGGACGATCGCGCGCACGATGCCCGTCTGCTCGGCGGCCTCGACGACCGTGCCCCACGACTGGCACTCGCCGCAGCGGCCGACCCACTTCAGCGTCGTCCATCCGCACTCGGTGCACCGGTACGGAGCAGGGGCGGTAGCGGGACGTCGGGATGCCATGTGCCCAGGCTACGCGGGGCCTCCGACATCACTGACGGCGAGGCCGTGGCATCTGGAATCCACGGGAGTCAGGGCAGGGGGACGCCGTACTTCTCCGCGGTCTCGTCGAACAGCGCCGCGAGGCGGGGCCAGCGGTCCTCGTCTCCGAACCGTTCGCGCGCGGCCGCGAACTGGGCGGCCGCCTCTGAAGAGCGGCCGGTCGCGCAGTACCAGGCGAAGAGGTCGTCATCGAGGACGAATCCGCTCTCGCGGAGAGTGCGGGCGAGGGAGGGCGCGTCGGTGATCCCGTCGAGGTACGCCACCACCTGTTCGATCGCCGCCGGGAGCGCGGTACCGAGGGCATCGGCATCCCGTTCCACGTCGACGCGGTCGGTCGGCCAGTCGCTGACCTCCTCGAACCGGGTCTCGAACTGCGCGTTCGCGCGGGTCAGATCGTCGGGGACCGCGCGCCCGATCGCGCGATCGAACTCCGCGACGTACGCCCGTGCGTTGACGTAGAACCGGACGCTGCCGGCGCTGTTGCCGTGGCTCCGCTGAACGTCGATCTCGTGCACGATGCCGTCGCCGACACGGGTCCAGACGTACCTCTTCTTGCGGAATCCGTGTCGCTTGAGCACCCCGCCGATCGCGGCGACGGCCTCGGCGAAACGATCCTCGAGCTCGCTCATACGCCGATGCTACCGATGCGGATCAGCCGCGCAGCGAGTCGGCGACGGTCGTCAGCGCGTCGGCGGAGCGGCGTAGAAGCGCCAGCTCCGGGTCGGAGAACGGGGTGCCTGCCAGGGGAACGGCACCCTTCGCGCTCACGATGGAGGGGACCGACAGGGCCATGCCGCTGATGCCGTGGAAGTCCTCGAGAACGGTGCTGACGGGCAGGATCGCGTGCTCGTCGCGCAGAATCGCCTCGACGATTCGGGCGCTCGACAGGCCGATCGCGTAGTTCGTGGCGCCCTTGCCCTGGATGACCTTGTAGGCGGCGTCGCGGACGTCGACGGCGATGGCATCCAGCTCGTCCTTCGTGAAGCGTCCGCCGTCGGGGAGGTCGTACTCGGTGATCGGGATCGATCCGATCGTCGCGGTGGACCAGAGCGGGAACTCGGTGTCGCCGTGCTCGCCGACGATCCAGGCGTGAACGCTCGAGGTGGCGACTCCCGCGCGCTGCGCGAGCTTCCAGCGCAGGCGCGAGGTGTCGAGCACGGTGCCGGAGGCGAAGATGCGACGGGTCGGGAGTCCGGTCGCCTCCTGCGCGAGGACGGTCAGGACGTCGCACGGGTTGGTGACGATGACGTAGACCGCGTTCGGGGCGACCTCGAGCAGCTTCGGCATCATGTCGCGGATGATGCGCGCGTTCGTCGCGGCGAGCTCGGTGCGCGTCTGGCCGGGGTTCTGCTTCGCGCCGGCGGTGATGACGACGACGTGCGAGCCCTCGGCCACCGCGACGTCGCTGCCGCCCACGATGTCGCTCGAGCCGGTGAACTGCGTGCCGTGCGCGAGGTCGAGAACCTCTGCCTCGACCTTCGCCTCGGCGATGTCGTACAGCGCCACGTGCCGTGCCGACCCCCGGATGAGAGCGGCGTATGCGACGCTCGCCCCCACGCTTCCCGCGCCCACGACCGTCAGCTTGGAGTTCTCGATCACGCTCATGACTCGATCCTGGCAGCGGGGTGGGACCGGTGCCAGGGCGGTCGTTCGACGGTGGATGAACGGATGCCGTGGGGTCGGGGTACCGGTCGGTTCCGGCCCAGTGGGGTGGCGCGCCGGGCGGGGGCCGGCGCGGCGGTCGGTGCGGGCCGTGGGCGGGCCGAAACTCCTGAGTTTCTGTATGGACCGACTGCGGAGAGGCCTCGGGGTGCCCGCGGGGGCCACTTCTCAGGAGTTTCGCCCGCGTCGGGGTCGGAGTGATGCCCGGATTCGCGGCATCCGGTCATCTGTCGTAAGCTGGTCGGCGGTGACGTGTCCGAGCGGCCGAAGGTGCAACTCTCGAAAAGTTGTGTAGGGTAACCCCCTACCGTGGGTTCAAATCCCACCGTCACCGCCATTTTCACCAGGTCAGCCCCGCTTTCGAGCGGGGCTGACCTGCGTTACGGAGCGGTCGGTCCGGCAGGAGTGGCGTCATCGGCGGTCGCTTGGGACCGTTCGAGCGAGCGTCGGTACTGACGCCGGAACGACCCTCGGATGCCGAGAACCCCTTGTCTGCGAGGGGCTCCGCCAAGCCATCTCGTGCGGGGGAGGGCGATGTCTCCCCAGGCGGCCGCCTTCCTCACGGCGACGGCGACCCACCAGACCAGCAGGATGCTCATGAGCACCGGCGCCGCGCCCGTGAGAACGGGGACGTTGACGACGTCGTCACCCAGGAGAGCGGTCGGCTGGAAAGCGGCCCGTGTCCGGCCCGTGCCATCGGTCCACCCGTTGAGGTAGACGTGCCTCTGGACGATCGTTCCATCGTCGCTGATCCACGACCCGAAGGGACGGCAACCTCCCCGCGGCCGCTGTTCGCACCCCTGCTGGGTGAAGGTACCCCACACCCGTGGTTGCCCGAGATCGATCAGGCTGGCGATCAAGATCGCCGTGATGGCAACCGTGAGGGCGCCGGCCACGACGTAGAAGGCGATCTGACCGAAACGCAGCCATCGAGCGCCCCGACGCTGCCAGCGCTCCAAGAAGCGGTCGTATGCCGCGTGCGGGTGCGGCGCGGGTGTCGGCACGAACGCGACTCTAGCGGTCGCCCACCCGTGGACGCGCACCGCTCTTCGGGCTGCTCTCGTTCTTCACGAGTCGGGAGCAGAACTCGCGTCGCGCCTGCCGCGGCCGTCGCGTTGCTACGGTGAAGGATCGGCCGAGGAGGCGCCCATGGCGAAAGAACGAGCGGCTGTCGGGCCGTGCACATCGTGGCCGGAGGACAGTGCCTTCATCCGGGAGGTCCTGGACCGCATCGGTGACAAGTGGACCGTTCTCGTGCTCACGACGCTCGGGGATCGGACGCTCCGCTACTCGGATCTGATGGCCAGCATCCCCGGAGTCTCGCAGCGGATGCTCACGGTGACGCTGAAGGCACTCGAGCGGGACGGTCTCGTCGCGCGGCAGGCGTATGCGGAGATCCCTCCGAGGGTGGAGTATCGCGCGACCGACCTGGGGAGGTCGCTCCAGCGCGCCGTCCTACAGCTCTCCCAGTGGGCGGTCGAGAACCACTCCGCGGTCGCGGCGAACAGGGCGCTTCACGAGCGCGTCGGCGTCGGAAGAGCCGGGGTGAAGGGCGCCCCCGAGGCGCTCGCCGAGTGATCTGACCGCTTCCGGGTCGCGCGACCCCGGCGCTGAGCGACGAACTTCCCCCTTCGTCAGGCACTCGAAAGTGCCTTTTGTACGCGTTCGACAACAGTTCGATGATGTTGTTACGCACTACAAGTGAGGTGGAAATGATGGCCGACAGCATCCTGTCCGAAACATCGCAACACGTCGTGATCGAGGTCTGGACGGACCTGGGCTGCCCCTGGTGCTACGTGGGCAAGCATCGGCTCCGGGAGGCCATCGCGGATCGCCCGGACAGCGACCGATTCGTGCTGCGTCTGCGTTCGTTCGAGCTGAACCCGGGCGCGCCGAAGACGCCCGAGACGATCGAGAGTGCGTTCATCCGATCGCACGGCGGAGACGCGCAGATCGTCGTTCAGGCCGAGCGGCGGATCCAAGCCCTCGCGCAGAGCGAGGGTCTCGCGTTCTCGGTCGACCGGCTCAACGCGAACACGTTCGACTTCCACCGTGTCTTCCAGTACGCGCAGGAACAGGGCGTCGGGGTCGAGTTCTTCTCGCTGGTGCAGGACCGCTTCTTCGCGGGGGAGCTCAACCCGTTCGCGCCTGACGCTCTCGCCGCGGCCGGTGCCGAGGTCGGCCTCTCCGAGGGTCGAGTCCGCGAGGTCCTGGCGGGGGATGAGTACGCGGCGGACGTCCGCGCGGACATCGAAGAGGGTCAGCGCCTCGGCGTTCGGGGGGTTCCCTTCGCCGTGTTCGATCGTCGCCTCGCCGCCTCGGGTGCCCAGTCCGTCGACGGATACGCTCGCGCACTCGCGCAGACCGTCACCGACGCTTCGGCGGGTGCGGCATGAGCGGCGGATCCGATCGACCGCTCACGCTGCAGCCGGTCGGCGATGACGGGGCCGCGTTCTGCGACCCGGAATCCGGCGACGTGTGCGTCATTCCGGAAACGACCTCGATCTAAGAAGGAACGCGACATGAATTCCAGATACCTCGGGGCGACGGGCATCTCCGTCTCCGACACCGCGCTGGGCACGATGAACTTCGGCGGTTTCGGCAACACCGATCGGGCCGAAGTCGCGCGGATGATCCATACCGCGATCGACGCGGGGATCTCGCTCATCGATACCGCCGACCGTTACGGCGACGGAGAATCCGAGCGAATCGTCGGCGAGGCCATCCGCGGTCGTCGCGACGAGGTGGTGCTGGCGACGAAGTTCGGGCTGCCGGACACCCCGGACGCCAATCGTCGAGGCGCCTCCCCACGATGGATCCGTCGCGCCGTCGAGGCGAGCCTGCAACGGCTCGGCACTGATCACATCGATCTCTACCAGCTGCACCGCTACGACTGGAACACCGGTCTCGACGAAACCCTCGGAGCTCTCTCCGATCTGAAGAGCGCCGGGCTCATCCGTGCTTTCGGGCACTCGATGTTCCCCGCCGAGAAGATCGTCGAGGCCCAGTGGATCGCCGACCGTCGCGGCCACGCGCGCTTCGTGACGGAACAAGCGCGCTACTCCCTGCTCAACAGACGAGTCGAGACGTCCGTCCTTCCCACGGCGCGGCGTTACGGCATGGGTGTTCTGACGTTCAGCCCGCTGGCGAACGGGTGGCTGAGTGGCCGTGATCTGTCCGAGAACAGCCGTGCGCGCCTCAGCCCCGGCATGTTCGACCGTGCCGATCCCGCCAACGCCCGCCGGTGGCGCATCGTCGAACAGCTGAAGGACGTCGCATCCCGGGCCGGCATGACTCTGCCGCACCTGGCGACGGCCTTCGTGCGCGTTCATCCCGCCGTCACCGCCGTGATCGTCGGACCACGGACGCCGGCGCAGCTCGATGACCTCATCGTCGCAGCCCAGACCACCCTCACCGCTGATGTCCTCGACGCCGTCGACGCGATCGTGACACCCGGGTCGGAGACCCTCCCTGCTGACTATCTCACCGACCCGCCCTCGCTGACCGACCCGACACAGCGTCGCCGCTGACCCCTCCTACGAAGAAGAGATATGCCCACCATCGCCATCATCGGAGCCGGTCCCGGACTCGGCCTCGCCCTCGCTCGCACGTTCGGCTCGAAGGGCTTCAGCGTGGCCCTCATCGCACGCAACCGAGAGAAGCTCGATGCCCTCGTCGACACTCTCGCGGGAGGGGGCATCACGGCTGCCGCGTTCCCCGCCGACGTTCTGGATCGACCCTCCCTCACGGCCGCCCTCGAGGCGGTGGCGGAACGATTCGGGGGCGTCGACGTCCTCGAGTACTCACCCGCGGATGCCGCCTCCGGACCGCTCGCCCCCGTCGACGTCCGCAATGCCGCCCCCGAAAACGCCCAGCCCCAGATCGAGTACTACCTCTACGGCGCGATGACGGCAACGGCAGCGGTTCTGCCGGCGATGGTGGCTTCCGGCGCGGGGACCATCATCGTCACCACGGGCGCAGGCTCCATCTATCCCGTGCCCATGTTCGGAAACATCACCCCCGGCGGTGCTGCTCTGCGCAACTGGGCGCTCAACCTGGGCCACGCGCTCTCTGCGGACGGGAGTGGCGTGCACGTCGCCCATGTCGCCATCGGCGTCTGGATCACGGACCAGGCGCCCGAGGGCGTGGCCAGTATGACCGCGGACGAGATCGCGCCCCTGTATTGGGAGCTCGCCACGGACCGGGCGGTACATGAACTCGTCGTCCGGAAGTAATCCACGAACCATAGAAGGCACACCTCGTGATCACCCTCCTCGTGCTGGGCGGCAGCGGCCGCACCGGAAAGCACGTTCTCACCCAAGCGGTCGAACGCGGTCACCGCGTCCGCGCCCTCGTGCGCAATCCTGACTCGGTCTCGGCACCTGCGGGCGTCGAGCTCGTGGCGGGGACGCCCTCCCGCATCGACGACATCCGCCGTGCGGCAGACGGTGTCGATGCGGTGGTGAGCGCCCTGAACAACTCCCGTGCGAGCGACAACCCCTGGGCGAAACCCGTCAGCCCGCCCATGTTCATGACCGACGCGACACGCGACACCCTCACGGTGATGAACGAGAACGGCATCCGCCGTCTCTCCGTCGCCTCCACCCTGGGAGCGGGTGACTCCTGGCGCACCCTCAACCCCCTGTTCAAAGGACTCATCAAGACATCGGGGATCCGTCACGGCTACACCGATCACCACGGCGTCGACGAGGTGGTGCGCGCCTCGGATGCGGAGTGGGTGATGGCTCGCTCCGTCGCCCTCACCGACGCGCCGCCGCGTGGGCCGCTCCGGGCCGCTCTCGCCGGCGCGGAGAAGCCGGGGCTCAGCATCAGTCGCGTCGAGGTGGCGCGGTTCCTGCTCGACGCCCTTCAGGACGACACGTGGCTCCGGCAGGCGCCACTGATCTGGAATCAGCGCGCGCCTCGGGATGCCTCGACTCGAACCCCTCTGTCTGGAAGGAACTGACGCATGGTGATCGCCTATTGGATCGTTGCCGGTCTGCTCGCCCTCGCCTATCTTGCCGCCGGCGCGCAAAAGGCTTTCCGCGCCCCTGCCGCGCTCGTGGCCTCGGGCATCGGGTGGGCCGGCGACGTGCCGCTGTTGGCCGTCCGAGCGATCGGGATCGTCGAGATCCTCGGCGCGATCGGTCTCATCCTGCCGCCCCTCGTGGGCGTCGCACCGATCCTGGCTCCCCTGGCGGCCGTCGGGCTCGTCCTCGTCCAGGTGGGTGCGGTGGTCTTCCATCTTCGCCGCGGGGAGAGCAAGGTTCTGCCGATGAATCTCGTCCTCCTGCTGATGGCCGTCGTCGCCGGTGCCCTCGGCTTCATCCTCTGGACGTGATGGGCGATCGCGCTCGCCCGGCGACACGGCGAGGGCGGGTCCCCGGGACGCGGGTGGAGAACCCCTGGCGCGTCGTCATCACCGGTGAGAAGCTGACCCCGCGCGCCACGACGTCCGCGCGAACACGAGAGAACGGAGTCCTTCATGTCGACCACGGACAACACGCAGCTCGTCGTCTCGTTCTACGAGCAGGCGTTCAATGCCGGTCAACCCGAAGAAGCCGCCGCGCGAGCCCTCGGCGAGACGTATACCCAGCACAACCCCGGTGCGCAGGACGGGCCCGCCGCCTTCATCGGATACACGCACTGGCTGCGCGGACAGTTCCCCGATCTTCACCTCGACATAAAGCGTGTGATCGCGGACGACGACATGGTCGTCACCCACAGCAACCTCCACCTCGCCCCCGGCGATCGGGGTATGGCCGTCGCGGACTTCTGGCGTCTCGAGGACGGCAAGATCGTCGAGCACTGGGATGTCGTTCAAGAGGTGCCCGAGGAATCGGCGAACGACAACACGATGTTCTGATCACCCGCACGGGGGCCGGCTGACCTGCGCACGGTCGACGACGCGTTCAGCTGTTTGAACGCCCCCCTCCGGAGATGGCGGGGGAGGCGGGGCGATCGACCTCGTGAAGCGTGAGGGGTGCGCGGTGGCGGTGCAACGCGCTTGTCGTCACGCGCGGGCGCGTCCATCCGGCCCGCCGATCACCTGCATCACGATGGCCGATGAGGAAAACCATCCGGTCCGGATAACGTAGAAGTGAAACGATTCACATCGCGGTGACTCTCCTCCTCACGGTGCCGGCGCGCGTAGCAGCCGTCGAACTCTTCGCCCGGCCCCGCGGAGGCCTGGACGCCGCGGGACTCCATCCAGCGAAGGATCAGCGCATGAGGAAGACGCCGCCCGTTGTCACGCGACCGAATGCGCGGGTCTCCCGTCGAGTGCTCGTCGCCCGTGCGGTGCTGGTGGGATCGCGCGCATGATCGCGCTCACGAACCTCCGTGTCGAGCAGATGGAACGGCCGATCGGCCTGTGGACTCGGCATCCGCGATTCTCCTGGTGGATCGATGCGGGGGAGGAGACGGGGCTCATCCAGACGGCCTACGAGCTGGAGATCGAACACGCGGGGGGCGCCGCATGGCGGACGGGTCGCATCGAATCACGCGACTCGGTGCTGGTCGCCGTCGAGGGGTTCTCGGCGCGCTCCGCCACGGCGTACCGCTGGCGCGTCAGATGCTGGATGAACGCCGCGACCGAACCCACCGCCTGGGCCGAATCGAGCTTCGAGACCAGCCTGCTCGACGCGGAAGACTGGCGGGCGCGTTGGATCGAACCGCGTCAGCTGCCGGTGCGCCCCGACGGTGCGGCGACTTTCGCGGAGCTGTTCAGCCTCCGCATCGACACTCCCCCCGAGGAGCGCCTCCTTCCCACCCCTTATCTCCGCCAACGGTTCCGTGTGGAGGAGCAACCGGTCCGCGCGCGGCTGTACGCGACGGCTCACGGCATCTACCACGCGGAGATCAACGGCGCGCCGGTGTCGGATGAGATCTTCGCGCCGGGCGTCGAGAGCTACGACATCCACCTGTCGTTCCAGACCTTCGACGTCACCGACCGTCTCGCGGTGGGCGAGAACGTCTTGGGCGTCGTGCTGTCCGACGGATGGTACGCCGGGCGGGTCGGCATCCTGGGATCCAGTCGCGGTTACGGGGAGACGTTGCAGGCTCTCTGGCAGCTCGAGGTCGAGTACCCCGGTGACCGCCGCGAGACCATCACCTCGGACGGGACGGTGGTCTCGTCCACCGACGGACCCATCCGCTACGCCGACCTCGCGGTGGGAGAGCTCTACGACGCCCGTATCGCGTGGGACGGCTGGAGTACGCCCGACTTCGATGACACCGCGTGGGAACCCGTGGCGGTCGTACACGCGGAACAGTCGCTCCTCCCGTTCGTCGGTGAGCCGGTCCGACGCGTCGTGGAGGTGCCCGCGGAGCGGATCGTGCGGACCCCCGCCGGGGAACGCGTCGTCGACTTCGGGCAGGTGATCGCCGGACGCGTGCGGTTCCGGGTGCGGGGAGAACGCGGGAGCGTCGTCCGCCTGGAGCACTCGGAGGTGCTCGACCAGCACGGCGACTTCTTCGCCAACATCGTCGGACCGAATAAGGACCAGACCGACGTCTACATCCTTCGCGGCGATCCCGAGGGCGAGACGTGGGAGCCGGCGTTCACCTTCCACGGATTCCGGTACGTCCGGATACAGGGATTCCCGGGTGACGCGAACCCGGAGGACTTCACCGCCGTCGTGACGGCATCCGATCTTCCGGTGATCGGACACCTCGAGACATCCGACGCGCGTCTGAACCGCCTGCACGAGAACGTGCGGTGGAGCCAGCGCGCGAACTTCCTGTCGATCCCGACGGATTGCCCCCAGCGCGAACGATACGGCTGGACGGGCGATCTGCAGGTCTTCGCCGAGACGGCCGCGACGAACATGTCGGTCGGCCCTTTCCTGACGCGGTGGCTGCGGATCATCCGTGACGACCAGCTGCCCGACGGGCAGATCATGAACATCTCGCCGAGCCCGCCGCAGCTGGATCATCTCCTGGACGGACCGCCGCCGAGCTACGACGACGCGATCATGCTGCTGGCGTCCTCGGCGGGATGGGGGGACGTCATCGCGCTCGCCCCTCTCGTGCTGTTCGAGCACTTCGGCGATCGCCGGGTGCTGGCCGAGAACTACCCCGCGATGGTCGCCTGGACGCAGTACCAGATCGAGAGCGCGCGCTCCGGTGTTCCGCCGCGCCTGCGCGAGGCGTCCCTCACCCCCGCCGAGCGGGAGCGGCAGCGCGCGCTCTGGAACAATCAGCCCAACTTCGGCGACTGGCTCGCCCCCAGCACCCTCCGTGGCCCGGACGCGAGCCAGATGAACGCTCCGCGGCGCACGGGTGAGGTCATCGGTTCGCTCTACCACGGGCACCTCCTGGACGCGATGGCGCGAATCGCCGACATCCTTGACCGTCCGGACGACCGGGATCGCTACGCCGCCCGCGCCCGCGCCGCACGCACGGCGTTCGCCGAGGAGTACATCGACGCCGACGGTGTCATCCCGGGCGGACTCCAGGGGCCGTACGTGGTCGCGCTCGCGTTCGACTTCGTGCCCGAGCGGAAGAAGGACGCCGTCGTGGCCCGGCTCATCGAGCTCATTCACGAGGCCGAGGACCACCTCGACACGGGGTTCCTGTCCGTGGCCTTCCTGCTGGACGCCCTGTGGGAGAACGGGCATCGCGACCTGGCGTACACCCTCCTCCTGCAGGACACCGCGCCGTCGTGGCTGTACCAGGTCGATCGCGGAGCGACGACCATGTGGGAGGGCTGGGAGGCGATCACACCGGACGGGACCGTGACCGACCTCTCGTTCAACCACTACGCGTTCGGCTGCGTCGACGACTGGTTGTACCGCCGACTGGGTGGTCTGCAGCTCGAATCGCCCGGATACCGGGAGTCCCGCGTCGCTCCCGACGTCGAGGGACCGCTCACCGGCGCCGCGGCCCACATCGACACGCCCTACGGGCGGCTGGCGTCGCGGTGGTCCCGGCGTGCCGACGGACACGTCGAGATGGAGGTCGTCGTCCCGGCGAACACGACGACGACGATCGAACTCCCGGACGGTGCGCGCAACATCGATGTCCACGGAGCGGCCGCCGGCCCGGCGAGTGGCGGGCGCATCCGGAGCGGTTCCGGCGTCGTGACGGTCGCCTACGACCTGACGACGGTGACCCGCGACCCCGGGAAAGAGGCCGGGTCCGCTCTCACCGCGCCTCGATGAACGCCCGCACCGCGGCCGCGGCACCGGGAGCAGCACGATACGTGTGCTCGGCCGCGGGGAAGAAGCCCTCGCGCACCTCGCGCGCGTACGTCTCGACACCCTCCACCATCGCGTCGCCGAGAGCGGCGTAGCGCTTGACGAAGACGGGGGCGCGGCCCTCGGTGATGCCGAGCAGGTCGTGCTGGACGAGGACCTGTCCGTCGGCGTCTCCCGCGCCGATGCCGATGACGGGGATGCGCAGTGCCCGGCGGATCTCGGCGACGACATCGGCGGGAACGGCCTCGATCACGATCGCGAACGCTCCGACATCCTGCACCGCGAGGGCGTCACGGGCCACCCGGATCGCCTCGTCGTCGGTACGCCCCTGGGCTCGGAGGCCGCCGAGTGCGGTCGCGGTCTGCGGGGTCAGGCCGACGTGGCCGACGACCGGGATGCCGGCCTCGACGATCGCCCGCAGGCGTGACAGGCGCGAAGGGTTCGCGCCCTCGATCTTGACCGCGTCGGCGCCGGCCTCGTGGACGAAGCGGACCGCCGTCGCGACCGCCTGCTCGTCGCTGAGCTCGGTCGTCCCGAACGGCAGATCGCACACCACGAGCGGGGTCTGCACCGCTCGGCGCACGGCTTTCGAGAGCGTCAGCATCTCGTCGAGGGTCACCGAGGTGGTGTCGGGGTGTCCGAGCACCACCTGTGCCCCGGAGTCACCGACGAGCACGATGTCGACTCCCGCGCGCTCGGCCACGCGGCCCGACGGGAAGTCGTACGCCGTCACCATGACGACCGGCGTGCCGGCTTCGGCGAGCTCGCGGAGGCGGCGGAGCGTGACCCGGGGGCGCGTCACGACACACTCCCGGTCACCGGGACGAGATCGTCCACGCCGAGGACCACGTTGTCGATGAGTCTCACCTCTCCCACCCGGACGGCGAGCGCGAGCAGCGCCGGGGTCTCGGCCGTCGCGATCGGCTCGAGACTGTCCGCGTCGACCGCCTCGACGTACTCGGGTTCGAGTCCCGCCCCGGCCAGTTCGTCGCGCACGACGGTCGTGAGGCGGTGAGGATCGCGGATGCCGGAGGCGAAGGCATCCTGTGCCGCTCGAAGCGCGCGCGGGATGACGGCCGCGACATCGCGCTCTTCGGCCGAGAGCCGGGTGTTGCGGCTGGAACGCGCGAGACCGTCGTCGTCGCGCGAGGTCGGGCGCGCCACGATCTCGACGGGGATGCCGAGATCGCTCACCATGCGGCGCACGACGACGACCTGCTGCGCGTCCTTCGCGCCGAAGTACGCGCGGTCGGGCTGCACCGCGAGGAGGAGCTTGGCGACGACCGTGGCGACTCCGTCGAAGTGCGAGCGGCCGCGGACGGCGCCCTCCAGCGTTCCCGTGATCGCCCCGGCGACCGAGACGCTCGTCGCGAAGCCCGCGGGGTACATCTCGGCGGGCGAGGGGGCGAACACGAGGTCCGTGCCGGCTTCAGCGGCCAGCGCGACGTCGGCTTCTTCGGTGCGCGGGTAGGCGGCGAGGTCGGCGGCCTCGCCGAACTGCGTCGGATTCACGAAGATCGACAGGACCACGGTGGCGTTCTCGGACCGCGCGGTGCGAAGGAGCGAGAGGTGGCCCTCGTGCAGGGCACCCATCGTCGGCACGAACCCGATCGTCTCACCGCGGTGGGGGGAGAGGGCCGCGCGCAGGTCTGCGATGGTGCGCACGATGCGGATGCTCATGAGGTCGTCTCGATTCCGGTTCGTTGCGTGGCGGCGAGGTCGCGGGTGGCGTCGACGAGCGCGTCGAAGAGGGCCAGACGGTCCGGCAGGCGCTCGCTGATCGCTCGGCGCTGCCGCGCGATCGTGGCCGCGTCGCCGCGGGAGACCGGTCCGGTGAGCGCGGCCGCGGCTCCGCGATCCGCCCAGTTGTCGACCGCGGCCCGAACGAGGGGGACGAGGGCTTCCCGCTCGACTCCCGCGGTCGCCGCGAGCTGCTCCGCCATCCCCTCGAGAG
Source organism: Microbacterium testaceum (assembly GCF_001476285.1). Lineage (GTDB taxonomy): Bacteria > Actinomycetota > Actinomycetes > Actinomycetales > Microbacteriaceae > Microbacterium > Microbacterium testaceum_B. Next base: position 15,348 of record NZ_LDRU01000114.1, on the reverse strand, counting down.
TGACCAGGAAGTTCGCCGCGATCGAGGCGGCCGCGTGGTACGCCGCGCGGTCCGCGTCGTGGACCTCGACGCCCGTCATCCCCAGGACGTCCGCGAGGGCGGAGGCGATCGCGGAGGCCCCCGGCGAGGTCGCCGAGAGGGCGGCCGTGACGCCCGCGAACGATGTCCCCGCGCCGGTGACCGTCATCAGGGGATGGATGCTGAACGCCTCGTGCGGGTGCAGGACCGACAGGTCGAGCGAGCCGGAGAGGTGGCCGACGACCCGGCCGGGCGCGATCGTGCGCGCGGCCGACGCGATCTCGGCATCCGGAACGGCGAGGAGGACGATCCCCGCGTCCGCGCCGGACTCGCCCCGCCCCGCGGGGCCCGCGACGGGGACCCCCGCCTCTTCGAGGGAGGGGACGAGCGCACGACCCATCCGGCCGTCGCCGACGACGAGGAGGGGCCCGGAGAGCGTGAGGGCGGAGGGGAGGGGCTGCGGTGTCATGTGCGTGGGGTGACAGCCGCGGAGGCGGCTTCGCCGTTGTCAACCGTACTCGCTCGCGCCACGCTCGAGCTCGCACCGCTTTTCCGAGATCGAAGACGCTCGGGGCCCACCGTGCGCGGTCTCGCCGACCGGACGCGATATCGGTGACGAGGGCCGGTCGCGCGGACGCGGGCGGCCGGATCAGCGCGCCGTCGACAGGCCGGCGACCAGCAGTGCCGGCTCGACGTGCCGGCCGGGTGCGTACTCGGTGCCGCCGATCACGTCGGCGAGATAGTTGGCCGCGCGATCGCCGAGGGCGCTCAGACGAAGATCGATCGTGGTGAGACTGTTGTCGTCCTGGCCGGTGAGGCCGGCGAGATTGTCCATGCCGGTGATCGCGACGTCGGTGGGGACGCGGATGCCGGCCTCGGCGAGGACCCCGGCGACGGCCGTGGCCATCGTGTCGTTGCCGCAGCACACGGCGTCGAACTCCCGACCCGAGGCGACGAGACGCTGGGCGGCCTCGCGGCCCCAGGCCTGCGACCAGTCGCCGCGGTGGACGAGTTCCGGATCCAGCGCGAGACCGGCGTCGGAGAGGGCGTCGGCCAGCCCGGTGAAGCGGTCGCGCGCGGAGCGGTCCTCGTCGGAGGCCGTGACGTGGGCGATGCGGCGGCACCCGATGGAGACGAGGTGTTCGCCGGCGAGGCGGCCCGCGCCGTAACCGTCGTGGAGGAAGGACGCGTCCTCGGCGTCGTCGGAATGGCCGTACGCGTAGACCACCGGCACGGTGAACCCGGCGCTGACGGAGTGGATGTCGGAGCTGGATCCGTCGCCGATGACGAGGAGGCCATCGATGTTGCGAGCGCGGAGCTTGCGCGCGGTCGCGGCGAACAGGGCGCGGTCGAGGTGCGCATCCGACACGAGCACCGAGAGGTCGCGAGCGCCGAGGGCTGTGGTCGCCCCGGTGAGCACCGGCATCGTGAAAGCGCCGGGCGCGTTGACCGTGAGCACCCCGACAGTGGCGCTGCGTCCCTGGGCGAGGAACTGGCCCAGGGCGTTCGGCTGGTAGTCGAGGCGCTTGGCGACGGACAGGATGCGTTCGCGTGTGGCATCCGAGACCTTGCCCTGCCCGCGCAGCACTTTCGACGCCGTGGGGACGGAAACTCCAGCCAGCGCCGCCACGTCGCGGAGAGAGATCGCGTCTTTGGCCATTGCGGATCGAGTTTAGGGGGTCGGAGCGTCGATGCCACGGACCCGCAGGACCACGCGCGAGCGCACCGTTTCGCCGGGTGCGATCTCGATCGAGCCGAGTGCGTTTCGAGGGTGGGCGTAGGGATCGGAGGAAGGCTCGAGGCCGACGGCATCCACCGCTCCCCACCACGGGAAACCGGTCGATCCGCGCCGCTCGCGCCAGACGAAGAGGCGGGGGAACAGATGCGGGTCCCAGGTGAGATCCAGTCGTAGCTCCCCGGTGATCCGGAGGGAACCCGCGGCACCGGAGACGTCGTCGAAACCGCCGGAGGGCGCCGCGGCCACGGGGATCTCGCGTTCGCCGGTGCCTACCGTGCTCGCGCCGTCGAACAGGTCGCCGGCGAACGCCGGGTGCTCGGCCCAGCCGATGCGTACGGGGGTCGCGGACGCGTTGCGCACGGTGGTGTCGAGGCGGAGCTCGTCGTCGATCAGCGCGGCCGTCCGGTCGATCTCGAGGGAAACCGTGCGCAGGGTCACGCGCGCGCGGCACGACGACCGATCGCCGGCGAGCATCCAGGTGCGCCAGGCGGCCTCACCGTGGAACGGCTGCGGCGGCTCGACCTCCGCGGGCGGGTCGCCGGCGCGGGGGAGCAGGACGTGCCAGCCGCCCGGGTAGCGCCGGTGCCACTCTCCGCTGGAGTCGGGCAGAGCGAAGGCATCGCGCGGCTCGTCGGCCCAGGGGGTGGTGGCGAGGATCTGACGCCCCGTCGGCAGGTGCGTGAGCGAGGCGATGCGCGCACCCTCGGGGTCGATCTCGGCGCGCAGGATGCCGCTGGCGATGACGACGCGACCCCCGCTCATGCCGCGACCTCGTCGAGTCGTTCGCGCGTCGGGAAGCCCGTGTGGTCGCCGGGATCCGCGACCACACGCGCGGCACACCACGCCCCGCGGCGAAGGGCGCCGTCGATCGGCCGTCCCTCGAGGACCGCCGTGATCCACCCGGCGGCGAAGGCGTCGCCCGCGCCGACGGGGTGATGGGGCGGCGGGATCTCGACGGCCTCGGTGCGGTGCACGCCGGTGTCATCGGCCGCCAATGCGCCGCGGCGTCCGAGCTTCACGACCACGGTGCGCGGACCGCGCGCGAGCAGCGCCTCGAGAGCGCTCTCGGGGTCGTCGAGGCCCGTGAGCACGCGTGCCTCCTCCTCGTTGCACAGCAGCGCGTCGACGTGTTCGATGACGTCGTCGACGGCGTCGCGAAGCCCCGCATCGTCGATCAGCTGGGGGCGGTGATTGGTGTCGAGCGAGACCGGGATGCCACGGTCCGCGGCCCCGCGGAGAGCTTGTTCGAAGAGCTCGCGCGGTCCCTCGCCCAGGGAGGGCGTGATGCAGGACGCGTGCAGCCAGTCGATGTCGTCGAGCCGGACGCCGTCGAGATCGGCGGCGGTGAGCCCGGCGGCGGCGGAACCCGACCGGTAGTGCTCGCTGCGGACCAGATCGTCGGTCAGACGCTGCTTCACGATCAGCCCCGTCTTCCCACCCGGCACCTCGCGGATCGCTGCGGGGGAGATGCCCTCGGATGCCAGGGTCTCGCGCACGAGCCGGGCGAAGGCATCGTCGCCGAGGCGTGACATCCACGTCGCCCGGTGGCCCAGGCGCGCCACTCCGACGGCGGTGTTCAGCTCGGCCCCCGCCACCGCGATGTCGGAGGGGGCGCCGTCGTCGACGAAAAACGTCGCGAGGGCCTCCCCGAAGGTGAAGACGTGACCCATCAGCCCGCGTCCGGAGAGCCCGCGTCCGGGGAGTCCGCGCGCGGGGAGTCCGCGTCCGGCGCGAGACCCCGTACGACGTACAGGGCGTCCCCGGGGAACTCGGGCTGCTCCAGCCGCACGCCGTCGGCCGTCGAGGTCCAGCGAGCGGCATCCGGTCGACGCGCCGCGAGGTCGTACACGCGGACATCGAGGTCGGGCGTCGCGCGACCGCGCAGCGTCAGCGCGAAGGCCGAGGGGGCATACACGGCGACCACGCCCTCGGGCGTTCGGCCCGCGATCGCCCCCGAGGGTTCGGCGCGGAGCAGGTCGGCATCCCCGTCCAGGCCCCATAGCCTTTCGTCCTCGACCACGCGGCGCAGGAACGACACGTCGTCGGCGCCGGGGAAAGCCGCGGCGACCGAGAAGGGGAAGGGGTGGCCGTGCACGTCGCCCGCGGCGAAGTCCTCACCCCGACGGTGCCACGACCACACGCCGTGCGCGCCGTAGCCGAGTCCCGCTGCGGCTCCCGCGACGACGCCGGTCCAGCTCGCGCGCCGCACGTCGGCCGCCGAGTGCCGCTCCCGCCCGGCGAAGCGACCTAGCCCCTCGTAGCAGGGCTCGAGGTTGATGATCGGGCGGTCGACGTCCATCGCGCGGTAGTACCGGGTCAGCTCGGCGGGGAGGGTGTCCCATGCCTCGTTGTGTCCCGACTGCAGCCCGTGGAAGTCGATCAGGTCGCCGTCGGCGATCGCGGCGGGCATGCGCGCGGTCGGGGTGTCGTGCCAGGTGACGAGCTGCTCGGGTGCGAGCTCTCGCACCTGTGCGGCGACGGCGCTGTAGCGCGCGAGGGCGGTGTCGTCGTTGAGGTCGTCGTCGCCCGAGACGATCCAGATGGGATCGAAGCGCGCGAAGCGGGCGACCGCCTCGGCGACATACGAGCTCGTCTGCTCGGCATCCATCACGTGGTCCGGGGTGAGACCCGCGCCCCACGTCCCGGGCACGAAGTTGTTCCACAGCAGCACGAGCATCGGGGTGAAGCCGTGCGCGCGGGCGGCGGTCAGCACGCGCTCGGCATCGTCCCAATACGCGGGGTCGCCGGCGGCGAAGTCGATGCGGCCGTCGCGGATCGCGTACGGCGAGCGGGTGCCGGTCGAGCGGTCGTGCTCGATGGGCAGGATGCTGAACAGCAGGGCATTGAACCCCTGGCGACGCCGACGCTCGAGGTGATCGAGCCACTCGTCGGGGCTCGCGCCCCCGAACGCGGCCCACACGGTGTCGGCGAGCAGGAACGTCGGCTGTCCGTCGCGCAGCAGCCAGCGCCGCGACGGCGCGAGGGTCCAGGACATGCGGGTTCTCTCCTCGAGAGGGACGGGGACGGTCACGGGGCGATCAGCGCTCCGTCGGGCGCGCGCACTTTCGCGGCCCACGCGTCGTGGCCGGAGAGCCCCGCGGGGAAGCGGGCGGCGGCTTCCTCGTCGACCTCGATGCCCCACCCGGGAGCATCGTTCGGGGTCAGCCAGCCGTCGACGATGTCGATCATCCCGGGGAAGACCTCGTGCGTCTGCTCGTTGTAGACGTGCCCCTCCTGGATGCCGAACGCCGGCGAGGTGACGTCGAGCGCCACCGCGGCCGCCACTGCGAAGGGCGAGGCGTCGCCGGGGGAGTGCCAGGCGGTGCGCACACCCTCGATGTCGGCCAGCACGGCGAGGCGCCGCGCGGCGCTCACCCCGCCGACGTCGGAGAGATGCGCGCGCAGGTAGTCGACCTGGTGCTCCCGGACCAGCCGCGCGGCATCGGTGAACGAGGTGGCCAGCTCGCCGACGGCGATCGGGACGGGGGAGGCCCGGCGGACCTCGCCCAGGCGGTGCCAGTGCTCGGGGGCGAGGACGTCCTCGACGAAGAAGGGTCGGTAGGGCTCGAGGCTCCGGGTCAGGGTGACGGCCTGACTCGGGCTCAGGCGGGAGTGCACGTCGTGCAGGAGCTCGACGCCGTCGCCGAGCTCCTCCCGCACGTGCGCGAAGAGTCGGGGCGTGGCGACCAGGTAGTCCTCGACCCGCCACCCCGCGGCGTGCTTGGCCCACGCGAAATCCCCGGGAAGCGGGGGCGCGCCGTAGTGCCCGGTGCCTCGCTGTCCGACCTGAATCCGCACGTGACGCTGCCCGGCGGCGATCAGCTCGCGCGCGTGCGCGGTCGTCGCTTCGACGTCGGCACCCTCGGCGTGCAGGTACGTGTCGGCGGCGGCACGGACCCGTCCGCCGAACATCTCGTACACCGGCATCCCTGCCCTCTTGCCCGCGATGTCCCAGAGGGCCATGTCGAGGCCGGAGAGCGCGTTGTTGCCGACCGGCCCCTCGCGCCAGTACCCGGTGAAGCGCACGAGCCGTGTGAGGTCGTCGATGTCGCCCGGGTAGCGGCCGATCACGAGCGGACGCACGTGCTCGAGAAAGGCCACGACGGCCTTCCACCGCTGGGTGAACGTCGCGCAGCCGTAGCCGTAGAGTCCCGGCTGGTCGGTGTCGACGCGCACCACCACGAGCGGGATCCCCTCGGGGGCGGTCACGATCGCGCGAATGTCGGTGATACGGACGTTCTCGCGCGGCAGCCAGGGCTGCGGGAAGGTGGTGTCGGTCTCGGCGAGGGTCATCGTTTGCTCCTCATCAGGGACGCTCTTTCGGTGGCGGTGCCGTCGTGGATGGATTCGCTCGGCTCGAAGCCGAGCAGGTCGCGGGCCGCGCTCGTGTCGACGAGCGCGTCGCGACCGGCGACCGGACGCGAGAGCACGGTGCCCGGGGCGTAGCGCGCCACGAGCTCAGCCGAGTCGACAGGCAGCAGGGTGTCGGCGGCGCTGAGGGGGATGACGGGCGCGCCGACGACCTCGGCGTCGAGGGCCCGCTGCACCGCCCGCGTGGCGTCGTGCATCGTCAGGTAGGCCCAGCCCTCGCGGGCCAGCCGCGCCGGGTCGTCCTGCACGTCGCGAGCCGCATCGCGAAGGACGTCGGGCCATTTCACCAGGGGGAAGCGCAGGGCGACGACATCGAGACCGTAGCGACGGTGCGCGTACGCGGCGGTGCGCTCGTCGACGAGCTTCGAGAGCGAGTACGCGTCGGCGATGTCGGGCGGAGTGTGCACGTCCAGCGGGAACGCCGGGGGGAACGCCCCGTGGGGGTTGTTCGGGTATCCGATCGCGTTGATGCTGCTGGCGATGACGGCCCGGCGCACGCCCCTCTCTCCGGCGCGGGTGAGCACGGTGAAGGTGGCGGCGGTGTTGACGCGGAACACGTCGATGGGGGTGCCGAGGCTGGGGTGCGGGATCGCGGCGAAGTGGGCGACGGCGTCGACGTCGTCCATCGCTCGGTCCACGACCTCGGGCGAGGTCGCGTCTCCCTCGATGAGGCGGTCGGCCGGGTGGGGCGACGCGAACGACAGCGACAGGGCGGTGACGGCGTGCCCGGCGGCGACGAGACTCTCGCTGACCGCGCGGCCGATCTCTCCGTCGGCACCCGTGACGAGGATGCGGCTCATCCCTTCACCCCTCCCGCCATGCTGGCTCCCCGCAGGAACTGGCGCTGGAAGATGAGGAACAGCGCCACCGGGATGATGAGCGACAGGAACAACGCGGCCATCTGCACGCTGAGCTCGGTCTGATCGGCGAGGCGCGGGAGAGCGACGGACACCGGCTGGTTGTCGGGCGTGGGCAGCACGAGCAGCGGCCAGAGGTAGTCCTTCCACGAGGCGACCACCGTGAGGAGCCCGACGACGCCGAGGATCGGTCGCGCCAGCGGCAGGACGATGCTCCACAGGATGCGGAGGGGCCCCGCCCCATCGATACGGGCGGCCTCGTACAGGTCGGCCGGGATCGCCTCGAGGAAGCGCGCGATGATCAGCACGTTGAAGGCCGTGGCGCCCGCCGGCAGCCAGACCGCCCACCACGTGTCGATGAGCGAGAAGCCGAGGATCGGCAGTTCCCGGACCGTGAGGTACAGCGGCACGAGCGAGACGATCCCGGGGATGAAGAGGGTGGCGAGGATCGCGCCCGAGAGCACCTTGCCCCACCGGGGTCGCAGCACGGTGATGACGAAAGCGGCGGTCGTCGACACGAGCAGCGTCGTCACGACCGAGCCGGCCGCGAGGATCGCGGTGTTCGTGAGGTAGTGGCCGATGCGGCCGCGCTCCCACGCGATGCCGAGGTTCTCCCACTGCACGACGCCGCTGGAGAAGAACGAGAACGGGCCGCGGATGAGATCCTGCGTCGGCGAGATCGCCGCGAGGGCGAGCCAGAGGATCGGGCCGAGCCCGGCGACGATCAGCGCCGCGAGGACGAGGACGTGTCCGATCGTGAGGCTGATCCGCACGGAGGGGCGGGAGCGGTCGGCATCCGAGATGTTGGTGCGGGTGAGGGGCTCGGGGGCGTCGGCGGGGCGACGGCGGCCGAGGGAGAGCAGGCTCATGAGCGGCTCCAGCTGCGCGTGAGGCGGAAGTAGGCCAGCGAGAACAGGCCGAGGACGAGCGCGAGGAGCACGCTGAGGGCGGTGGCCGCGCCGTAGTCGACGCGGGTGAAGGCGTAGTCGTAGATCGTCATGAGCAGCGTCTTCGTCGCGCCCTGCGGACCGCCGCCGGTGAAGAGGAACGGCTCGGTGAAGACCTGCATCGTGCCGATGATCTGCAGCAGCAGCATCGTGCCGATGATCCCGCGCATCTGCGGAAGGGCGACGTGCCAGACGCGGCGCCAGATCCCCGCGCCGTCGAGCTCCGCGGCCTCGTACAGCTCGCCCGGAATGCTCGTGAGGGCGGCGATGTAGATGATGACCGCGGTGCCGGCTCCGGCCCAGGTGGTCTCGAGGACGATCGAGGGCATGGCGCTCGCCGGGGAGTTGAGCCACGGCAGGGGTCCGATGCCGACCCACCCGAGGACCGTGTTGAACAGGCCGTCCGCGTCGGGGGCGTAGAAGAACTTCCAGAGCAGGATCGCCACGACCGGCGGCACCATGACGGGCAGGTAGGCGAGGGCGCTGAAGTACCACGCGCGAGAGCGCATCTCGGAGATGAAGACCGCGAGGGCGAGGGGGATCGGGAAGCCGAAGACGATCGCGAGCACCGTGTAGAGCACGGTGTTGCCGGCGGCCTGGGGGAGACCGGGGTCGCTGAGGACGTATGCGAAGTTGTCCCACCCGACGAAGTCGCTCTGACCGGTGAGCACCACGCGCTGCACGCTCATCACGAGCGAGCTGAGGATGGGACCCCACGAGAAGTAGGCGTAGACGACGATCGCCGGGGCGGCGATGAACAGCGCGGTCAGGCCGGGGCGCCAGGGGCGTCGCCGGCGGGCGGTTCGCGCGGGGGTGGCGGCGGCTCGCGCGGCGGTGCGCGGACGCTCGTCGAGATCGGTCATGGACGTCTCCGGGGAGGGAGGGGCGGGCCGACGGGCGGCCCGCCCCGGGTGGTCGATCAGCGGCCGAGGCGCGACTGCACGTCGGTCTGGGCGGTGCTGAGCAGGGAGGAAATGTCGGCGTTCTGGTCGGTCAGGACCGTCTGGACGACCGTGTCGAGGGCGCCGTACACCTCTTGCGCGTTGTTGACCGGCTCCGCGACGACGGGGATGGATGCCGAGGCGTCGAGGTACGGGGTGAAGTTCGCGCTCGGCACGTTGATGTACTGCTTGATCCAGTCGAAGTACGCGGAGTACTGGTCGCTGTTGACGACGGGCAGTCCCGGCAGACCCGTGACCGAACCGGCCTCGTTCGACGCCTTCGCGTCGTCGACGGCCGTGCTCTCGTCGAGGAAGCGCTGCAGGTAGAAGAACTTCACCCACTTGACGGCCGCGGCCTGCTGCTCTGCACTCGCCTTGGGGTCGACGATCTGCACCGTGCCGCCACCGAGGGTGCCTTCGGCGCCCTTGAGCTGCGGCATCCCCCCGATCCCGAAGTTCTCGGCGGGCAGCTTCAGGTTCTGGACGATGTTGTAGTACGAGTCGCTCGCGCCGATGATCATGCCGATCTTGCCGGCGGCGAAGTCCTGGCCCTGGGTCGGGATGTCGTACAGCGTGTTCTCGGGCATGGTGCCGTCCTTCCACCGCATGTCGCTGATCAACTGCAGCGCCTGGGTGGAGGGCTTGTCGTCGAAGGTGGCCTTCGAGCCGTCCTCGTTCTCGACGGTGCCGCCGAACGAGTAGGTCATGCCGGTGAACTGCCACCCGCCGGTGTTCGCGGTGGTGAGGACGGAGAAGCCCGCGGCGCCCGTCGCGTCGTGGATCTTCTTCGCCGCGGCGCGCACCTCGTCCCACGTGGTGGGCGGGGAGTCGGGGTCGAGGCCGGCCTTGGTGAACAGCTCCCGGTTGTAGACGAGACCGAACGAGTAGGCGTTGGTGGGGATCGCGTAGGCGCGTCCCTCGCTGTTCTCGGCGAGCTTCAGCACCGTGGGGTTGAGGCTGTCGAGGAGGCCCTCGTTCTTCAGGGCGTCGGTGAGGTCGGCGGCCTGTCCGCGCTTGATGAGACCCGCGGGCTCGGTGAGCGGCACGCTCATGACCGTGGGCAGGCTGCCTCCGGCGGCGAGTGCCTGGAAGGTCGAGGCGTCGTAGCCGGTCTCGACCGGCTCGAGCGTGATGTCGGGGTTGGCCTGCTCGAAGGCTTCGACGCGCTTGTCGAAGTACGCGCGGTCTTCGGGGCGGTCGGCGCTGGGCCGGTCGCCGATCTGAATCGAGACTTTGCCGTCGGTGGTCCCCGTGGAGGGGGAACTGCAGCCCGCGAGGGCTGCGGCCGACAGGCCGCCGAGTGCGATCACGGCGACGACGGAACGGACACGTTTCGTCATTGAAACTCCTTGGCGAAGAGCGGAAGCAAGAGGGAAATCGCTTGCCCTGAGATGTCTAGCACCTCTCGAGCCGAGCGTCAAAGACAGATTCCGAATCCCCGTCTTTCTGTGTTTCGGCGGTTGACAGAACGTCGACCGTCTCTCAAACTACTCGGGGCAAACGCTTGCCTCATTCCGAATCCGCTCGACGAGGAGAAATTCGTGTCCCTCCCCCTCAGATCCCGGTCCCGGCGCGTCCGCGTGACGGCCGCCGTGCCGGTCGTCCTGTTGGCCGCCGCCCTCGCCGCCCCCGTGTCTCCGGCCGCCGCGGCCACCCCCACCGTCTCCCTCACTCCGGTGGTCACAGGAAATCTCTTCTCCGAGGGCGACGCGCCCCGGATCGGCTACGACACGGATGCGTCCGAGCTGTCGTGGCGCGTGTCCGACCCGACCGGCGCCGTCGTGGCCGAAGGCGATGAGGTCGCCGACGGCACCCTCGACCTCCCCACCACCGCGCTCGGCTGGTACCGGCTCGTCGTCTCGGTCGACGGGGGCGCCGCGAGTGCCGAGACGAGCTTCGCCGTCCTGCCGGATCGGGATGCCGCGGACTCCGCGACCGGACGGTTCGGCGCCGCGACCCACTACGGCCAGTCCTGGAGCACCGACTCTCTCCCCACTCTCGCGACGGGGGGATTCGCGCAGCTCCGCGACGAGGTCTACTGGAGCGAGGTCGAGACTCAGAAGGGCGTGTACGACTGGGCGCGTCCCCGCGCGGAGTTCCTCGACGCGGCACGCGACGCGGGCGTGCGGCCCCTGCTCCTCGCGGGTTACGGCAATCCCCTGTACGACGGGGGAGACGGCCCCGTCAGCGACGAGGCCGTCTCTGCCTACGCCGCGTACGCCGCCGCGATGGCGACGGAGTTCGGCGACCAGGCGTCGGGCATCGAGCTGTGGAACGAATGGGACCTGGGTTTGGGCGGCAACACCCACACCTCGCCTGAGGATTACGTGAACCTGCTCGCGGCGGCATCCCCGGCTGTCAAAAACGCCGCTCCCGGGCTGCCGGTCATCGGTCCCGCCGTGGCGAACCTGAACACCGACTGGCTCGAGCAGACCTTCCGCCTCGGGGCTCTGCAGTACGTCGACGGCGTGGTGCTGCACCCGTACAGCTACCCCGTCTCGGCCGACGCGCTCGACGACACGCTCACCCGCGTGGACGCCCTCGTGCGCGAGTACAACGGCGGCGTGAGCAAGCCCCTGTGGATCACCGAGCACGGCTGGCCCACCGGGACCAACGCGCGTGCGGTCTCGGAGCGCGAGCAGGCGGCGAACATCGCGCGTTCCGCCGTCATCTCCGCCGCGCACGACGCGGCGCGGTACTACGTCTACGACCTCGTGTCGGACGGAACCGACCCCGCAGAGACAGAGCAGAACTTCGGTCTCCTCCGCGCGGCCGACGACGCGCGCGGGGCCTACACGCCGAAGCCGGCCTTCGTCGCTTACTCGACGGCCGCCGCCCAGCTGGCCGGGGCGACCCCCGCCGGCCGCGACGACACCGTCGACGGGGTGCGGCAGTTCCTCTTCGACACCCCGGACGGCCCCCTGCGCGTGCTCTGGTCGGACGCGCCGCAGACCGTTCGCCTGAGCGGGGACACCGCCCTCGCGGTGACCGACGCGTACGGTCGCACCGACACCCTCGACGCATCGGGCGGCGACGTCTTCGTGAGCGTCGATGCCGACCCGCTCTTCGTACGCGGACCCGTGACGGGCACCGCCGCGACCGAGACCGCGCTGCGGCTCGACGCGGGAGTCGTGGGGGTCGATGTCGCCGGGCAGTGGAGCGTCGCCGGTCGCTCCGACGGTGCGTCGACCTCGTGGCGACTGACCCTTCCCGACGGGCGCTCGTTCACCCAGGCCACCGCCGGGTCCGAGACGACCACGACCGCCGTCACCGCTCCGGCTCCCCGCGAGACGGGGACGTACGAGACGGTGGCGCACGTGTACGAGGGCGACCGCGCTGCCGGCGTCCTGCGGGCGTCCACCGACATCGCGGAGCCCGTCACGCTCTCGGGCACCCAGGCCATCTCGGCGGACGGCGTCGACGTGCTGCGCCTGCGCCTCGCGAACGCCTCTCCGCGCGACCTGCCGCTGGAGGGGCTGTCGTACACTCTCGCCGGTACCTCGGCGCAGGCGGACGTCCCGACCACGCTTCCCGCTTCGGATGCCGTGACCGTCGACCTCCCTCTTCCCGACCTCACCGAGCGCCAGACGTTCTCGGCGGAGGCGATGGTCGACGGGACGACGGTGCGGGCGGAGGGGGCCGTCGCGCCACTGGTCATCGATGACGCCTTCGGCGCCGCGAAGCGGAGCATCACCGTGGACGGTGCGCTCGACGACCTCGGCGACCTCACTCCCGCGACCTTCGAGGCGGAGGGGACGACGACGCCGCCCACGTCCGACGACCAGTCGGCGCGGGCCTGGATCACCTGGGACGACGACGCCCTCTCGGTCTCGGTCGACGTCGTGGACGACGTGCACGATCAACCCGCGACGGGCGCGAACATCTGGCAGGGCGACTCCGTGCAGTTCACCGTGGCCGGTGGAGCGCCGGGCGCCGCGACCGCCTGGCACGAATTCGGCATGGCCCTCACCTCGGAGGGGCCCCAGCTCTACCGCTGGCTGTCCGTCGGGGAGGGCGCCGGGACCGTGCCGGGCGCGCAGGTCGCCGTCTCGCGCGATGAGGACACCCACCACACCGTGTACGAGGTCTCGGTCCCGTGGAGCGCCCTCGCGGGCGTCGACAGGGACGCGTCCCTGCTCTCGAGCGCGATCATCGTGAACGAGGCGGACGGAGACGGTCGAGACGGCTACCTCGCCTGGGGTGGTGGGATCGCCGCCGAGAAGGACTCGGCCCAGTTCCATCCCGTCCGGCTGCTCGCCGCACCGGATCCCGAGCCGGGCGAGGGTGGGGGCACCCAGGGAGACGGCGGCACCGCGCCCGTCGAACCGACTCCCGCTCCCGCCGTCGGAAGCACAGCGGCTCCGGACGCCTCGGGCGCTCTCGCCCGCACGGGCACGCCGTCGGTCGCCGGCCTGCTCCTTCCGGCCGTCGCCGCGCTCGCCCTCGGGGCGGGTGCCGTGCTCCTGCGTCGCCGAACGGCCCGGCGCTGATCACGACCCGGTGCCGCTCGCGCGGCGGCACCGGGTCTCGAAAGGACCCCATGATCGACCCCTCCCACGTCGCGGGGCTGCGCGTCGGGCGCCGCCGCGACGTCAGCGTCGGGAGCGAGCCACGGCCCCCGGTCTCGTGGATCGTCGATGCCCCCGCGGGGTGGACGGTGACCCGCGCGGAGATGCGTCTCGACGCCGCCGAACCGCTCGCGGTGCCGCCGAGCGGGGTGCTCGTCCCGTGGCCCTTCGACGACCTCTCCGCGGGGGAGCGCCGCGACCTGTCCGTGCGCGTGGCCGGTGCGGACGGCGAATGGATGCCATGGAGCCGGCCGATCACGGTCGAGGCGGTCTTCTTCCCCGGCGTGTGGACCGCTTCGCTGCTCGGCATCCGGGATCCGGACACCGAGGCCGCGCCGTTCGCCCTCCGACGCGAGATCGAGGTCGGTGCGACCGTGGTGTCGGCCCGACTCTGGGTGACGGCGCACGGGGTCTTCGACGCCGCGCTCGACGGCGTCCCGGTCGACGACACGGTGCTGGCGCCCGGGTGGACGTCGTATCGACACCGCCTCCCGCTCGTGTCGGTCGACGTCTCGCCGCTTCTGCGGCCGGGCTCCACGCAGGTGCTGTCGCTGCGGGTCGCCGGCGGATGGTTCACCGAGCGATACGGCTTCGGGGCCACCGCCGCCCGCTTCTATGGCGAGCAGGCCGCGGCGGGGGCCGTGCTCCGCCTGACGCACCTCGACGGGCGCGTGGAGGAGATCGGCCCCGATGATCGGTGGCGGCTGAACCATCGCACCGAGATCGTGTCGAGCGGACTGTACGCGGGTGAGCGCGTCGACTACCGCCGCGAGCAGCACGGGTGGCGGATGCCAGGGTTCGATGCCACGTCGTGGGAGACCCCGGCACCGATGCCTCCGCTGAGCGCGCCGACGGTCATCGATGTCGAGCCGGTGCGGCGCGTGCGCACGATCCGGCGGATGCGCGAGCTGCCGGCATCCCGTCCCGGGGTCGTCCTGCTCGATGTGGGTGAGAACGTCGTCGGGCGCGTGCGCCTCGTCGCCGACGGCCCGGCCGGGACCGTCGTGACCGTCCGCCACGCCGAGCTGCTCGAGGACGGCGAGCTCTGCGTCCGGCCGCTGCGCGCCGCCGCGGCCATCGACGAGTTCGTCCTCGAGGGCACGGGGGAGCGCGCGTGCGAGGCGGCCTTCACGTTCCACGGCTTCCGGTACGTCGAGATCGACGGCGGACAGGTCGACCCGGAGCGGGTGGAGGTCGAGGTGCTGCGGAGCGATCTGCGCCGCACCGGGTGGTTCTCGTGCTCCGACGAGCGGCTGAACCACCTGCACGCGAACATCGTGCGCAGCTTCGAGGGCAACGCGCTGGCCCTGCCGACGGACTGCCCGCAGCGCGACGAGCGGCTCGGGTGGACGGGCGATGCGCAGGTGTTCGCCCCGACCGCCGCGACGCTGTTCGACACGGACGCGTTCTTCTCCTCGTGGCTGCGCGACGTGCGTGCGGAGCAGGCGGACCGCGACGGACGGGTTCCGACCGTCGTGCCCGACCCCCTCGGTGCCCTCGGCGATGTGATGGCCGCCGGCTGGGGTGACGCGGTCACCGTCATCCCCGACGTCCTCGCTCGACGCTACGGAGACGTCGCGATCGCGGCCGAGATGCTGCCCGCGATGCGGGCGTGGGTCGATGCCGTCGCCGCGGCTGCCGGTCCCGGGCGTCTTTGGGAGACGGGCTTCCAATACGGAGACTGGCTCGATCCGACCGTCACACGTCCCGACAAGGCGAAAGCCGATCCGGGGCTCGTGGCGACGGCGTACTTCTTCCGCTCGGCAGACCTCGTCGCGCGCGCGAGCGAGCCCGGCGAGGCGGAGCGGTATGCGCAGCTGGCGCGCGAGATCGGCGAGGCCTTCCGCGCCGCGTACGTGACGCCCGCGGGGCGTCTGGCCTCCGATGCGCCGAGCGCGTACGCGCTCG
>NZ_LDRU01000113.1 GCF_001476285.1 Microbacterium testaceum | reverse complement strand
AAGGTCGCCGGCATCGCCGCGCGTGAGGTCGCCGGCGTGTACGCCCTGGGTGGCGGCGGAGCCCGCGCCCTCGGCGCCATCCGCGACGCGATCAACGCCACCGACCTGACGCAGGGCGTCAAGGTCGAGGTCGGCGAGACCCAGGCCGCCGCCGACATCACGATCGTCGTCGAGTACGGCGCCCCGATCCAGGAGGTCGCCGACCAGGTCCGCGGCCGTGTTGCCGGTGCGATCAACCGTCTCGTCGGCCTCGAGGTCGTCGAGGTCAACGTCGACGTGAACGACGTCCACATCCCGGGCGACGACAACGACGACGACGCCAACGAGAAGCGCGTCCAGTGAGCGCCACCACGAAGGGCGCGCTCGTCGGGCTCGTCCTCGCTCTCAGCGCCCTGATCTTCGGCTTCTGGGGATTCATCCTCGTCGCCCTGTTCATGGCCATCGGAATCGTCGTCGCACGCATCACCGCCGGCGAGATCGATTTCGGCAACATCGTCAACGCCTTCAAGGGTCGGAGCACATCGTGACCACCGTCACCGCTTCCCCCGGGGTCGGCAGCCGCACCACGGTTGCCGGCCCCGGCCTCCCCGCGGGCCGCGTGAACGTCGCCGACCGTGTTCTTCAGAAGACGGCGGAGCGCGCCGCGGCCGACATCATCGGGGTGGATGCCAAGAACGTCCGCGTCGAGATCGTCTCGGCCCGCGACACCGCCGTCGTCCGCGTCACCACGCCGTTCCCCGTGCCGCGCCTCGACGACACCGCCGCGGTCGGCGCGGCGACTCCCGTCCTCGAGGCGGCGCGCACCGCGCAGACCGCCCTGCGGTCGCGCCTGACACACCTCTTCGGACGCGACGTCTCGCGGGTCGATCTGACCATCTCGGGCGCCAGCGTCCCCCAGCGAAAGCGAGTGCTGTGATGACCGATACCGTGCTCCGCACCGTCGTGCGTCGCGAGACGCACTCCCCGCGCACCGTGGCGATGCTCGTCGTGGTCGTCCTCGCGCTGCTCGCGCTGGCGTACGCCGCGGTCGAGATCGTCCTCGCCCTCCTCGGGCAGCCGCCGCTGCTCGTCGGCCCCGGCGCCGCTCTCAACGCCGTTGTCGCGGCTCCGACCGCCTTGCTGCCGGTGACCTTCATCGTCGGCGGGATCGTGCTCGCCCTGCTCGGGCTCCTCGTGCTCGTGCTCGCCCTCAAGCCCGGACGCCTGTCGCGTCACGAGATGGCATGGGGAGAGCGGGCCGTCGTCGTCGACAACGGCGTGGTGGCCTCGGCTCTTGCCCAGCACCTCAGCAACGAATCCGGCATCGCCCGTGACGACATCGTCGTGGGCGTCGCCCACCGCACCGTCGACGTCACCGTGCGCCCGCCCGTCGGCATCCCTGTCGACGAGGCGCATATGCGCCGCATCGTCGACGACGAGATCGCCACCTACAAGCTCTCGCCCGCCGTGCGCACGCACGTGCGCGTGCAGCGCCCCGACACCAAGGAGTCCTGATGAACGCCACGCGCCGCGGTCTCAACCGCTTCGTCCTCTTCCTCGTCGGCGTCGTCCTGCTGGCGGCAGGCGCCCTCGCGCTCGCCGTGGCGCTGCTCCCCGGTGGAGCCGACACGTGGACCACCGTCATGGGCGGCTTCCAGGGCTGGCTCGAGTCCCTCGGTCGTGAGTCCGCCGGGTGGGGCGCCGTCGCCGCCTTCGTCGTGCTGGCGCTCGTGCTCATCGTGATCGCCTCCGCCGCCGTCCGCGGTCGTCGTCAGGCCCCCCTGCAGTCGACCGGCAGCGACAGCGCCGAGGGACGCATCACCGTCACCGACGGATTCGCCGCCGAAGCGCTCAAGAACGCGCTCGCGGAGCGCGACGAGATCCTCTCCTCGCGCATCAGCGCCGGCGAGATCCAGCGCGAGTCGGTGCTGCACGTCGCGGTCACGCCGCGCCAGAACACCTCTCCGCGTCAGGTGGCCGAGCACATCGACACGCTCGTGACCAACCTCGCCGCCCTCACCGGGCAGAATCTGCGCGCCTACATCTCCATCCACTCGGGTCTGCGCGCCAAGCTCGCGCGCGACAACACCCGCGTGCACTGATCTCCGAGGAGACGTCATGACCACCATCGACACACCCACCCTGGACGCGGCGGCCGAACGCGCGGCCACCGCCGCCGCGGCGGTCGACGGCGTACACGCCCTCGGCAGCCTGCTCGGACGGGCCTCGGATGCCGTGCGCGAGCGCGTCGGCCTCGCGAGCACGGTTCCCGGAGTCAAGATCGACACCGACCGCGCCGACTCGGTCACGGCGACCATCTCGCTCGTCGTGGACTACCCGCACAACCTGCGCGATGTCTCGGGTGCGGTGCGCTCGGCCGTGCGGACGGCTCTCGAGCCGCTCGGGCGCGGTCGGGTCGACGTCGATGTCATCGTGACCGGTGTCTTCGGTCCGTTCGACCGTGACGTCGTCACCGAGGCGGAGGAGAAGGCGGATGCCGTCGCCGCCCGCGCCCGGGAGACGGCCGCCTCCGTTCGAGAGCGGACGGATGCCGCCGTGACCCGTGCCTCCGAGGCGGTCGACGACGCGAGAGCCCGCGCCTCGGCGGCGACCGAGAGCGCGGTGGCCGCGTCGAAGGACATCGCCGCCAGCGCCGCGGAGACGGTCGACGCCGCGGTCGCCAAGACCAAAGACGTCGCCGCCGGCGCCGCGGCAGCCGTGGACGAGACGGTGAAAGCCGCCCGGGAGCGGGTCGCGGTCGACGACGCGCGCGCCGACGTCGATGCGGCCGACCGGGTGACAGAGGGTCTCGAGCCCGAGCCTGCCGCCACGGACGCGCACACCGCCGCCGCCTCGTCCACCGCCTCTGCTGAGCCCACGGAAGCCGCCATGGAGCCCACGGGAGCCCTCTCCGGGCCCGGGGGTGTGCCCACCCAGCCCGCGGAAGCCGCCACCGAGCCCACGGGAGCGCCCTCCGAGCCCGCCGCCGACCGCGCCGACGTGAGCGACGTCGTCGCCGAGGCTCTCGAAGACGCCGCGATCGACATCGCGATCGCCGCCGACGAGGTTCGGGGCGACGACAAGACGCCGGCGACGGACGAGGTCCAGTCGCTCGTGGAGGACGAGAAGCCGCGATCCTGAGGTTCTGAGGCGGGTCTCGGCCATCAACAGCCTCGATGCGGGCCTCGCGAGCACCCGTGCGAAACTCC
>NZ_LDRU01000112.1 GCF_001476285.1 Microbacterium testaceum | reverse complement strand
CTCCTGAGAATCCGGAGGACCGGTCCGTTTCGAGAGCGGACTTACGGTCTGTCCCGCCGCTCGCCGAGCGGAAGTCAGGAGTTTCGCACGGGTGCTCCGAGCGTCAGCCCGCTGTCGCGTTGTCGTACGCGCGCTGCGCGGCGGCTTGCGCGTCGGCCAGCGCCTGCTCGGTCGTCTTGTCGCCGAGGAGCACGGCGGTGATGGCGTTGTTCAGCTCGTTCTGGATGTCCTGCCCGGCGGGCGAGGAACCGAACGAGCGACCGGAGGCGACCACGTCGTAGTACGTCGAGATGACCTGGTCGAAGCCGGCATCGCCGGTCGGCGTGACGTACTGCGAGCGGATCATCTCGTCGGCCTCGGGGGAGCCGGTGAACAACCCCGTGTTGAGACCGCCCTTGCTCTCGATGGTCTCCGCGCGGGCCGCCCCGGCCGCCATCCAGGCGTCGGTCGAGGTGAGGTCGGTCATCCACTGACAGGCGGCGGCCGGGTTCTTCGCCCCGGCGGGGATGACGAACGCGGTGCCGGAGGCGACCGAGAACGGTTGGCCGTCGGCATCCCGGAACGGAACGGCCTGCAACGAGATCTGGTCGCGGTACGCGCTGAGGACGTTCGGGTACCACTGGTTCGCGACCTGCGCGCCGACCTTGTTCGTCACGAACTGGTTCGCGTCGCCGAAGGTGTCGAACGCATCGGTGAAGCTCTTCACCGCGGCATAGCCGCCCTGAGCATCCGTGATGCGCTTCAGGGCGTCGATGCCGGCCGCGTTCGCCGGATCGTCCAGCGTCGGCTTGCCCTCGGCATCCGTGAGCTGACCGCCCATGCCCAGCACCCAGAGGCCGCCCTGGCCGGTCGCGACCGGGTCGAAGCCGAGTCGCGTCGGTGTGTTGCCCGAGCCCTGGTACATCTTCTCGACGGCGGCGAGCAGGCCATCCATGTTCGAGGTGTCGAATTCCTCGGGCGTCACGCCCGCTTCGTTCAGCACGTTCATGTTCAGCAGGATCGCGGGCGGCTGGTAGAACTGCGACACCGCGTACACGGCATCCTGATACGTCACGTCGTCGACGACGTTCTGATACCAGCGTTCGGTCGGATTCACGCCCTTCGCCTCGAAGCATGCGTCGAGCGGCATGAGGAGTCCCTGGGCGGCATATGTGGTGACATAACGCCGGTCCATCTGCACGACGTCGGGGACGTTGCCGCCGGCGATGCGCGTCGTGAACTTCTGGGCGTCGAAGGCCGTGGCATCCAGGGTCACCTCGACATCGCCGAGCTTCTCGGCCGCGTAATCGAGACGCGACTGACCGACGTCGTCGGCATTCTCGAAGCCCCAGGCGGCGAGCGTGCCGGACGGCGGGGACGAGAAGTCGACGTCGGCGGCGGGGTCGTCCGAGCCGCCGCTGCAGGAGGTGAGAAGGAGAGCGGATGCCGCGAACGCGGCGACACCGGCGAGGGAACGCTTTCGCATGAGGGGGTCCTTTCCGGACAGGGGGGATGGTCAGCCTTTGCGGCCCTGGGTGGCGACGCCCTCGATGAAGTACCGCTGGCCGAAGGCGAAGAGGATGAGCATCGGAAGCGTCACGAGGAGCGAGGCGACCATCACGTACTGGTAGTCGCCCTGACCGCCGGCGCTCGGGCTGTACTTCGTCATCGCGTAGGCGATGCCGAGCGGGGCGGTGAAGTCCTCGACGCTGCCGGCGTTGAGGTAGATGAGCGCCGCCTGCAGGTTGTTCCAACTCGCCTGAAACTCGAAGAGGAACACGATCACGAACGACGGGATCGACAGCGGCATCGCGATCCGCCAGAACAGCCCCCACGCACTGCAGCCGTCGAGGCGCGCCGCCTCGAACAGCTCGCGCGGAACGCCGAGGAAGAACTGCCGCTGAAGGAAGATGTAGAAGGCGCTGCCGAACAGGTTCATGCCCCACAGCGGCACCCACGTGCCGAGCAGCCCGGTCTCTTTCCAGATGAGGTAGATCGGGATCATCGTCACGGCGCCCGGCAGCATCATGGTCGCCAGCACCAGGCCGAAGAGCAGCCCCCGGCCGGGGAAGCGGAAGTACGCGAAACCGAAGGCGACGATCGAACTCATGATCGCGACGCTGGTCGCGGCGAGGAGCGCGATCGCGACGCTGTTGAACATCCAGTTGAGCAGCGGCAGCTGGTTCCACACCTCGGCGTAGTTGCCGGGCATGAAGGTCTTCGGGATGAGGGCGTTGTCGAACACCTCGCCGCGTGGCTTGAGGCTCGCCGCGAGCAGCCACGCGAAGGGGTAGAGGAACAGCAGCGCGAACAGCACCAGCACCGCCGCGAGGAACACCCGGCCGGCGAGGGTCTTCGGGCGGCTGAGCGCGCGTCGCCAGCGTCTGCGCGGCGGGACGACCAGTTCGGGGCGCACCTGCGCGATACCGGGGGTCTGTAGCGTGGTGGCCATCAGCGGTCCCCCTCGTAGTAGACGAAGCGGTTGCCCAGCCGCACCTGCACGAGCGTGATGAGCAGGATGATCACGAAGAGCAGCCACGCCATCGCCGCGGCGAAGCCGAAGTTGAACTGCCGGAACGCCTGCTGGAAGAGGTAGATCGCGTAGAAGAGGGATGCCTCGGGGGAGGCGTTGCTCTGATCGCGCCAGAACAGCAGGTAGGCCTGGTCGAACACCTGGAACGCCGCGATCGTCAGCACGATGACGTTGAAGAACATCGCACCCGAGATCATGGGCAGCGTGATCGAGAAGAACCGGCGGACCGGCCCCGCGCCGTCGATCTGCGCGACCTCGTACAGATCGACGGGCACGTTCTTGATCGCGGCGAGGAAGATCACCATCGTGCCGCTGACCGTCCAGAGCGCCATGATCACGATGCTCGGCTTCACCCAGGCCGGGTCGACCAGCCACTGCGGACCCTGGATGCCGACGGCCCCGAGCGCCTGATTGATCGCGCCGGAGTTGCCGTTGAGGAGGAGGAAGAACACCGCCGCCGTGGCCACGGCCGGAGTCATCTTGGGCAGGTAGTAGAGCGTGCGGAAGATCCCGGCTCCGCGACCGACACGGCTCAGCAGCAGAGCGAGGAACAGCGCGAAGGCGATCTCGAGCGGGACGGCCATGACGGCGTAGAAGAGCGTGTTGCCGAGGGAGACGGCGACCCGCGGGTCCTCGAACAGCTGCGCGTAGTTGGTCGCCCCGACCGGTCGCGCGGAGCCGGTGGCGAGGTTGTAGCTCGAGAACGAGATGACGAGGCTGTAGATCATCGCCCCGGCCGTGAAGATCAGGAACCCGAGGATCCACGGCGAGATGAAGAGGTAGCCCGCGATCGCTTCGCGGCGGTTGTATTTGACCTTCTGGCGGCGGGGCTTCTTCGAGTCGACGGTGGTCGGGGCGGTCGAGAGGGTCACCGGTGCGCCACGTCGGGGGCGGTGGCGTCGTCGTTCATGGGTGTCTCCTCTCGCCTGCGCCCCCGGCATCGAGAAGCGCTTCGCCAGGGTCGAGAAGTGCCGAGAAGAGGTCCAGGGCGTTGCCAAAGCGGTCCGGGAGTGGGATAAGCGTCCGCGCGCGGGCGAAACTCCTGAGATTCTTCGCGCGCGATCGGATGCCGCGCCGACCGGCGCCGGAGTCGAGGCCGGGCGGGCCCGAATCTCAGGAGTTTCGCCCG
>NZ_LDRU01000111.1 GCF_001476285.1 Microbacterium testaceum | reverse complement strand
CGCGGCCGCGGCCGCGTTCTCGCCCCGCGGACCCCGCAGCCGTCTCGCGATCGCTTCGGCCGTTTCACCGAGTGGGTCGCGCGAGCAATGGGCACGCCGACCTTCCTCCTGTCGCTGACGCTTTTCTGCGTGCTGTGGATGGGATGGAACTCCATCGCCCCCGATGACTGGCGCTTCGACTCCGCCGCGATCGGCTTCACGGCGCTGACCCTCGTGCTCTCTCTGCAAGCGTCGTACGCGGCCCCCCTGATCCTGCTCGCGCAGAACCGCCAGGACGATCGCGACCGCGTGCAGATCGAGCAAGACCGTCAGCGCGCCGAGCGCAACCTCGCCGATACCGAGTACCTCGCACGCGAGATCGTCGCCCTGCGCATGGCCGTCCGCGACCTGACGGACGAGGTCATCACGAAGGACACGCTGCGTGCCGAGCTGCGCGCCGCACTCCAACGACTCGACGACCACGACGAGCAGTCACGGCCCGCGCCGTGACGGTCGAACTCGCCGAACGTGTCCGCGCGGCCGTCGCCGCGGTGACCGACCCCGAGCTCCGTCGACCCCTCGGCGAGCTCGACATGGTGCGCGAGATCGACGTCCATGGCTCCCGGGCCGACGTCGGAATCGCCCTGACGATCGTCGGGTGCCCCGCCGCCGACCGCATCGAACGCGACGTCCGGGATGCCGCGGCCTCGGTCGCCGGGATCGATGCGGTCGACGTGCGGGTCGGGGTGATGTCACCCGACGAGCGCAGAGCCCTCACCGAGAAACTGCGCGGCGGGCGGGCGAAGCGTGAGATGCCCTTCGGCCCGGACTCGCTCACGCGCGTCATCGCCGTCACCAGCGGCAAGGGCGGTGTCGGCAAGTCGACGTTGACGGCCAACCTCGCGGTCGCTCTCGCGGCCCGAGGCCTCCGCGTCGGCTTGATCGACGCCGACGTGCACGGCTTCTCGATCCCCGGGCTGCTCGGCCTGATCGATGCCGACGGCCTCCCGCCCGCCCCGACGCGGATCGACGAGCTGATCCTGCCGCCGGTGGCCTACGGGGTGAAGGTGATCTCGATCGGCATGTTCCTCCGTCGTCCGGGAGAGGATGCCGCGGGCGCCGTCGCGTGGCGGGGTCCGATGCTGCACCGCACCGTGCAGCAGTTCCTCACCGACGTGTTCTTCGGGGACCTCGATGTGCTGCTGCTCGACATGCCGCCCGGAACGGGCGACGTGGCGATCTCCGTGGGCCAGCTGCTCCCCCACGCCGACGTCCTCGTCGTGACGACCCCGCAGGCGGCCGCGGCCGACGTCGCGGTCCGTTCCGGAACGGTCGCCCGTCAGACGGGACAGCGAGTGATCGGCGTGATCGAGAACATGGCCGCGATGACGCTCCCGGACGGCAGCTCGCTCGACCTGTTCGGCTCCGGCGGCGGCGATGCCGTGGCTCGCGCCCTGTCGACCGTCGACGACGACGTGCCCCTCCTGGCATCCGTCCCGTTGAGCCCGGCACTGCGCGGAGGCGGAGACGACGGCCACCCCGTGGTGCTCGGCGCACCCGATGATCCCGCATCACGTGCCATCGACGCGGCGGCCGCGGCTCTCGCGGTGAACCCGCGCGGGCTCGCCGGTCGAGCGCTCCGCGTCACCCCGTCGGCGTGACGGCCACCCGCTGACGGGCGGCGGGTCTCAGGTGGACTCGTCGTCGAACGGGGGAACCGACCCCGGTACGAAGGGCGGCTTCTCCGGTGTGACACGCGTGGCGACGGCGGCGGCACCGGCGGCGCGCATCGTCGCCGTCGGGGTGTCGTCGAGGAGAGCTTCGCGGACGATGCGACGCGGGTCATACTGACGCGGGTCGAGCTTGCGCCAGTCGACCTCGTCGAACTCCGGGCCCATCTCTTCGCGCATGCGCGATTTCGCTCCCTGCAGCGTCTCTTTCGCGCGACGGGTGAGCTTCGCGAGGGCTTCGGCGTACTTGGGGAGGCGCTCGGGGCCGATGACGAGTGCGGCGACCACACCGATCAGCATGAGCTTCTCGATGGTGAGCCCGAAGAACATGAGTTCAGATTACCCGCCGCGCCTCGGCCTCCGGCACGACCCCGCCCTCTAGCCTGGGCACGGAGGTCCAGGTGAGTGGTTACGAGGCGAACGAACGGTTCGTGCAGGAATCGACGGTGGAGCCGGAGCACATCGCCCGGGCTCGCGCGCACGCGCTCGAGCTGGGTGCCGCCCCGATCAGCCCCGCGGTCGGCGCGCAGACGGCGCTTCTCGCGGCCGCGACGCGCGCGCTGAACGTCGTCGAAGTCGGCACGGGCGGGGGCGTCTCGGGACTCTGGCTCTTGCACGGTTCTCCGCGCGCCACACTGACCACCATCGACAGCGAGCCGGAGCATCTCGGAGCCGCGCGCGCGGCGTTCGCCGATGCGCGGATTCCTGCGGCTCGAGCACGCTTCATCACGGGTCGTGCGGCCGAAGTCCTCCCCCGCATGAATGAAGCGTCGTACGACATCGTCTTCATCGACGCCGACCCTGACGGCGTCATCGAGTACGTCGAGCACGGCCTGCGCCTCGTGCGCGCGGGCGGCACGGTGCTCATTCCGCGCGTCCTCGCGGGCGGCGCCGTCGCCGATCCCGTTCGCCGCGACGCGGTGACGACGGCGTACCGCTCCCTCATCCAGGAGGTCCAGGCGTCACCCGCCGTCTTCGGAGCCCTGTCCACCACGGGCGAGGGCCTCTTGCAGCTGACGACCGTCTCGCCGACGTCCTGAGCGGGGCATGACCCCGCGGTTCACCCGCTGCACCGCGACAGTCACCCAACGAGAGAAGGCCGGCCCCGTCAGGGACCGGCCTTCTCTCGTGAAGTTCCGTCAGGATGCGTTGACGACACCACCGAGCACGTCGTGCAGTTCCTTCGCCTCGGCATCGTTCACCGAGACGACGAGTCGCCCGCCACCCTCGAGCGGCACGCGCACGATGA
Organism: Microbacterium testaceum; assembly: GCF_001476285.1. Lineage (GTDB taxonomy): Bacteria > Actinomycetota > Actinomycetes > Actinomycetales > Microbacteriaceae > Microbacterium > Microbacterium testaceum_B. The sequence goes on along the minus strand of NZ_LDRU01000111.1, from coordinate 51,526 downwards.
TCAGCCGGCCCTCCTTCACGGCCTCCATCGGTCCGTCACCGGTTCGCGGCTTCATGGCTGCCATCGCGGCCCCCTTTTCGTCGTTGGTCTCCTGACAGTTTACCGGTAGCGCGCGTGGCGCGTCGTCCGACGCCACGCGGGGCGGCACGGCATCCGCTCAGGGGATCTGCCAGTAGGTGTTGGCCAGGGCGTACATGTTGTAGATCCACCACCACTGCCCGAGCAACGCCAGGGCGAGGACCCCGACGCGCCAGGCGGTGGAGCGAGGCACCGCGAGCGCTCCCCACAGGGGCGACACCGGCAGGAGCAACCGGAAGATGCTCGACTGCGGGAAGAACACCAGGAGCAGGTAGATGAGATAGCTGGCCGACCAGAGACGAACCTCGACACCGAGCCGTCGAATCGGACCGAGGAACCACAGCGCGAGAGAGACACCCACGACGAGCACCACCAGCGCGACGTAGCCGAGCCAGGCCCCGAGTCCCCACTGGGTGAACCAGAACGCGGCGGCCTGCACCCACCCCTCGACCGGGACGAAATGCCCGCTCGCGTCGGTGATCCAGTTGCGGCGCCACGCGAGCTCCGTCGCGAGATACGCGCCCGCGTCGCCCGTGACCATCGCCGCGATCGTCTGCCACGCGAATCCGACGGCCACGCTGACGAGCCCGAGGGCGACGATGTGCACGACCTCGCGTCGCGGGAGCGGATCGCTGCGTCGCCGGACGAAACGATGGATGCCGTAGAGCGCGAGGAACAGCGCGAAGGCGAGGATTCCCGGGCGGGTGAACCCCATGGCGGGGACGAGGAGGTAAAGCCACCCCCATCGCCGTCGCTGCACGCAGCGGAGTGCCACGAAGAGGAGGAACAGGAAGAGCGATTCGGCGTACCCGACCTGGAACAGCGCGGCCAGGGGACCGGTAGCGAAGAAGACCACCGCCCAGGTGGCAGCCGCATCGCCCACACGGTCACGGAGAAGGGCATGCAGCGCCAGGCTCGCGCCGTAACCGGCGAGGAGCGAGATCGTGACCGCCCCGGCACCCCAGGACCCCAGAAGAGCTCCCAGCCCCGCCGAGAGGTACGGGTACAGCGGAAGGAACGCCCACGCGTTCTCCGACACCGCACCCTCGACGTTGACGGGCAGCACGGACGGATACCCCGACACGGCCGCGAGCCAGTACCACTGCGCGTCCCACCCCAGGGCGAGCTGTCCGAGCGACGGGTCGACGCCGTAGCGCGATGCCGGTCCCGACATCGCCGCCGCGATCAGGAAGAAGACCGTCGTGACGACGCGCGCCGCGACGTAGATCAGGGCGATACGCCACGGCACGGGCAGACGAGCCCATCCCCGGACGGTTCCGGATGCCGCGACCTCGGTGGTCACGACCCGCTCAACCACGCTCGCAGGCCGTGCTCCACGGCGTCGATCTGCGCCACGGGAACGCGCTCCTCGTCGTGGTGCGCGAGGTGCGGATCGCCCGGACCGTAGTTGACGGCCGGGATGCCGAGCGCGGAGAACCGGGCGACGTCGGTCCAACCGTACTTCGGGCGGGGTGTCGCACCGACCGCGGCGACGAACTCCTGCGCGAGCGCCGCGTCCAAGCCCGGACGGGCGCCCTCGGCGACGTCGACGATCTCGACGTCGAAGCCGGTGAACACGTCGCGGACGACCCGTTCGGCGCCCGCCGCGTCGCGACTCGGGGCGAAGCGGTAGTTCACCTCGACCTCGCACGCGTCGGGGATCACGTTGCCCGCGACTCCCCCGGAGATCTTCACGGCGTTGAGGCCTTCGCGATAGAGCAGCCCCTCGACCTCGATCTCGCGAGCCCGGTACTCGGCGAGGCGCGCGAGGATGGGGGCCGCTTTATGGATCGCGTTCTCACCGATCCACGACCGAGCGCTGTGCGCGCGGACGCCGTCGGTTCGAATGACGGCGCGGAGCGTGCCGTTGCATCCCCCCTCGACCTCGCCGTTGCTGGGCTCCCCGAGGATCGCGAAGTCCCCGACGAAGAGGTCCGGGCGGTTGCGCGAGAGTCGCCCCAGACCGTTCAGCGAGGAATCGACCTCCTCGTGGTCGTACCACATCCACGTGATGTCGACCGGGGGCGCGACGAGCTCGGCGGCGAGCTTGAGCTGCACGGCGACGCCCGCCTTCATGTCGACGGTCCCGCGGCCCCAGAGCACGGCTTCGCCGTCGACGTCGCGGTCCTCGACGGGGAGGTTGCGGTTGATGGGCACGGTGTCGATGTGCCCGGCGATCACCACCCGACGCGCGCGGCCGAAATCGGTGCGCGCGACGATCGTGTCCCCGTCGCGGATGACCTCGAGGTGGTCGTAGTCGGCGAGGGCGGCGGCGATGGCATCCGCGAGGGTCGTCTCGTCACCGGACACGCTCGGGATGTCGCAGATGGCGCGCGTGAGATCGAGCGAGGACGACGTGAGATCGAGCGAGGGCATGCCCCCGATCCTATCCAGCGCGGTGCCGCCGGTAGCCTGGAGCCGTGAGCAATGAACGACGTATCAGCGCTGCCGGACTCTCGACCATCGCCGAGGGAGGGACCGTGCTCGACGCGTGGTTCCCGAAGCCGTCCCTGGGCGCCGAGCCCGAGGTCTCGACCGATCTCGAGGCCCAGGCCGGGGCCGATGAGCGCCGCAATGTCCGTATCGAGACGGTGTCGCTGACCATCGATGCCGATGCGGCCCCGGCGTCCACGGTCGACGCCTATCTGCGCCTCCACGCGCTGTCGCACCTGCTCGTGCGCCCGAACGAGATCAACCTCGACGGCATCTTCGGGCACCTGCCCAACGTCGCGTGGACCAACGCCGGCCCGATCCACCCCGATGACGCGGCGCGCCTGCGTCCCACGCTCCAGAGGCACGGCATCCAGATCCAGGGTCTCGACAAGTTCCCGCGCCTCACGGACTACGTGTCGCCCGCCGGCGTCCGCATCGCCGACGCCTCGCGTGTTCGCCTCGGTGCGCACCTCTCCCCCGGTACGACAGTGATGCACGAGGGCTTCGTGAACTTCAACGCCGGCACCCTCGGATCCTCGATGATCGAAGGACGTGTCTCGCAGGGCGTGGTGATCGGCGACGGCACCGACATCGGCGGCGGAGCCTCGATCATGGGCACGCTCTCCGGCGGCGGGACCCACCGCGTCTCGATCGGCGCGCGCACGCTGCTCGGAGCCAACGCGGGCATCGGCATCTCGCTCGGCGACGACTGCGTCGTCGAGGCGGGCCTCTACGTCACGGCCGGCACGAAGGTGAAGGTCGGCGACGAGGTCGTCAAGGCGGGCGAACTGTCGGGGCGCAACGGCATCCTGTTCCGACGCAACTCGCTGACGGGCGCTGTCGAAGCGTCGGCGCGAGCGGGTGTCGGCGTGACGCTGAACGAGGCGCTGCACGCCTGAGCCGCGGCACTCCCCTCTCATAAACGCGATCCACGCGCAGAAACGCGTTCTCCCCGTGTTTCTGTGCGTGGATCGCGTTTATGAGCGCGCTAGCCGCGCCGGCCCTGACGCGCTGGCCCTCGCACGCCGGCCCTCACACGAAACGCCCCGCCCCTCCGAAGAGGGACGGGGCGTTTGCGGCAGCGGGATCAGCCGATGCCGGGGTAGTTGCGCTCGGCAGCCCCCGTGTAGAGCTGCTGCGGGCGGCCGATCTTGGTCTGCGGGTCGGTGATCGCCTCACGCCACTGCGCGAGCCAGCCCGGCAGACGACCGATCGCGAAGAGGACCGTGAACATGCGCGTGGGGAAACCCATCGCCTTGTAGATCACGCCGGTGTAGAAGTCGACGTTCGGGTACAGACGACGTTCCTTGAAGTAGTCGTCCTGCAGCGCGATCTGCTCGAGCTCCTTCGCGAGGTCGAGCAGCGGGTCGCTGACGCCGAGGGCTTCGAGAACCTCGTCGGCCGCTTCTTTCACGAGCTTGGCGCGCGGGTCGTAGTTCTTGTAGACCCGGTGGCCGAAGCCCATGAGCTTGACGCCCTCTTCTTTGTTCTTCACCCGCTCGACGAAGCGCTCGACGCTCTCGCCGGAGTCACGGATGCGACCGAGCATCTGCAGCACGGCCTCATTGGCGCCACCGTGCAGCGGGCCGGACAGGGCCTGGATGCCGGCGGAGATCGACGCGAACTGGTTGGCACCGGTCGAGCCCACCAGACGCACCGTCGAGGTCGAGGCGTTCTGCTCGTGGTCGGCGTGCAGCATGAGCAGCAGGTCGAGGGCCTTGGTCATGACCGGGTTGACCTCGTAGATCTCGCTCAGCACACCGAAGTTGAGCTTGAGGAAGTTGTCGACGAAGCCGAGCGAGTTGTCGGGGTACAGGAAGGCCTGGCCGATGCTCTTCTTGTGCGCGTACGCCGCGATCACGGGAAGCTTGGCGAGCATGCGCACCGTGTTCAGCTCGACGTGCTCGGGGTTGTGCGGGTCCGACTCGGACTCGTAGTAGGTCGAGAGAGCCGCGGTGGCCGCAGAGAGCACCGACATGGGGTGCGCGGTCGGGGGCAGCGACGAGAAGAATCGCTTGAGGTCCTCGTGCAGGAGCGTGTGACGGCGGATGCGCTCGTCGAACGAGGCGAGTTCGGATGCCGACGGCAGTTCGCCGTAGATGAGCAGCCACGCGACCTCGAGGTAGGTGCTGTTCTTCGCGAGCTGCTCGATCGGGTACCCGCGATAGCGCAGGATGCCCTGGTCGCCATCGATGTAGGTGATGTCGGACTTCGTCGACGCGGTGTTCACGAAGCCGTAGTCGAGCGTCGTGTGGCCGGTCTGCTTCGTCAGCGACGCGATGTCGATGCTCGGGATGCCGTCGGTTCCCCGGAGCACCGGGAATTCGGCGGTGGTGCCCCCCACCGTGAGGGTGGCCTTGTCGTTCTGCGTTCCCGCGTCGCTCACCGCGCCTCCTTGCGATTTCTGGTCGCCCATTTGTTCGGCCACGGGGGCGGAGGCACCCGCGGTCTTCTCGACCGGGGGATGCCACGAGTGCGGCCTCACGGTCGACACGCGCTCGGAGGGATGCCCGAGCACAGTGCTTTTACAGCCTAGTAGGCCGTGGCACGTACAGATGACAACGCCAAAGGATGCCCCCATCGAATGGAGGGATCCTCCTCATCGCCCGCGACGATGCTCCCCGGCGTCGACGCGGGGCGCGACTGGTCCCGACGCGGGGGTCAGAGGTCGGCGGACCGTGAGCGGCCGACGTAGGCGGTGGGGGTCACTCCGAACCGCGCGCGAAAGGCCGAGATGAAGCTGCTGACCGAGTCGTAGCCGACGGACGGAGCGACGGCGTGCACGGGCTCACCCCCCTGCAGCAGGCCGACCGCGACGTGCAGACGCGCCCGCACACGCCATTCCCGGAAGGTCCAACCCGTGTCCGCGAGGAAGGCGCGTGCGATGGTCTTCGCGCTGACGCCCTCACTCGCCGCCCAGGCGGCGAGTTCGCGATCGTCGTCGGGCGCGGCGAGCAGCGCGACAGCGATCGCGCGCGCACGGGAGTCGCGCGGCAGAGCGACAACCTCGCGCGAGACCGGGGCCTCGGCGACCAGGTCGCTGAGGAGCGCGTAGGCGGCTTGTCGACGCGCTGCGGACCGCCCATCGACCGAGAGATGACGCAGGAGTGCCCCGCCGAGGGGATCGAGCGCGAGAACGCGAGCCTGCGCCCAGCCCGAGGGGCTCGGTCGGTGTCGTTGATCCACGTACGCGCTGACGAGCTCCCCCGGTTCGGCGAAGCGCATCTCGTGCAGCACCCCGGTGGGGATCCACGCCGCGTGATCGTGACGGAGGTGCCAGCGATCGGATCCGACCGAGACCTCCACGGATCCGGATGCCATCCACGCGAGCTGATCCTCCTCGTGACGGTGCAACGCGAATTCGCTGCCGCCGTCGACGAATGTCGACGTGACCGCGAACTCGGCGAATGTCCACTGGCGAACACGCGGCGCGGAGAGAGCCGCATCCACGTGGTCCGCGTGTTCCCCAAGCGACATGACCGTGTCCTCGATCAGCACGTGGTGTCTCCTCACGACGATGGCGGGCAAAGTAAGGCAAGGCTAACCTAGCGGCGCCCGTACCCGTCTACCCGAGAGCCTCCATGTCCGTCACCCTGCACCGCTCCCGCCCCGCGCGTCTCGCCGCGCTCGGCACCGTCCTCGCCGTCACCGCCGCCCTGCTCGCCGGCTGTGGCGGCACCGCCACGGCTGTCGCGGAGAACGCGACCTATTCGACCGAGCCGAGCGACGCGTTCCCCGTCACCGTGACCCACCAGTTCGGCGAGACCACGGTAGAGGCGGAACCGCAGCGCGTCGTCGTCGTGGGCCTCACCGAGCAGGACATCCTGCTCGAACTCGGTACACCCCCGATCGCCACGACCGAGTGGTACGGGGAACAGCCCTATGCCGTCTGGCCGTGGGCGACCGATCTGCTCAACGGTGCCGAGCCCACCGTGCTGTCGGCCACCGACGGCTTCGAGTTCGAGAAGATCGCCTCGCTCGAGCCCGACCTCATCGTCGGCACGAACGCGAACATGACGGCCGACGACTACACCAAGCTCAGCGCGATCGCCCCCACGATCGCGAGCGTCCCCGGCAGCGAGCGCTACTTCTCCGACTGGAAGGGTCAGACCCGGCAGATCGCTCAGGCGATGGGGCGCAGCGCCGAGGGCGAGAAGCTCATCACCGGCATCGAAGAGCAGTACGCGGCGGCCGCGGCCGCCCACCCCGAGTTCGCCGGCAAGACGGCGTCGTTCTCGCAGGGCGGCCCCTGGGAGGGCAGCATCTACGTGTATCCCGACGGCCTGAACACCGACTTCCTCACCGACCTCGGCTTCGTGATCACCCCGGGGCTCGAGAAGTACGTTCAGCAGAAGGGCGCGCAGGCGCTCATCTCGGGCGAGAACATGTCGCTCATCGACGCCGACGTCATCGTCTTCGCCACCGAGAGCGCCGACTCGCTGCCTGCGCTGCTCGACTTCGGAACGACGCGGTCGCTGTCGGCGGTCACCGGAGGACGCGCTGTCTACACCGACGCCGAGCTCGCGGGCGCCATCTACTTCCTCACGCCGTTGAGCCAGAAGTACGTCATCGACAAGCTCGTCCCGCGCCTCGAGAAGGCCGTCGCCGGCACCTCCCCGCAGAGTGTCGAGGGCTGACCCGCGGTGATCTCGCCCCTCGCGGTCGCGTCGCGCCCTGCTGCGCGGCGCGACCGCCCCTCCGCCTCCCCTCGTCGCCGAGCCGCGGGTCTCGTCGTTGCCGTGGTCGCCCTCGTCGTGGCGGCCGGCCTCAGCGTCGCGGTCGGCTCGAACGCCCTCTCCCCCGCCGAGATCTGGCATGCCCTGGCCACCCCCGACGGAGCGGTCACCGATCAGATCGTCCGTGACCTGCGCGTCCCCCGCACGATCGCCGCGGTCGTCGCCGGGGTCGCCCTCGGACTCGCCGGCGCGCTGATCCAGGCATTCACCCGGAATCCCCTCGGCGATCCCGGCATCCTGGGAGTGGATGCCGGCGCCGCCCTCTTCGTCGCGATCGGCGTCGTCCTGGGCGCGGTGACCGCCGTGCAGTTCCTCCCCTGGGCGTTCGGCGGCGCCCTCCTGGTCACCGTCGCCGTCTACGCGATCGGCGGGGCGGGACGCGGCGGGCCCGATCCCGTGCGGTTGACCCTGGCCGGAGTCGCCGTCGGAGCCGTGCTCATGGGCGTCACGAGCGCGATGATGCTCCTCGACCCGGTCACCTTCGCGCGCCTGCGGGGGTGGAACGCGGGTTCGTTCGTGGAACGCGGGTGGGACGTCATCCTCCCCGTCGTCCCTTTCGTCGGCTGCGGTGTCGTCGTGGCCCTCGCCTGCGCGCGGTCGCTCAACTCTCTCGGCCTCGGCGACGAACTCGCCTCCTCCCTCGGCACGAGACTCGTGCGCACCCGTGTGCTCTCGATCGCGGCCATCACCGTCCTCGCGGGATCGGCAACGGCGATCGCCGGTCCGATCGCCTTCGTCGGCCTCATGGCTCCGCACGTCGCGAGATGGATCGTCGGGCCGGACCAGAGGTGGATCCTCCCGTACACGATGGTGATCGCACCGACGGTGCTCCTCGTGTCCGATGTCATCGGTCGGGTGATCCTGTGGCCGAGCGAAGTGCCGGTGGGCATCGTCACCGCCTTCGTCGGAGCACCCGTGCTCATCGCGCTGGTGCGCCGGGCGAGAGCGAGCAGCCTGTGAGCCTCGTCATCCGCCGTGGGCCGGTGTCGCTGCGCTTCCGCGTGCGCACGCTCACGACGGGGGTCGTCGTCGCCGTGGTCGCGGCGATCCTCGCGGTCCTCGCACTCTGTCTCGGCGACCTGCCCCTCACCCCTGCTCAGGTCGGGGGCGCCCTTCTCGGCGCTGACCACGGCTTCACGGCGACCGTCGTCCGCGAGTGGCGGCTTCCGCGCGTGCTCGCCGCTCTCGTCTTCGGCGCCGCTCTGGGCGTGTCGGGAGCGGTCTTCCAGTCGCTCACGAGGAACCCGCTCGCCAGCCCCGACGTCATCGGGCTGTCGGCCGGCTCCTACGCCGGCGGGTTGAGCGCGATCATTCTCTTCGGCGCGGCGGCGGGCAGTGGTCCCGTCTCCGCGGGGGCGATCGCGGGAGGCCTCGCCGCCGCGGCACTGGTGTACGTGCTCGCCTACCGGCGCGGCATCCAGGGCTTCCGTCTGATCGTCGTCGGCATCGGCGTCTCGGCGATGCTCCAAGCACTCAGCACCTACCTCGTGCTGCGAGCCAAGATCGAAGTGGCGATGGTCGCCGCCGTGTGGGGCGCGGGCTCGCTGTCGCCGGTCGGATGGGGGCAGTTCCTCCCCGCCGCCGCGGTGATCACTGTCGCCCTCGTCGCCCTCGCCGTCTTCAGCGGTGCCCTCTCGCGCCTCGAGCTCGGCGACGACGCGGCGCGGGCGCTCGGCATCCGCGTCGAGAGGTCCCGGCTCGGTCTGGTCGTCTGCGCCGTCGCGCTGACCGCGGTGGTCACCGCGGCCGCCGGACCCATCGCTTTCGTCGCCCTCGCCGCACCGCAGATCGCACGGCGGCTGGCCCGGACAGCGGGCATCGCCCTCGTGCCGTCGGCGCTCGTCGGGGCGGTCGTGCTCCTGGCATCCGACATCGTCGCTCAGCACATGCTGCCCACGCCGCTTCCCGTGGGCCTGGTCACCGTCGTCGTCGGCGGCCTCTACCTCGTCTGGCTCCTCATCCACGAAACCCGGAGACGCGCATGACCGCTCCCGCCCGCCTCGCCGCTCATGATCTGACCATCGGCTACGACCGCCGCATCATCTCGGAGAAGCTGTCAGTCGCCATCCCCGACGGCTCCTTCACGGTGATCGTGGGCGCCAACGCGAGCGGAAAGTCCACGCTCCTGCGCGCTCTCGCCCGCCTTCTCACGCCGGTGTCGGGCGAGGTACGGCTCGACGAGCGACCGCTGGGGGAATACCAACCCAAAGAGCTCGCGCGAGCCGTGGGCCTGCTTCCGCAGACGTCTCTCGCTCCCGACGGCATCACGGTCATCGACCTCGTGGCCCGCGGACGGTACCCCCACCAGGGGTTTCTGCGGCAGTGGTCCGTCGACGACGAGGCGGCGGTGAGGCAGGCTCTGGATGCCACCGGCACGGCGGATCTGTCGGGACGTCTCGTCGCGGAACTGTCGGGCGGCCAGCGCCAGCGGGTCTGGATCGCCATGGCGCTGGCGCAGCAGACGCCGATCCTCCTGCTCGACGAACCCACGACCTTCCTCGACATCGCCCACCAGATCGAGCTGATGGAGCTGCTGACCGACCTGAACGAGCAGGGGCGCACGCTCGTGGCCGTGCTCCATGACCTGAACCAGGCGGCGCGATACGGGAGCCACCTCATCGCCGTGAAAGACGGGCGGATCGTCGCCGAAGGCGCCCCGGCCGACATCGTGACGGCCGAGATGGTCGAGGACGTCTTCGGCCTGCGCTGCGTGGTGACCCCCGACCCGGTCTCGGGGACACCCGCGGTCTCGGCCCTCGGCCGAGACAGGGCCGTCCGGCCGTGAGGATGCTTCTCCAGGCCCCCGCCGACCCCGTTCGCACCCGAGATCTGTCGGTCACCGATCGAACGACCCCGCGCTCACTCGCCCTGCGGGCGATGGGTGCGGCGCCTCGCTACACCGTTCCGGCCGCCGCGCTCTCGATCACCCACCAGGTGGGCGAAGCGCTCGTCCCGATCGTCATGGGGCTCGCGATCGAACGCGCGGTCACGACCGGCGATCCCGCTCAGCTCGTGCTGTGGCTCGGGGTGCTCGCGGCCGACTTCGTCCTGCTGTCCTTCTCCTGGCGTTTCGGATCGCGGCTCGCGGAACTGGGCATGCTGGCCGTCCAACACCGTCTCCGGATCTCCGTCGCGACCCACGTTCTCGGGCGACCACCACGACCGGGGCGTCCGTCGGAGCAGCCCGGCGTCGCCCTCTCGATCGCCACGTCCGACGCCAACAGGCTGGCGGAGGCCGTCGAGATCGGCGTCTACCCCGTGGGCCAGCTCGCAGCGGTGCTCTTCGGCGGAGCCGTGCTCGTCACCGTCTCGTGGCCGCTGGGCGTCGCCGTCCTGCTCGGCGCGCCGATCCTGCTGTGGGTCACGGAGCGCGCGGGTCGACGACTGCGCGACCGTAGCGGCGAGGAGCAGGAAGCCGCGGCCGCTGCGGCGGGTCGGGCCGCTGACCTCATGAGCGGATACCGCGTGATCCGCGGCATCGGCGCCGAAGCCGAGGCGGGCCGCCGGTACCGTCGCGCCAGCCGCGCCGCCCTCGTAGATACCATGCGCGCCCGCCGCGCCGAGGGGGTCTTCGGCGGGGCCATGAGCGTCGTCACCGGACTGTTCCTCACCGCCGTCGCCGTCGCCGCGGCCCTGCTCACGATGTCGGGAGGCCTGGGCCTCGGCGAGTTCATCGCGGTCGTGGGACTCGCGCAGTTCCTTCTCGACCCGCTGCGCGCGCTCGCGCTCTACACCGGCTCATGGTGGGCGTCGGCGACGGCCTCTGCGGCACGGGTGCTCGATGTCCTCCGCGACACCGAACCGATGGCGGTCGTCGCGCCACCGAGCCCGGCGGCACAGCGGGCGCCGGACATCCGGCCCGGAGAGTTCGTGGTCGTTGCGTGCGGCGGCGAGCGGGCCGCCGAGGTGATCGCGGCCCTGCGGGCACGGCATCCCGAAGCCCTCCACGCTCCGCACGCTGCGCACCTGTTCGCCGGGACGGTCGCCGACAACGTCAGCCCGCCGGATCGGGATGCCGCGGCCCTGTCGGCGGCCCTTCACGCCGCCGTGTGCGACGAACTCGCCACCGCACTGCCCGCCGGACTCGACAGCCGCGTCGGCGAGAACGGCAACGCGCTGTCGGGCGGTCAGCGTCAACGGGTCGCCCTCGCGCGCGCTCTCGCGCACGACCCCGAACTGCTGGTGCTGCACGATCCGACCACCGCCGTCGACGCCGTCACCGAAGCGCGAATCGCCGAGCGGGTACACAAGATGCGGCGCCATCGACGCACCGTCGTCATCACGCGCGCACCGGCGTTCGCCGCCATCGCAGATCGCGTGATCCGCATGCCCGAAGGAGCGACCGAATGAGTGTCCCCCTCCCGCTCGCCTCGGCCCGAGAGGTGTTGCACGAACTCCGGAAGTCCCTTCCGCGCGGATGGTGGCGCCTGCCGTCGCTCATCGCGGTCGTGCTCTCGGCTGCGGCGTCGGGAGTGGTGGGCCCGCTCGCCCTCGGGGTCGTCGTGGACGCGATCGGCGCGGGCGACGACGCACCGCCGCTCGCGTGGACGCTCGCCGCCGTGATGGCCGGCGCGGTCGTGACCGGCGCCGTGCTCACCGCCGTCGGCATGGTCTCGGCCTCGCAGTTGTTCGAGAGCGCCCTCGCCGACCTCCGTGAGCGGATGGTCGACACCGCCCTGCACCTGCCTCCGGCTCGCGTCGAACACGCCGGCACGGGCGATCTGATCGCCCGGGCCGGCGATGATGTCGCCCAGGTGTCGGATGCCATCCCCCGCGTCGTCCCGGCCCTCGTCGGGGCGGCGTTCACGATCGCCGTCACCCTCGTCGGTATGGCGGTCATCGATCCCTGGTACGCGGTGGCGTTGATCGCCATCACGCCCCTGCACGTCTTCGCGGTGCGTCGCTATCTGCGTCACGCCCCGGGTGTCTACGCGGCGGAGCGCGCCGCGATGGCCGAGCGCGCACAGCATCTCCTCGACACGCTGCGCGGGCTGGAGACCGTCCGCGCCTATCGCACGGCTCCTTCGCACCTGGACCGCATCTCGACCGCGTCGTGGGCCGTCGTGCGGTGGAGCATGCGCGCACGCGGCATCCAGAACCTGTTCTTCGCCCGGCTGAACGCGGCGGAGTTCCTCGGCATGGCGGGTCTGCTCGTCGTGGGGTTCGTCCTCGTCGCGAACGGGCACGGCAGCGTGGGTGGGACGACCGCAGCCATGCTGCTGTTCCTCCGCCTGTTCGGCCCGATCAACGAGCTGCTCTTCGTCGTCGACGACCTGCAATCGGCCCTGGCGTCGCTCTCGCGCATCGTCGGGGTCATCCGAACGGCGGCGCCGCGGGATCCCGTGAGCGAATCGTCACGCGGTCCCGCCGGCGTCGAACCGCACGGCACCGAGCCGCGCGACGTCGACCCGCGCGACGTCGACCCCCGCGACGTCGACCTGCGCGGGATCACCCACGCGTACGACGCGGGTCACCCCGTGCTGCACGACGTGTCACTGCGAATCGCGGCGGGCGAGAGCGTGGCGGTCGTCGGAGCGTCGGGTGCCGGGAAGTCCACGCTCGCCGCGATCGCCGCCGGAGTGCACGACCCGCTCGTCGGCGAGGTCGACCGACCGCGTTCCGTCGCTCTCGTCACGCAGGACGTGCACGTCTTCGATGCCGACCTCCGCGACAACCTCACCCTCGCAGCACCCGGCGCGACCGACGACGAGGTGCATGCCGCGTTGCGGCACGTGGGCGCCGAGGACATCGTCGCGCGGCTGGCCCGCGGCCTCGACGAACCGGTCGGTGCCTCGGGGACTCCCCTGTCACCCTCCGAGGCCCAGCATCTCGCGCTGGCACGAGTTCTCCTCGCCGACCCCGCGTTCATCGTCCTCGACGAGGCCACCGCCGAGGCCGGCTCCACCGAGGCGGGACGCCTCGAGGACGCGGCGTCGGCGGCCATCGGGGGGCGAACCGCGCTCGTCGTCGCGCATCGACTCAGCCAGGCCGCGTCCGCCGACCGTGTCGTGCTGCTCGACGCCGGTCGTGTGCACGAGGAGGGCACCCACGACGACCTCCGCACCGCGGGCGGGGCCTACGCGCGCCTGTGGGACGCGTGGAGTCGTTCGACCTGAATCAGGGAGCGAGCCGCTCGGCCGCCGCGGCGATCCGCTCATCGGTCGCGGTCAGCGAGAACCGCACGTGGTTCGGGAAGTGCGTGCCGTAGAAGTGCCCCGGACCGACGAGGATACCGAGGTCGGCGAGCCGCCCCACGCTCTCCCACGCGTCGCGTCCCTCGGTGGCCCACAGGTACAGGCCGGCCTCGCTGCGGTCGATGGTGAAGCCGGCGGCCTCGACCGCGGGCTTCAGCACGGCGCGGCGCCGGGCGTAGCGCTCATGCTGCTCGGCGACGTGCGCGTCATCGCCGAGAGCCACGGTCATCGCGCGCTGCACGGGAGCGGGAGGCATCAGACCGAGGTGCTTACGCCCGGTCAGCAACCGCGAGACGAGCGCCGCGTCACCGGCCAAGAACGCCGCGCGGTAGCCGGCGAGGTTCGACTGCTTGCTCAGCGAGTACACCGACAGCACGTCGGTGAGGTCGTCCCCGACCACGGCGGGATCCAGAACGCTCGGCACCCGGTCGACGTCCCAGGGTGCGTCCCACCCGAGTTCGGCGTAGCACTCGTCCGACGCCAGAACGGCTCCGAGCTCTCGCGCCCGGCTCACGGCATCCGTCATCTCGGACACCGACAGCACGCGGCCGTCGGGGTTTCCCGGCGAGTTGACCCAGACGAGCCTCGTGTTCGCGGGCCACTCGGCCGGATCATCGGATGCCACCGGCTCGGCGCCCACGAGACGCGCGCCCACCTCGTAGGTCGGGTACGCCGCGCGCGGGTGCACCACGGCATCGCCGGGGCCGAGACCCAGCAGCAGAGGGAGGAGCGCGACGAGCTCTTTCGAGCCGACGGTGGGCAGGACGTTCGCGGCGCTCAGACCGGGGACGCCGCGCCGTCGGGCGTACCACTCGGCGATCGCCTCACGCAGCGCAGGCGTTCCGGCGGTCTGGGGGTAAGCGTGCGCGTCGGTCGCGTCGGCGAGAGCCTCGGCGACCACCGCGGGCGTCGGGTCGACGGGCGAGCCGATCGACAGGTCGACGATGCCGGCGGGGTGACGCCTCGCCCGTTCCGCGTAGGGGGCGACGGCGTCCCAGGGGTAGTCGGCGAGGTCGGCGACGCCCACGGCTCAGTGGCTCTGGGGGGGAAGCGCGGTGATGACGGGGTGATCCTTGGCGATCACGCCGACCTTGGCGGCACCGCCGGGAGAGCCGATGTCGTCGAAGAACTCGACGTTCGCCTTGTAGTAGTCGGACCACTCTTCGGGCAGATCGTCTTCGTAGTAGATCGCCTCGACCGGGCACACCGGTTCGCATGCACCGCAGTCGACGCATTCGTCGGGGTGGATGTAGAGCGACCGCTCGCCTTCGTAGATGCAGTCGACCGGACACTCGTCGATGCAGGCGCGGTCTTTGACATCGACACACGGGAGGGCGATCACGTAAGTCACGACACCAGTCTAATCGCGCTCGCCGGAAGGGCTTCGCCGCGCGCCGTCGGCCCTATGATCCGCTCGCGTCAGCGGACGTGAGCCGCGGCCCGGGCTTCGTCTGACTCGGTCGTCCCCTGCGGCAGGTGCGAGAAGGACGGCCAGAAGGCGACGAATACCATCAGCGCGGGGCCGACGACCGTCCAGACCACCGGGATCCACTCCATGCCGGGGCTGGGCGCGGCCACGATCGCCGATCCACCGAGGCCGGGCTGCGAGAACACGTACGTCGCGAGCGAGATGCCGAGCCCGCCCGCGAGGGCATTGACGCGGTCGCCCGTCAGCGTGCGGAGAGCGACCAGCAGCGCGGCGCTTCCGAGAGTCGCGAGGAGGAGTCCGAGCGGCACCGGTCCGAGGCGGAACGCCTGACCGATCGTGCCCGCTACGCCGTAGAAGGCGCCGATGAGCAGCGCCACGACCCAGCCGACGATGCGCAGGATGCCAGAGCTCATCGGGTCAGTCTAGGCGCGGGTCGCTATGCGGCAGCGGAGAACCGGCATCAGGCCGCCCACCCCCACAGGCGCAGGAGGGCAGCGGTGAGCGCGGCGGCTGCCACCACGACCAGGAACGGTGCGCGCGCCCACAGCAGCAGCGCCGCCACCCCCACCGCGGGCACCCGTGCGTCGACGACGATCGCGGCACCCGCACCGAGCGTCTGGACCATCACGAGCGCCGAGAGCAACGCCACCGTGAGCAGGTCGGCGATCCGCGCCGGCCGCGGAGCCTCCAGCCACCGGGCGGGCAGGAGATAGCCCACCGCTTTCAGAGCGAGGCAGAGGACGGATGCCGCGAGCACGGCGGTCCACAGGGTCATGGCATGCCCTTCTGCTCAGCGACGTCCCGGGGTTCGGGTACGGGCGGGCGCGGATCGAAGAGCCCCACGACGACGGCGACGCCGGCGGCGGCCATCACCGGGATACCCGGCATCAGCGCCGGGGTCAGCAGCGCCGCGACGACGGCGGCCCCCGCCGCGACCGCGAGCGGCTGACGACCGCGGAGCCGGGGCCACAGGAGGGCGAGGAAGGCAGCCGCCGCGGCCGCATCGAGCCCGTACGCGCGAGGGTCGCCCAGCACGTCCCCGAGCAGTGCGCCGAGGAGCGTCGAGAGGTTCCAGCCGACCCAGATCGCCACGCCGGTCACCCAGAAGCCCGCCTGCCGCGCCCGAGGCTCGTCCTGCGCGAGCCCGACCGCGACCGACTCGTCGATCGTGAAGGGCGTCGCGGCGGCCTTGCGCCAGAACCCGCCGGCGACGATCGGGGCCATGCGCATCGCGTAGGCCGCGTTGCGCACGCCGAGGAGAGCCGCCGAAGCGATCGCGGCGGGGGCGGCGGCGAGTCCCCCGGCCGCGATCACGCCGACGAAGGCGAACTGCGAGCCGCCGGTGAACATCAGGAGGCTCAGCACGCACGTCTGCCAGACATCGAGCCCGGATGCCACGGCCAGCGCCCCGAAAGAGATGCCGTACGCGCTGGTCGCGAGAGCGACGGCGAGGCCATGTCGGGCGGCGACACCCTCGGGTGTTCGCGATAACGAACGCATGGACATCATGCTGAACGATGCTCGTTCGTTCGTCAAGTCGAACGATTGGCAAGCATAATGAACACATGAGTGATCTCGGCGACCGCATCGCGGCGACCCTGCGGCGCGAACGCGAGCGTCGCGACCTCAGCGTCTCGGAGCTCGCGCGACGCGCCGGCGTCGCGAAAGCCACCGTGTCCCAGCTCGAGAACGGCGGCGGCAATCCCAGCGTCGAGACGCTGTGGGCCCTGGCTTCGGCGCTCGAGGTCCCCTTCGCGGTCCTGGTCGACGAGGGCGTCCGCTCCCCCACGCTGATCCGCGCCGGAGAAGCGGCCACGGCCGTGCCCTCGGCGGCATCCGAGTATCTCGCCGTTCTCCTGTCGGCGAGTCCGCCGCACGCGCGCCGCGACATCTACCTGCTGAGCGCCGAGCCGGGCACCCCGCGCGTCTCGGACCCCCACCCGCGGGGCACGGTGGAGCATCTCGTGATGGTCACCGGCCGCGGGCGCGTCGGGCCCGCCGACGACCCGTACGAGCTGTCCCCCGGCGACTACCTCTCGTATCCCGGAGACGCCCCGCACGTTTTCGAGGCACTGACCCCCGGGATGAGCGCGGTCTGCGTGGTCGAGTCGCACTGACCCGGGGTCCCCCGACGTCCTCGCTGACTTGCGCCGAATGCACGCCCGAACGGCCTCACGGTGAGCATTCGACCGAAGTCATCGGGCACCCGTCGCGCCGCCGCGCCGTGCGGCGTAGTGTGCGGGGCATGTCCCGCGTTTTCGACATGACCTTCTCCTCCGTCTACCCGCTGTACGTGACGAAGGTCGAGCGCAAGGGGCGGACGAGGGACGAACTGGATGCCGTGATCCGCTGGCTCACCGGATTCGACGAGGCCGCGGTCACCCGGCACGCCGAAGGCACCACGACTCTCCGCGAATTCTTCGACGAGGCGACGCTCAACCCGCGGGCGGATCAGGTCACGGGGGTCGTCTGCGGCATCCGCGTCGAGCAGATCGACGACCCGTTGATGTACCGCATCCGCCTCCTCGACAAGCTCGTCGACGAGTTGGCGAAGGGACGTCCGCTCTCGAAGGTGCTCCGGGAGCCGGCGCCCACCCCCGCCGGCTGAGGCCGCCTCGCCCGCCGCTCGCGAGGGAGGACCCTGAGCCCGTCGAAGGGACCGGTGGCTTCGACAGGCTCAGACCCCTACGTCGCGAAACAGGACGGCCCCACCGAGCCTGAACTCGATGGGGCCGTTCTCGGGATCAACGCTCAGGCGTTGGCATCCTGACGCTTCAAACGCGAGGCGGCGCGACCACGCTCGGTCGCGTCGAGCACGACCTTGCGGATGCGCACCTTCTCGGGCGTGACCTCGACGCATTCGTCGTCGCGCGCGAACTCGAGCGACTCCTCGAGCGTAAGCACGCGCGGGGGCGTCATCGACTCGAAGGAGTCCGAGGTCGACGAACGCATGTTCGTGAGCTTCTTCTCCTTCGTGATGTTGACGTCCATGTCGTCGGCGCGCGAGTTCTCGCCGATGACCATGCCCTCGTAGACCTCTTCGGTGGGCTGCACGAAGAAGCTCATGCGCTCCTGCAGGGCGATCATGGCGAACGGGGTGACGACACCCATGCGGTCGGCCACGATCGAGCCGTTCTGACGGGTCGTGATCGAACCGGCCCAGTCGTCGTAGCCGTGCGAGATGGCGTTGGCGATGCCGGTGCCGCGCGTGATCGTCAGGAACTCGCTACGGAAGCCGATGAGACCGCGCGAGGGGACGACGAACTCCATACGCACCCAGCCGGTGCCGTGGTTGGTCATGTTGTCCATGCGGCCCTTGCGGGCGGCCATGAGCTGCGTGATCGCGCCGAGGTGCTCTTCGGGGGCGTCGATCGTGAGGTGCTCGAAGGGCTCCTTGAGCTTCCCGTCTTCGCCGCGCTTGGTGACCACCTGGGGCTTTCCGACGGTGAGCTCGAAGCCCTCGCGGCGCATGTTCTCGACGAGGATCGCGAGGGCGAGCTCGCCGCGACCCTGGACCTCCCAGGCATCCGGGCGTCCGATGTCGACGACCTTGAGCGAGACGTTACCGATGAGCTCGCGGTCGAGGCGGTCCTTGACCATGCGGGCGGTGAGCTTGTGCCCCTTGACCTTGCCCATCAGGGGCGAGGTGTTCGTGCCGATCGTCATCGAGATGGCGGGGTCGTCGACCGTGATGGCCGGCAGCGGACGCACGTCCTCGGGGTCGGCGATGGTCTCGCCGATGGTGATGTCGGGGAAACCGGCGATGGCGACGATGTCGCCGGGGCCGGCGGACTCGGCGGGGAAGCGCTCGAGCGCGCGGGTCTTCAGCAGCTCGGTCACGCGAGCGTTGCTCGTGGTGCCGTCGGAGCGCACCCAGGCGACCGTCTGGCCCTTCTTGAGCGTGCCGTTGAAGACGCGCAGCAGCGCGAGGCGACCGAGGAACGGGCTGGAGTCCAGGTTCGTCACCCACGCCTGCAGCGGCGCCTCGTCGTCGTAGGCGGGGGCGGGAACGTGCTCGAGGATCGCGGCGAACAGCGGCTCGAGGTCGTCGTTGTCGGGCAGCGCACCGTTGTCGGGGCGGTTGAGCGACGCGGCGCCCGCACGACCCGAGGCGTAGACCACCGGCACGTCGAGCAGCGCGTCGACGTCGAGGTCGGGCACGTCGTCGACGAGGTCGGACGCGAGACCCAGAAGCAGGTCGTGCGCCTCCTCTTCGACCTCGGCGATGCGCGCGTCGGGGCGGTCGGTCTTGTTGACCAGCAGGATGACGGGGAGCTTGGCCTCGAGCGCCTTGCGCAGCACGAAGCGGGTCTGGGGCAGCGGGCCCTCGGACGCATCGACGAGCAGCACGACGCCGTCGACCATCGACAGGCCACGCTCGACCTCGCCACCGAAGTCGGCGTGACCCGGGGTGTCGATCACGTTGATCGTGACGGGCACGTCGGTGTGGATGCCGTTGTACTCGATCGCCGTGTTCTTGGCGAGGATCGTGATGCCCTTCTCGCGCTCGAGGTCGTTCGAGTCCATCGCGCGCTCTTCGACGTGCGCGTGCTCGCCGAACGAGCCGGTCTGGCGGAGCATGGCGTCGACGAGAGTCGTCTTGCCGTGGTCGACGTGCGCGACGATCGCGACGTTACGGAGGTCAGGACGAAGGGCGTGCGCCATGGAGGGTCTCCAGGAAGATTTCGGGGTGTCGCCCAGAATTGAGCCCTCCCATCCTACCGGGCGGCCGCAACTTTCCCTGGCAGCCAGCAGAAAGGGCGGAACTCCCGGAGGAATCCCGCCCTTTCGATCGCGCTTGACGCGTATGCGATCAGCGGTAGAACGCGGCGACGGTCTCGAGCTTGCTCGTCGAGCCGGTGATTCGACTTGCTACTCGGACCACGTCATCCGAACCCGCCTCGTAGTACTTCCCCACCGTGTACGAGATGCAAGGTGCGGGCGTGTCCGCACCCTTGATCATCTGGCGCGCCGCTCCGCTGTCCCACGTGTTGCCTTCGGCGTTCCGCGTGTACGGCGACACCAGGATGGCGGAGTTGGCGGGGCCGGAGTAGCAGAGCTGGATGCTGTCGAGCACCGCGCCGTTCGCCGTGTGTCCACTGAAGTTGCCCGTCACGGTCAACACGAACGGATCGCCGTTCACGTCGCTCCAGGTGTTGGAGATCGTGACGGCGGACTGCGACCCGATGTTCGCCGTCGCGAGTTCGCCGGCCGCGCTGGCCGGTGCTGCCACGAGCGTCGATCCCAGCAGGCCCGCCGCTGCCGCTGCGATGACCGAGGTCAGGATTCGTTTCTTCGACTTCATGTCGCGCCTCCTTTAGTAGGACGTCCACGTTTCTCCGAACCGCCCCCTCAGCCAAGGTTCATGAGAGAGCCCTCATCCTTTGTTCATGCGCGGCGAGTGGGACGCGTGCAGCAGGCGTGCGCTGCCCTGCCCCGTCACGAGAGCAGGATCGACACGTCACCCGAACCCGATTCCGTCGCCGACTTCTCATGTTCGATCTTCCGAACGCAGCAGAGGGGCGAGCCTCCCCCGGGAAGCCCGCCCCTCTGCCTTGCTGATGTCAGGATGCCGGTGTGTCCTTCAGCAGCTCGTGACGGAGTTCGCGACGAGCGGCCTGGACCTCGACGTCGGGCACCGGGATCGCCGCGATGAGACGCTGCGTGTACGGCTCCTTCGGAGCGCGCAGGATCTCGTCACGCGTGCCCTGCTCCGCGATCTTTCCGCGGTTGAGCACGACGATCCGATCGGCCATCGCGTCGACCACGGCGAGGTCGTGGCTGATGAAGAGGCACGCGAAACGGTGCTCCTTCTGCAGTTCGCTGAGCAGCTCGAGCACGCGCGCCTGCACCGACACGTCGAGGGCGCTCGTGGGCTCATCGGCGACGAGGAGGCGCGGCTGAAGCGACAGGGCGCGCGCGATGCCGACGCGCTGCTTCTGACCACCGGACAGTTCGTGCGGGTAGCGGTTGCGGTAGCTGCGCGGAAGACGCACCTCGTCGAGGAGCTTCTCGACGCGGGCGTCGAGCTCGGCGCCCTTCGCCTCACCGGCGAGGAAGAGCGGTTCGCCGATCGACTCGCCGATCGGGAGGCGCGGGTTCAGCGACGACGACGGGTCCTGGAACACGATGCCGACGCGACGACGCAGCGACTTGATGAGCTTGCGCGAGCCGCTCGAGATGTCGACGCCGTCGACCACGAGACGGCCGTCGGCGATCGGCTGCAGCCCGATCGCGGCACGACCGATCGTCGACTTTCCCGAGCCCGACTCGCCGACCAGACCGACGATCTCGCCCTCGGCGATCCCGAGGGTCACGTCGTCGACCGCGCGGAACGCGGCGACACGGCCCTTCTTGCCGTACTCGATCGACACGTGCTCGAGCTCGAGCACGGGGTGGGCGATGACAGGCGCCGCGGCGGCGAGCGAGATCTCCTCGGTGTGCGCGGGACCTTCGGCCACCGCGGCGGCGAGGGCCTCGACGATGTCGACCGTCGCCTCGCCCTCAAGCGTCTCGCCGAGGCGCGGGACCGACGCGAGCAGTTCCTTCGTGTAGTCGTCCTGCGGGTCGCCGAGCACGACCGCGGCAGGACCCTGCTCGACGATCTCGCCCGACTTCATCACGACGATCCAGTCGGCGAGGTCGGCGACGACACCCATGTCGTGGGTGATGAGCAGAACGGCCGAGTCGAGGCGGTCACGCAGGTCGCGGATGAGGTCGAGGATCTCGGCCTGGACCGTGACGTCGAGCGCGGTCGTCGGCTCGTCGGCGATGAGCAGGGCGGGCTCGAGGCTGATCGACTGCGCGATCATCGCGCGCTGGCGCTGACCGCCCGAGAGCTGGTGCGGGTACGACGCGAACGCCTTGGCCGGGTCGGGCAGGCCGACCATGCCCAGCAGCTCGAGAGCACGGGCCTTGGCCGCGGACGGAGCGATGGGGGTGTGCGCGCGCAGAGCCTCGATGATCTGCGACCCCACGGTCAGCACCGGGTTGAGCGCCGTCATCGGCTCCTGGAAGATGGCGGCGACCTCGGGACCGCGCAGCTCACGCATCTGTCGACCCGACAGGTCGGTGATCTCGCGACCGTTCACCTTGATGCTTCCGGTGACCCGGCTGTTCTTGGGAAGCAGGTCGAGCACGGCCATCGAGCTCACGCTCTTTCCCGAACCCGACTCGCCGACGACGGCGACCACCTGACCGCGCGCGATCGAGTAGTTGAGGTTCTTCGCGGCCGGAACCCAGACGTCGTCGACCGCGAAGTCGACGCTGAGGTCGGTCATCTGGAGGGCGGGGACGCCCGCCGTCTCGGTCGTGCTCATGAGACTGTCCTCTCGGTCCCGCTCAGCGGGAGTGAGTGATCGGAAAATGAAAGAATCGGAGGATGCCACGCCAGACGTTCCGTTCGACGTTCACCCGCATCCTGTGCGTCATCGCGTGGGCGATCATCGCCGTGGTCGCGATCGGCCTGCTGGTGGTGCCCGGCGCCTCGGACGCGCCCGCGCTCGTGATCGTCGGAGGCCTCGGCGCGGCGGCCGTCGTGACCGCCGTGCTCTGGTCGCCCTCGATCTCCGTCGACGACGAGGCCGTGCAGGTCGACAACATCGCCCTGCGATACCGCGTGCCGTGGGCTGCGCTCATCCACGTCGACACCCGCTACGCCCTGCAGTTGCACACTCCGGGACGACGCATCGGTGTCACCGCCGCACCGGCCCCGGGCGCGACCGGATCGCTGCGCGCGATGCGCGCCCACCGGCGTAGCGAGGGTGTGACGGCGCCGAACACCCGGCCGGGCGAGCTGCCCGGGACGGACTCCGGTAACGCGGCCGAACTCGTTCGCTCGCGCTGGCATGCCCTCCGCGATGCCGGCCGCGTGGAGGCCGGCATCGCCGAGTCGGTTCCCGTGGCGGTCAGCCCGCGCGTCGACAACCTGCTGCTGCTGATCGCGGGTGTCGCCGGAATGGTGCTGGCCGTCGCACTGGCCTGACACCCGCCGAGAGACGGTCGTCATGACGACGGCGTCTCCGGGTGCACCCGCGCCTGCGTGCTCGCCGGGGCCGTCGTCGACGACGCCGGCTGCTCCTTCGTGCGGCGCAGCGAGAAGCGCTTCTGACGCGGGTCGAAGGCGTCGCGCAGACCGTCACCGACGAAGTTCACGAGGACCGCGAGCAGCACGATGAAGACAGCGGGCCACCAGAAGAGCCACGGGCGGGTCTGGAACGCCGACTGGTTGTCGGAGATGATCAGACCGAGCGAGACGTCCGGCGGACGCACACCGAGCTGCAGGTAGCTCAGGGCCGTCTCGAGGAGGATCGCGGATGCCGCCAGTAGCGTCGCCGCGACGATGACCACGCCGATGGCGTTGGGCAGGATGTGCTTGAAGATGATGCGCGCATCACTCGCCCCCGCAACACGAGCCGCCTCGACGAACTCACGCTCGCGGAGCGACAGGAACTCGGCGCGGACGAGGCGCGCGATCGTTGTCCACGAGATCATCGCGAGGAAGAAGGCCAGCGGGATCACGCCGAGACCACCGGTCGCGCGACCGACGACGGCACCGATCACGATGATCGGGATGACGATGAACACGTCGGTGATGCGCATGAGGACCGAGTCCACCCAGCCGCGGTAGTACCCGGCGAGAGCACCGATGACGGTACCGACGGCCGTGCCCACGAAGCTGATCACGATCATCACGAGGATCGAGTTCTGGATGCCGCGCATCGTCATCGCGAAGTAGTCGATGCCGATGCGGTCCTGACCGAACGGGTGCTCGCCGACCGCGAAGGGCCAGATCGACAGCGTCGGTGCCCCGCCGTCGTTCTGCGGGTTGAGGGTGGTGTAGTCGTACTTCCACCACCCGGGGATCGGGCCGACACCGATCGCCGAGACCGAGAAGACGGCGACGAGGATGAACAGGATGCCGGACACGACGGCGACCTTGTTGGAGAGGAAGCGCCGGAGGATGAGCCGTCCCTGGCTCACCCCGACCGTGTTGCGCTCGTCCGCGGGCGGCGGAGCGTCGACGTTGGCCGGCTCGGGAAGCATCTGGGTCATCGGAGGACCTCCGGGATTCGGATGACGGCGATCATGCGACCACTCGCACGCGCGGGTCGAGCGTGGCGTAGGCGAGATCAGCCAGGAAGTTGAAGACGATCGCGGTGATCGCGATGACGATGAAGTAGCCCATCACCGGGTTGACGTCGACGCGCTGGATGGACGTGACGAACAGCGCCCCCATTCCCGAGATCGCGAAGACCCGCTCCGTGATGACGGCACCACCGAGGAGCGCACCGATGTCGGTCGCGACGAGCGTCACGATCGGGATCAGCATGTTGCGCAGTCCGTGGCGCAGGATGACGGTGCGCTCGGGGAGGCCCTTCGCACGCGCCGTGCGGATGTAGTCCTGGTTCATCACTTCGAGCATGCCGGCGCGCGCGTACCGCGTGTATCCCGCGAAGGAGATGAGCAGCAACGACACCGTCGGCAGCAGGAGGTGGGTGAACGTGTCGATGCCGGTGATCCACATGTCACCGGTGAACCCCGGCGTGCTCGCACCGACCGTCGCGATCGGACGCCCGTTGATGCGGGGGTTGTTGACGTACTGCGGCCACGACTGCATGTAGCGGTCGAGGACGACGAGGGCGCCGGAGAGGAAGGCCACCAGGGCGCCGATGCGCGCGGCCATACCGCGATCGGGCGCACCCAGGACGTAGCCCGAGATCACACCGACGGCGACCGCGACGACACCCAGGATGATGATCGTGTTGAACGTCGAGATGTCGAAGAGTCCCTGCAGCGCGTAGTAGCACGCGTACGCGATCGCGCCGTTCAGCGCGGCGACGATGAGAGCGCGGCGGTTCTGCAGACCCGCGATCAGAGCGGTCGTGATCACCACGATCCCGGCGATCAGCAGGAGGAGCCCGACGGGCCCGAGACCCGGGTTGCGGAACCAGTCGGTGACGTTGAAGTACACCAGCAGGGCGATGGTCGCGAGACCCGAGACCGCAGCGACGATCACGCGACGACGGACGTCGCCGCCGATCATGGCCTGCCAGATGATGGCGGTGATCACGGCCAGCAGGACGATCAGCCAGATCGGGATGGACGTGGCCGACTCGAGGAAGCTGTTGAACCCGAGCGCCATGAACTCCTTGAGGAGGACGGCGACGAGGAACGACGGCAGCGAGAAGAGGAAGAAGCTGAGCAGCGTGATGCCGAAGTCGAATCCGCTGTACTGGCGCAGGGCCGAGACCACGCCGACCACGATGCCGAGCACGATGGCCAGCACGAACGACGCCGTCACGAGCTGGAGAGTCGAGCCGATGGCGGTCGGGAGGATGTCGAGGACGGCCGCGTTCGAGACGGTGAGGCCGAGGTTGCAGGCACCGGTGAATGGAACGAGGCAGCCGGCGGCACCGCCGAGCCAGAGGAAGTAACGCAGGGGCACCGGGACGTTCAGGTCGAGCGCCGCGACACGGGCGGCGATGAGCTGGTCACGGTTGGCGGCGGAGCTGTCGCGCAGGTCCTGCAGGGGGTCGCCGGAGTTGGCGGCCAGCACGTACATGATGAACGATGCTGCGAGCAGAACCAGGATCGAGACGGCGATGCGCCTGAGGATGAATCCGACCATCGCGGGAGGACTTCTTTCGATCGGGTGGAAAGGCACCTGTAGGTGCCCAGGAAAGGATAGTCGCGAGCGGTCCGGGTTCGGCGCACGCGCACACGCGAAACGAGGCGCCGGAGTCGGGCGACTCCGGCGCCTCGCGAGGGATCAACGGGTTATCAACCCGCCAGCGTCCACTCCTGCGCGTTCCACACGATGCCCGTCTGGCCGCCGAAGTAGTCGACGCCCTGGATGGAACCGTTGTCGGCGAAGAGACCGGGGAGCTGGAACAGCGGCAGACCGTAGTAGTCCTTGGCCGTTTCGGCGTCGATCTTCACCTTGATGTCGTCGAGCTTGGTGGTGTCGGTGGTCACCTGGCTCTCGTCGACGAGGGTGTCGACGGTGGCGTTGCTGTAGTTGTTGTAGTTTCCGCCGCCGCCGGTCTTGAAGATCTGCGGGAGAGCCGCGTTACCGGCACCGGGCGAGATCCAGCCGAAGATCGACACGTCGTAGCTGCCGCTGCCGAGGAGCTTGCTCCAGTCGGGCGAACCGGCGTCGACGATGTTGAAGCCCGCCTGCTGCGCCGACTGCTGAATGGCGCGGAAGCTGTCGACACGGTTGGGGTTGTTGGTGTTGTAGAGGATGCGGACCGTCGGGGTCGCACCGTTCAGCAGCGCCTTGGCGCCCTCGATGTCGGGCTCGGTGAACTTGTCGTACCCGCTCGCGGCGACCGCGGTGGTGTACTTGTCGCCGTCCGTGGGCAGGAAGATCTGCGAGTTCAGGACCTCGGCATCCGGGTTGATCGGCTTGATGATCGAGTCGAGGATCTGCTGACGCGGGATGGTCTTCAGGAACGCCTCGCGGACGTTGGCGTCGGCGAACACGCCGCCGAAGCTCAGGTCGACGTGGTCGTACGACAGCTGGCTGCCGGCGTGGACCTTCGCGTTGGCGTTCTCGAGCGCGGTGAGCGTGTCGGCGGAGGGCTGCGGCTGGATGGCCTGGACCTCGCCGTTCTGAAGGGCGGTGACCTGCGCGTTGGCGTCACCGATGAAGCGGATGATCAGCTGGTCGTACGAGGGCGACATCTTGCCCTTGTAGTTGGGGTTCTTGCCCAGCGTGATGCTCTGCTCAGGGGTGAAGTCGGTCACGATGAACGGACCGCTCGCGACCAGGAGGCTGGCGTCGGTCGGCATGGCCGTGACGTCGTAACCCGTGTTCCAGAAGTCGGCCGCGGCCTTGAGCGTCGCATTGGGGGCGACGGGCGCCTCCGGGTTGCCCTTGGGGGTGTCCTTGAGGAGCTTGATGAAGTCTTCCTCGGAGACACCGGCCTTCTCGGCGAGCACGTGGGCCGGCTTGCCGATCGGGTTGACGAGCTCCCAGTCCACGAAGGGCTTCGAGTAGGTCAGCGTCATCGACATGTTGTCGTCGCTGATCTCGGGGAACGCGGTGGTGTCGAGGCCCGCGGTGCTGCCGGCGAGGGTGAAGTACTGCGTGCCACCGTTGGTGACGGCGCCGCTCTCGTCGAGCTTCGCGTCGTCGTAGTAGCCCGAGTTGATGGCCCAGTTGACGAGCATGTCATCGGCGTTGATGGGCTGGCCGTCCGACCAGGTCAGGCCCTCGTTGATGGTGTACTTCACCGTCAGCGGGTCGTCCGACACCTTCTCGTACGTGCCGAAGTCGGTGTTGTCGAGGACGCTGAAGTCCTTGTCGAGGCGCTGGAAGCCACCGAGGCCCAGACCGCCGCTGACACCGGTGAGGTAGCCCACCATGCCGTTGGTGTCGAGGTTGGCCTCGGGGGTGTCGCCGTTGAACGAGGTGAACGCGTTCGTCGTGGCGATCGTGATGGTGCCGCCGGAGGCGGAGGATCCGCCTTCGGGTGCTGCCGTCGTGGTGCAGCCGGCGAGGGCGAGCGCCGCAACGGCGACACCAGCTCCCACCGTCAGGGCGCGTGCGCGCCGAGTCTTTTCAGACACTTTGCCTCCAGTGCAAGGTTGGCGATTCCCCGCGCAACAGACGTCAGCAGGGGGAGCCGTGGATACGGAAACGATAAGTAAACGCTCTGCGTTGGTCAAAACTCCTGGGGAAACCGTTACATACCTTTAATTCGGAAGCGGTTGAATGTGGCAATCTGACAACATGATCCGCGCCTCGGCCTTTTACGAACCCGGGATCGAACAAGACACTTTCCGCCGCCGAAGATTGCCGTGGGAAATCGCGCTCGTGCTCCTGGTGTCGGTCGGACAGTCGGCGATCTACTCCGTCGTGTCCTTCATCCGGGCAGCGACGCGCGCACCGATCTCGCAGCAGCAGACGCAGCTGAACCCCTCCCGCAGCGCCGAGCCGCTGTGGGACGCGATCTACCAGTTCCTCGACATCTTCTTCTCGCTCGCTCTCGTCGCGCTGGTCGTGTACCTCCTCTGGGAGCCGGGCCTGAGCGCGCTGCGCCGCATCGGTCTCGACTTCCGGCGCTTCGGCGGCGACGCGGCCCGGGGACTGCTTCTCGTCGCGGTCATCGGAGCACCCGGCATCGGCGTCTACGCGGCGGGGCGGGCGCTCGGGCAGAGCATCGCCGTCATTCCGGCGCCCCTCGATTCATCGTGGTGGGTGATCGGTCTGCTGATCCTCGCCGCGCTGCGAGCCGGGCTGACGGAGGAGGTGATCTTCCTCGGCTACCTGTTCGATCGCCTCCGCCGACTCGGGTGGTCGTGGACGTGGGTCATCGTGTCGACCGCTCTCCTGCGCGGCAGCTACCACCTGTATCAGGGATGGCCCTCGGCGCTCGGAAACGTCGTGATGGGCCTGGTGTTCGGCTGGTGCTACCGCCGTTGGGGCCGTGCCATGCCCTTGGTGATCGCCCACACGGTCATCGACATCGTCGCCTTCGTCGGCTATCCCCTGGCGGCCGCCTGGTGGCCCGGGATCTTCACCCCGACGCCGAGTCCGACACCGACGCCCAGCGGCACGCCCTGACCCGAGCAGCGCTCGGGGCACGGCATCCGGGACGCCGAATCAGGGAGTCGTGACGGACCACGTCCAGAAGGACGGGGGCACGCCCTCGGGTTCCGAGGTGTACTCGACGCCTTGTACTCCCTTGCCGACGGCGACAGCGCCGGTGCGCTCGAAAAGCGGAACGCCCGCATAGGCTGAGAACAGGGCGCGATCGATCTCCTTCGCACCGGCGAGCACGTCGACGGGGTCCGTGTCGGTGGTGAGCTTGCGGAAGGTGCGCTGCGCGTCCGGACCGTCCACGCCCTCGGCCAGACGGTCGCGCGCGGAGCGATAGAGGCTCTCGTCCTCCCCCACCCACGACAGCGTGGCGTCGGGTTCTTCCTCGGCCGTGGCCGCGCGGACGGCGATTCCCGCTTTGGCGCCCATCGTCACCAGCTTCGTGAAGACCGCGCTCGACAGATCGTCGGTGCTGTCGTACGCGACACGCAGCACGGCGGCACGGTCCTCGAGCGCGGAGCGCGCGGCATCCGGATCCGCCGAGGTTCCCGGAGCGTTGTTGCCCGAGGTGAGGTCGGTGTAAAGCTGCCCCGTCGCCGGAGAAGAGAGGAACGACTGCAGGGGCCGGGCCTCGGGGCGGACCTCCTGAAGGAGCTCCTTGACGAGCGCGTCGCGGTCGAGCGAGAGAGAGACGGCCTGCCGCAGATCCGCGGGCGTGCCGTCGGCGAAGCGCAGCTGAAGCGTCTGAGTGGTGGGACCGGTGGTGACCTGCACCCCCGCGTCGGTCAGGGCCTCGAGCTGCTCCGCGTCGAGGTCGCCGACGTTGGCGATGTCGATCTCGCCCGCCGTCATCGCCGCCAGCTGCGTTGCGCGGTCGGGGAAGAACCGGACCGTGAGCCCGGTCAGACCCGGGTAGTGGGCGCCCTGGTAGTCATCGCGTCGCTCCAGGGTGAGGGCGTCCGCCGTCACCCCGGAGACCTTCCACGGCCCCGCGGCGACCGCCGAGGCGGCGTCGGGCACCCCTCCTGCTGGGGCGTCGAAGCCCGTGTTCCAGGCGGCGGCTGCGGCGGCGAGGACGGGGTTGGGCGCCACGGGCGCGGAAGGGTCGCCCTCGGGCGTCGTCAAGATGGCCGTGATCAGCTGCTGGACGGTGACCCCGGCCTTCTCGGCGATCACGTGAACGGGCCGATCCAGCATCCACTGACGGTTCCAGTCGGCGAAGGGCTCGTCGTAGACGAGCGTCAGGGTGTCCTTCGCCCGGTTCAGCGTCGGACGCTCGGTCCGTGCGTTCGGGTCGGCGGCAGTGGCGGTCTGGAAGTATCGCGTACCCGAGACCACCTGCCCCTGAGCGTCGTAGGTCGCGTCGTCGAAGAAGTGCGACGAGACCGCCCAGCCGAAGAGAAGGTCGTCGAGGCTGACCGCGGTGCCGTCCGACCAGGTGCGGTCGGGGAAGAGCTCGTAGCTGACCGTGAGCGGATCGCCCTCGACGCGCGTGATGCGGCCCATCCCGTTGTTCGGGACGACCTGTAGGTCTCCGTCGAGAGAGCCGAGTCGCTCGTCCAGCAGCGACGAGACCGCTCGGTTGGCGGGCGTCGCCCCCTGCGCGGTGGCGGCGTTGAAGCTCGTGAGCGCACCGACGACACCGACCGTGAGGCTGGTGCGTACCGGCTTCTCGGGCTCGGGGGCCGGTTCGGGCGCGGAGCACGCGGAGAGTCCGATCGTCGCGGTCACGATGAGCGCGGCGGCGCGCAGCAGACTCCGGGAACGTGTGGTCAATCGAGGAGCGTGAGACTGGCCAGGGTGCACAGGGGAACCTTACCCAACCCGTGCTGTGCGATTACCTGTGCGCGCCGCCCGCGGTTCCGCTCGCCCTTGCGCGTCGCTTTCGGCGCCCCGTGCTCCGAGACTGCATTCAGCTGACATCCCCATTGCAAGCTGCAGTGGAGATGTCAGCTGAATGCAGTCTCGCGAGGGCCCGCTCGTCCTGCACAGCAGGGCGAGTTCGGGGTTTGACCACCGACGAGCTCAGCCACGACGCGCGCTCGGGTGCTGTCGGTAAAGGTGGGCGAATGATGCGGATGCCAACGATCTCCCCTCTCCCCCTCCTCCGGCCGTCCGCCCTGACCCACTCGACGCGCAGCGTGCGGCGTGGAGAGATCGTGCCGGTCGGGCGAGGCGTTTACGCGCCACGCGTCGAGTGGGAGTCGCTCGCAGGGTGGGAACGAGATCTGGCGCGAGTCCACGCGCACCTCCTGGTAGCACCGGACGATGTCCTGTGTCTGGAGTCAGCCGCGCTGCTGTGGGGACTGCCGACGGTGGGGGCTGGTCATCCTGTCCACGTCCTTGCTCCGGATACAGCGACTTCGCGACACTCGGGTGGGGTGCAGGTGCATACGAGCGCGCATGCCGATCGCATCATCGAAGAGATTCACGGCATACGCCTGACCTCGCGCGCGGACACATGCATCGACATCGCACGCCACCGGCATCCCGGCATCGCCCTCGTCGCGGCGGACGCAGCAGTCGGTGCGGATCGGACGATCGACTCGCTCTCCCTGGTGACGCTGAATGAGGAGAGGATGTCCGCGCGAGGTCGACGGGCGGCGCGATGGGCGCTGAGCCGAGCGGACGGGCGAGCCGAGTCAGCCTTCGAGTCTCTGAGCCGCGCGGCGATCGAATGGTGGGGATTTCCGCCGCCCGAACTTCAACAGTGGATCGGCGCCGACGGAGCCGGCGGTGATCGCGCGGACATGTGGTGGTCGGCGCGACGAGTCGCGGGGGAGGCAGACGGTCGAATCAAGTACGACGGTCGATTCGGGGACCCGGCCGCCGCGCTCAGGGCAAGAGAGGACCGCGATCGCCGTCTTCTGCGTCGCGGAGCCCGGGC
Source organism: Microbacterium testaceum (assembly GCF_001476285.1). GTDB lineage: Bacteria > Actinomycetota > Actinomycetes > Actinomycetales > Microbacteriaceae > Microbacterium > Microbacterium testaceum_B. The sequence continues at coordinate 20,220 of NZ_LDRU01000111.1, read as the reverse complement.
TGTCGTCCACTGGGGCTGGGATGACCTCACCGACGGCGATGCGTTGCGAGCCCTGTTGATGTCCGTCGGTCTTTCTCCGGATCACCCACCCGACCTTGCGCGTCTCGCCACGCTCCGCACCACGCTCCGCGCTCGCCCCGAAGGCTCCGAGCCTCCGTGAACTGAGCAATCTAAGGCCGAAACTGCACACAGCTGACAAACCCATTGCAGCGCGCAGTGGGTTTGTCAGCTGAATGCAGTCTCGGGGCTCGTGTGGCGCACGAACGGCCCGGCCTCCTTCACAGCGAGTGAGGCCGGGCCGGAGATCAGGCGAACGCCTCCGGCGGAGGGCACGAGCACACGAGGTTGCGGTCACCGTAGGCCTGGTCGATGCGGCGCACCGGAGGCCAGTACTTGCCTCGGATGAGCGAACGCACCGGGTACACGGCGGTCTCGCGCGAGTACGGGTGCTCCCACTCCCCCACGACCACGGTCTCGGCGGTATGCGGGGCATTCACGAGCGGGTTGTCGTCGGCGGGCCACTGCCCCGCGGCGACGGCGACTGCCTCCTGCTTGATCGCGATCATGGCATCCACGAATCGGTCGAGCTCGGCGAGGTCCTCGCTCTCGGTCGGCTCCACCATCAGGGTGCCGGCCACCGGGAACGACATCGTCGGCGCGTGGAAGCCGTAGTCGATGAGGCGCTTCGCCACGTCGTCGACGGTGACACCGGTCTGCTCCTTGAGGGGGCGCAGGTCGAGGATGCATTCGTGCGCGACGAGGCCTCCCTCACCCGCATAGAGCACCGGATAGTGCTCGCGCAGGCGCGCGGCGATGTAGTTGGCCGAGAGCACCGCCGCGGCGGTCGCCTGACGCAGCCCCTCAGCGCCCATCATGCGCACGTACGCCCACGAGATGGGCAGGATGCCGGCGGAGCCGTGGGGGGCGGCCGACACGGGGCCGCCGTCGAAGACGCCGCCCGCGTGCTCGGCGCGCTGCGAGAACGGGTGCGACGGGAGGAAGGGCGCGAGGTGCGCCTTCGCCGCCACCGGGCCGACGCCCGGTCCGCCACCGCCGTGCGGGATCGCGAACGTCTTGTGCAGGTTGAGGTGCGAGACGTCGCCGCCCAGGTCGCCGAAGCGCGCGAAGCCGAGCAGGGCGTTGAGGTTGGCGCCGTCGACGTACACCTGTCCACCGGCATCGTGCACGGCCTGCGTGATCTCGAGCACGTCATGCTCGTACACCCCGTGGGTCGAGGGGTAGGTGATCATCAGAGCCGAGAGCTCCGCCGCGTGCTGCGCGATCTTGGCCCGCAGGTCGCCGAGGTCGACGTTGCCGGCCTCGTCGCACGCGACGACGACGACCTTCATGCCCGCGAGGATCGCCGAGGCCGCATTGGTGCCGTGCGCCGACGACGGGATCAGGCACACCGTGCGCGCGGTGTCGCCGTTCGCCAGGTGGTAGCCGCGGATCGCGAGCAGGCCCGCGAGCTCGCCCTGCGAGCCGGCGTTCGGCTGCAGCGACACCGCGTCGTACCCGGTGACCTCGGCGAGCCAGCGCTCGAGCTGCTCGATCATCTCGAGGTAGCCGCGCACGTCGGCCTCGGGCGCGAACGGGTGCACGCGCGAGAACTCGGGCCACGACACCGCCGCCATCTCGGTCGCGGCGTTGAGCTTCATCGTGCACGATCCGAGCGGGATCATTCCGCGATCGAGCGCGTAGTCGCGGTCGGCGAGCGTCTTGAGGTAGCGCATCATCGCCGTCTCGCTGCGGTGGGCGTGGAAGACGGGGTGGGTGAGGTACTCGTCGTCACGGTGCAGCGCGTCGGCGACGCCCCGCAGGGCTTCGCCCTCGGGCAGCTCACCCGCGACCAGACCGAACGCGTCGAGGACCGCCGCGATGTCTGCATCCGTCGTCGTCTCATCCACCGAGACACCCACGGTCGCATCGTCCACCCAGAGCAGCTGGTAGCCGCGCTCGCGCGCACGATCGATCACGTCCTGCGCTCGACCGGGGACGTGCACGCGCACGGTGTCGAAGAACGCGTCGCTCACGAGGGTGAGGTCGTACGACCGGAGAGCGGATGCCAGGACGTCGGCCTTCTGCGCGACCCGCGTCGCGATCGCGCGGAGCCCGTCGGGCCCGTGATACACCGCGTACATCGCGGCCATGACGGCCAGCAGCACCTGCGCGGTGCAGATGTTCGAGGTCGCCTTCTCACGACGGATGTGCTGCTCGCGCGTCTGCAGCGACAGCCGGTAGGCGGGGGCGCCGACGGCATCCTGGGACACCCCGACGAGACGGCCCGGAAGCTGGCGCTCGAGGCCCGCGCGCACGGCCATGTAGCCGGCGTGCGGTCCGCCGAAACCGAGCGGGACGCCGAAGCGCTGGGTCGTTCCGACCGCGACATCGGCGCCGAGCGCACCGGGTGAGCGCAGGAGCGTAAGGGCGAGCAGGTCGGCCGCGGCCACGACGAGACCGCCGCCGGCGTGCACGGCCTCGGCGACGGCGGAGAAGTCCCAGATGCGCCCGGTGGCACCGGGGTATTGCACGAACGCGCCGAACGCCTCGGGGAGCTCGCCGGCGAACGACGTCTCGACGATGCGGATGCCGACGGCCGCGGCACGGTGGTGCAGCAGCGCCTTGGTCTGCGGCAGCGCGTCGATGTCGACGAGGAAGACGTCGGTCTTCGCCTTCGATGCCCGGCGCGCGACGAGCATGCCCTCGACGACGGCGGTGGACTCGTCGAGCATCGACGCGTTCGCCGTCGCCAGACCCGTGAGGTCGGTCACCATCGTCTGGAAGTTGATGAGCGCCTCGAGGCGGCCCTGTGAGATCTCGGGCTGGTACGGCGTGTACGCCGTGTACCACGACGGGTTCTCGAGGACGTTCCGGGCGATCACCGACGGGGTGAAGGTGTCGTAGTAGCCGAGGCCGATCAGCGGCCGCGCGGAACGGTTCGCCGTCGCCAACTCACGCAGCTCGGCGAGCGCTTCGGCCTCGGTCGCGGCGACGGGGATGTCGCTCGTCTCGCGGGGACGGACGTGGATGGATGCCGGGACGGCGGTCTCGACGAGCGCCTCGACGCTGTCGTACCCGACGACCTCGAGCATGCGGGCCTGCGCGTCGGCACCGATTCCGATGTGGCGGTCGGTGAACGCGACCGGCGCGCCGGCCTCGGTGCGAGAAGGAAGGACGGAGGTCATGCGGTGAGGTCCTCGTAGGCGGCGCGGTCGAGCAGGTCGGCGGGAAGCTCGCCCTCGACGCGGATCTTGATGAGCCATCCGCCGGCGAAGGGCTCGGCGTTGACCAGGGAGGGGTCGTCGACCACTGCCTCATTGACCTCGACGACCGTGCCCGTGATCGGCGCGTAGAGCTCGCCGACCGACTTGGTCGACTCGATCTCGCCGCAGACGTCGCCCGCGGTCACCGCGGAGTCCGCGCCGGGGAGTTCGACGAAGACGACGTCGCCGAGCTTGTCGGCGGCGAAGTCGGTGATGCCGACCGTGGCGATGGTGCCCTCTTCACTCTCTGTGACGGCGATCCACTCGTGCTCGGACGTGTAGCTGAGGGCGGTGAGGTCGGTCATGCGTTTCTCCGGTAGAAGGGAAGGGCGGTGACGGTCGCGGGAATGCGGGTTCCGCGCACGTCGATGGTCAGTTCGGTTCCGAGTGCGGATGCCGCGGGCGCGACGAACGCCATCGCGACGGGGTGGCCGAGGGTGGGGCTCAGGGCACCGCTGGTGATCTCGCCGACGGTGTCGTCGCCGTGCAGCACGGCGTAGCCGGCGCGGCCCGCGCGCCGACCCTCCGAGACGAGGCCGACGAGCACGGGGGCATCGGCGGGTCCCGACGACAGGCCGTCCTTGCCGACGAAGGACTCCTTGTCGACGGCGACGACGCGGCCGAGACCGGCCTGGGCGGGCACGATGTCGCGCGACAGCTCGTGGCCGTAGAGCGGCATGCCGGCCTCGAGGCGAAGGGTGTCGCGCGCGGCGAGACCGCAGGGGACGAGCCCGCGGTCTGCGCCCGCGGCGAGCGCGGCGTCCCACAGGGCGCCGGCCTGCGCGGTGGAGATCATCAGCTCGTAGCCGTCCTCACCGGTGTACCCGGTACGGGCGACGAAGAGCGGCGCGCCGTCGAAGGTTCCCTCGGTCCAGGCGTAGTAGCCGAGCTCGTCGAGAGGCGTGCCGGTGATCTCGACCCCCGGGGTGGAACTCAGGATGCCACGTGCTTCGGGACCCTGGAGGGCGATGAGGGCGTAGTGGTCGGTGACGTCTTCGACGGTGAGGGTTCCGCGAGCGTCGGTCGCTGACCCCGTCGAAGCGTCCGGCGCGGGGCGCCACGTCGCCTGAGCGGTTTCGAACGCCGCCGCCACGGCATCCCGGTTCCCGGCGTTCGAGATGACGAGGAAGCGCTGCTCCCCCGTGCGGTAGACGATGACGTCGTCGATGATGCCGCCCGACTCGGCGAGGACGAGGGAGTACTTCGCTTTGCCGATCTTCATGGTCGACAGGCGGCCGGCGAGCACGTAGTCGAGGAAAGCCGCGGCTCGCGGGCCCTCGACGACGAACTCGGCCATGTGGGAGATGTCGAACAGCCCTGCGGCCGTGCGCACCGCGTGATGCTCCGCGAGGTCGGAGGTGTAACGCACCGGCATGTTCCAGCCGCCGAAGTCGGTGAACGAGGCGCCGAGGGCCTCGTGCCGATCATGCAGCGGCGACGTGCGGGGTGGAGCGGGGGTTTCGGTCATGAGTTCTGCCGTTCGCGATGACGGACAGACGCCGGCCGGCGCCTGAGAACTCCCCCTCTGTCATGGGCCTGAGAGTTTCACTCGCGCCCTCGTGAGGGAGATCGAGCTTTCACCGTCGGCGGACCCGGCGCGGTGCACCCGGATCACTTTCCAGAGTGGCCCGATCGACGCGGTACGCGTACCTGAGAGATTGGCGGGGAGGCTTGCTCCTTCGGTGCCCGGCTGCGTTCGCCGGAGCTCTCCCGCATCGATCATGGGGCCGGTGTGGACTTGTGGGGTCAGCCTAGCGGGTGGGGGCGCGGCGTACAGCCCGCGCCGCCTGAGAATCAGTAGGAGCCGCCGGGCCAGACACCGTCGGGGAGGCGGATGCAGGGTGAGCCAGAATCAATATCCAGCTCGGCTCGAGGGCGTATGTAGCGCACGACCCACACGGCTTGATCTGGACCGCGGACCGTCACGATTGAGTCGCCCTGGTCCTCTCGTCGGCTGATGTTGAAATGTTCGCGACCGACGAAGCTATCGGCGATCACCCCGATCACCTCCTCGGGCGGCGCATTACCAACGATCGTCGCCGTCAAGCCACCGGCCCACTGCCTTGCGCCATCACGCGAGCACGGCAGGAGCGCACCCTCGTCCTGCTGTTCGACATTCGTCACCAGTTCCGGAGGCAGCGACTGCACGATCTCGAGCTCCAGGTCCTGCGCAAGTTTCTTTGCGCCGTCCAGAGACATGTCTTCGTTCACGACGTACGTCCGGCCGCTGCATCCCGCCATCCCGGCGACGAGGACGAGTGCCGCGAACACGGTCAGGGGTACATTCCGTCTCATTCGAAGACTTTCTTCCTCAGATCGCTCAGCGGCCCGATGTTGTCGGTGCTAACGCCCGCGATCAGATTGTGGTTGCTCAGCGGAGACAGAGACACGCGCAGCGATGGTCCATCAGGCCTCAAAAACGGAGCCAAGTCGCCACCGAGAGGTATCTCGGCATCCGTCCGCCTTTCGTAGATGTGACTCTCGAACGCGGGGACTGTGTCTGGCGCTCGTCCCGCTCCCACGAGCATCGCGTCCTGCGCCATCGAGAGCGCATCGGTGTAGCTCCAGTGCGAGTAGCTGGTCGAAGCGTTGGGCGTCCAGCCATCGGGGACCCAGGCACCGGACAGCGAATGAACTTGGTCGTAGCGCGCCCCCTGCATCTCGGAGGCCGCGACGGGGACGAGCCCCCAGCTGTGTCCCATGGCGAGCTGCCGACCGTGTGCGAGCGTCGGATCGCTTGCCACCTCGCGCTGGAAACGCGCGAGTGCTTCACCTCCGGGAGCAGCCCGGTCGGGGCCGTTGGCTTCGAGGAGGCCGATACCGAATCCTGTCTGGCCGGGATGCTCATCGTCGCCAGGAGAGTCTGCGCCCTTCCACACGAAAGCGACCATGCCGCTCTCCTGCTCGGCCATCCACTGAGAGACGCCCTGAACCTCTCCTCGATAGAAGCTGTCGAACCGTGTGAACGTTCCAGGCACGTAGGTCAGGATTCTCGTCGTCCCCGTCCCCGGCGTGCCGAACATCTCGATGATCCGGTTGTCCGCGGGCTCGTAGAGGTATAGCTGCACCTTGCCCGTTTCGACGCCGCGGAGATAGTCGCGCTCCGCTCGCAGCGCGTCCCACGCCGCACGCCGCTCCGCCTGAAGGTCCGCGCTCGCCCCCTCACCGTGAAGTCGCTCCCACGCCGCCAACTCGGCCTCGACCTCACCCAGGCGTGAGCGCGCCGTCACCCGGTTCGCCGCGACCCTCGCGAGAGGCGGCACGCCGCCCAGGGCCCCGACGAGAGCCGGAGCGCCGTCGATGAGGGCGGCAGCGGCTGCCGGGGAGAGGGAGTCCCACCAGGTGCGCACGGCGTCGGGAGCGGGCGGATGCTCGCGCAGCAGATCCGCCCACTCGGGATGAGCGGCGATGAGACGGGCGACCCGGGACGTCCCCGAGCGCGCAAGCGCGAGCAGAGGCGCCATGACGAGCTCGGTCGTGATCTCTTCGCTGCGCACGGCCCACGTGAGCCGGGGACCGAGGGGTTGTGCGGCGGCATCCGGGATCGCGACCTCCCACGTCGGAGGGAGCGGGATCGCGGCGAGATCGCCACGCGCCTGGTCGATCCGCTCATCGACGTCCGCGGCGAACCCGTCGATCTCGCGCGCGAGTTCGACGGAACGGTCGCGGTCATCGATCCCCCGGGCTGCGCGCGCGAACTCTGCGACGTCCTCGACGAGACCGCGGCGACGCATCGACAGCCACAGGAGGTCGTCGGACAGATGATCGACGATATCTGCCGCGCGCAGCAGAGCCTCGCAGACGTCGGCGGCAACCACGGTGAGAGGCCGCATCTTCGCGGCGGCGGCCGCCGCTTCCGGGGCCTCGTACACCGCTTCGAGGCCGTCCCACCGGGCGACGACCGCGCTTCCCACGTCGGGGAGAGAGGCCGCCTTGGCTCGCAGCTCTTCAGCGAGGCGCCCCAGCGCGGCGGCGTCCACAGGAATCTCGGGGATCACGCCGAAATCCGCGCTCACGCGACCCGCCACCGTCCGGTCCCCTGACGTGTCTCGAGCTGCGCCGCCGTGACGGCCATCACGACATCTGCGCGGCAGTACTCCGCCACGGCCTGCTCCGCGATCGTCAGGACCGAACCAGCGTGAGCGATCGATCCGCCCGCCTTCGCCTCCCACGGGTCCATGACACGGCAGAACGCCTGGAACAGCTCGGGCACCGGGGCCACGGCATCCCGAATCCCCCACAGCACGTGGGCGGTCGCTCCGACCGCGTCCGTCAGGTCGTCGAGACGCCGTGCCGTCTCGCCGGCGAGCCCGAGGAAGCCGGGGATGTCGATGGCGTATCGGTCGGTCATCCGCGAGACGCTAGTCGGATCGCCGAGACGGTCCGGAAATCTCTCCACAGACGCCACCCTGGTGAGGAGCAGTCGTCGAGGGCGTGTCAGCGCGGGATGCACGCTCCGGATGCCACCGGCGTCGACAGCGAGTCGAGTTGGGCCATCACGGGCTCGAGCTCGGCGGGTGTCATCGCGTATCCGACGTTCTCGTCGGAGTCGGACCGCGCGAACACGACACCGGCGACATCGCCGGTCGGCGTGAGGAGGGGGCCGCCCGAGTTACCCGGGCGGATCACCGCGCCGAGCGCGTAGATCTCGCGCGGGGTCGACTGGCCGTCGTAGATATCCGGAACGGGCACGCTCCCCACCGACAGCACCTGCGCGCTGCCGGAGGTGAACGGCCCGCCGTACGGGTACCCCTGGACGACGGCAGCCGCTCCCACGTCGAGAGTGGAGACCACCGGGAGAGGCTTGGCATCCAGGCCGTCGACGGCCACCACGGCCAAATCGTCGGTCGGGTCGAAGTACACCACGCGCCCCTCGCGCGCGGGCTGGCCGGGGAGTTCGACGAGCGGCGTGTCGACGCCCGCGACCACGTGGGCGTTCGTGATCAGTCGGCCGTCGCCCGCAACGAAACCGGATCCGCTCGAGGTGACGCCACAGGCGTAGGCCGTGCCGGAGATCCGGGCGACCGACTGCGCCGCTTCCGTCAGAGCGGGGTCGTCGAGCGCGATGTCGGGGGCCGTGGGCACCGGGCCGATCTGGATCAACTGACCCAGCCGCGGAAGGCCGTCGGCGAGGACGTTACCGCGCAGTTCTGCGATCGCCGCGCGGACGGGGGCAGGGGTGATGTCGTCGATCGTGCGGACGATGGTCGACGACGCGAGCGCGGCGGAGACCACCGGCATCCCGGCGGGGATCAACGATCCGGCGACGAACGAGATGGCGAGGGCCGCGGCGGCGACGTTGACGATCCCGCCCAGAAGTCTCTCGGGAATGCGCAGCTTGATGCGGTCGGCTCCGCGTCGGAACACCTGCCCCACGGCGCTGCCGAGACCGGCCCCGAGCAGCAGGAGGAGCACACCCGCGCCGACCATCGCGGGTCCACGCCACGAGGGTTCGGCGACCCACTGACCGACGAGAGGCGTCACCCAGAAAGCGGCGAGCGCGCCCAGCGCCAGCCCCGCGAAGAAGCCGATCGTGGCCAGGAAACCACGGGACAGGCCCACGAGGAGCGCGATCGCCAGCATGACGATCAACACGATGTCGACAACAGCCACCCGCACCTCCGAGGTCCGCGATCAGGGTACGTCGACGGTCCTGTGAGAACCCCTCGACGCGCGTTTTGCGCTTCGGGTCACAATGACATTAAGATCGTGGACGGAGATATGGTCACCATGACACGAACCTCGGAACCCCAGGGCCTCGACAGCGGCGTACGCGTCGCCGTCTCGACGGTCATCTTCAGCGTCCGCCGCGACGCGCACGACGAGCCGGTCCTGTCTCTGCCTCTCGTCCGCCGCACGCGCGACCCCTTCGACGGTCGGTGGGCACTGCCGGGCGGCTGGCTCGACGCCGCCGAAGAGCTCGACACCGCGGCATCCCGGACCCTCGCCGAGACGACGGGCCTCACGCCCAGCTACCTCGAGCAGCTCTACGCGTTCGGTGCGGTCGACCGCTCCCCCACCCGGGTCGTGTCGATCGTGTACTGGGCGCTGCTGCGCTCCGACGAGGTCGACGCCCAGGTCGCCGCGCACGAACGCGAGGGCGACGCACCCGAGAACGTCGAGTGGTTCGACGCGACCGACCTCCCTCCGTTGGCGTTCGACCACAACGACATCGTCGAGTACGCCCTCTGGCGTCTGCGCAACAAGGTCGGCTACAGCCGCATCGCCCACGGCCTCCTCCCCGACGAGTTCACGCTCGCCGACCTCCGCGAGGTGAACGAGACGATCCTCGGCAAGCGCCTGGACCCCGCGAACTTCCGCCGCCAGGTCGACACCTCGAACACCCTCATCCCGACCGAGCGCTTCCGCACCGGAAGCCACCGCCCCGCCCGTCTGTACCGCTACAACCGCGATGTGGAGCTCGCCGACCGCGGCCCGCTCCCCTCCCGTCACTGATCGGAACGCCCATGGCCGCCACCCTCATCACCCTGCAGCCCCGCCCCGAGATCGACCCGAGCGTCGACCACGCGATCCAGGCGATCGTCTCGGGCGCGTCGACCGACGCCACCTGCACGACCGACCTCGCCGTCGGCCCCTGGGACTTCGACACGCGCCCCGGTTACGGTCCCGGCTCGTCGATGGGCGACGTGATCCCCACGGGCTCCCCGCGACAGGGCGAACTACCCGCGGAGTACCGAGAGGCGTCCGACGACGAACTCGATGAGCGCATCCGCGCTGCCAAGGCGACCCTCGGCGATCGCGTCGTCGTGCTCGGCCACTTCTACCAGCGCGAGGAGGTCGTGCGGCACGCCGACTACGTGGGCGATTCGTTCCAGCTCGCCAATGCGGCGAAGGAGCGTCCCGAGGCCGAGGCGATCGTCTTCTGCGGCGTGCACTTCATGGCCGAGACCGCCGACCTGCTCTCGCGCCCCGACCAGGCCGTCATCCTGCCGAACCTCGCAGCCGGATGCTCGATGGCCGACATGGCCGACATCGACCAGGTCGAGGAGTGCTGGGAGCAGCTCGAAGACGTCCTCGGCGACCTGGAGACCCCGGATGCCGACGGCCTCGTGCCCGTGATCCCGGTGACGTACATGAACTCGAGCGCCGCCATCAAGGGATTCGTCGGCCGTCACGGCGGGATCGTCTGCACCTCCTCGAATGCGCGCACCGTGCTCGAGTGGGCCTTCGCCCGCGGACGCCGCGTGCTCTTCTTCCCCGATCAGCACCTGGGCCGCAACACCGCGAAGGCCATGGGCGTGCCGCTCGAGCAGATGCCGATGTGGAACCCGCGGAAGCCGCTCGGCGGCTCGACGGCCGAGGTCATCGAAGACAGCCGCGTCATCCTGTGGCACGGCTTCTGCTCGGTGCACCGCCGATTCACCGTCGACCAGATCGAGAAGGCACGCGCCGAGCACCCCGGGGTGCGCGTGATCGTGCACCCCGAGTGCCCGATGGACGTGGTGGATGCCGCCGACGAGGCGGGGTCCACCGACATCATCCGCAAGGCCATCGCCGCCGCCGAGGAGCCCACGACCTTCGCGATCGGCACCGAGATCAACCTCGTGCAGCGCCTGGCCGCCCAGTACCCGCAGCACGAGATCTTCTGCCTCGACCCGGTCGTGTGCCCGTGCTCGACGATGTACCGCATCCACCCCGGCTACCTCGCGTGGGTGCTCGAGTCGCTCGTGGCAGGCCAGGTCGTCAACCGCATCACGGTCCCGGCCGACGTCGCCGAGCCCGCCACAGTCGCCCTCGAGCGCATGCTCGCGGCCAAGCCGAACGGCGCCGTGAAATGACCGCGGTCGTCGTGGTGGGCAGCGGTATCGCCGGTCTCACGGCGGCACTGCACGCGGCGGAGAACGGATGCCACGTCACGATCGTGACGAAGGGCGCTCTTCCCGACACCAACACGCGGTGGGCCCAGGGCGGGATCGCGGCGGTCACCCACCCCGCCGACAGCGTGGCCTCGCACGCCGCCGACACGCACACCGCGGGCGCCGGGCTCACAGACGCCGCCGCCGTCGACGTCCTCGTCGGCGAGGGACCGGCGCGGATCCTCGAACTGGTCTCGCGCGGAGTGACGTTCGATCGGACGCCGGACGGCGACTTCGCCCGCGGCCTCGAAGCCGCGCACGCCGTCCCCCGCGTACTGCACGCCGGCGGCGACGCGACCGGCGCCGAGATCCAGGCGGCGCTGGGCTCCGCGGTGCGCGCCGCCCACCTGACCGTGCGGGAACATGCCCTTCTGCGCGACCTCGTGGTCGAAGGCGGTCATGTCACGGGGATCGTGCTGGACGGGGGCGAGCGTCTCGACGCCGACGCGGTGATCCTCGCGACCGGTGGGGCCGGACAGCTGTACGCGCACACCACGAACCCGCTCGGCGCGACCGGAGACGGGATCGCGGCGGCCCTGCGCGCCGGTGCCGCCGTCGCGGATCTCGAGTTCGTCCAGTTCCACCCCACGGCCCTTGCGGTCGGGGCCCCGTTCCTCGTCTCCGAGGCCGTCCGCGGCGAAGGGGCCGTCCTCATCGACGATGCCGGGCGGCGATTCTGCTTCGACGCGCACCCCGACGGCGAGCTGGCGCCCCGCGACGTCGTCGCCCGATCCAATGCCCGCGCGATGGCCGCGCAGGGCGACCGGCCGGTTCGTCTGGATGCCACGGCACTCGGCGCCGAGCGGCTCGCGCAGCGCTTCCCCACGATCGACGCCGCCGTCCGGGCGCGCGGGCTGGATTGGGCGCGTGAGCCCATCCCCGTGACGCCCGCCGCGCACTACCTCATGGGCGGAATCGTCACCGACCTCGACGGGCGCACGAGCGTCCCCGGTCTGTACGCGGTCGGCGAGACGGCGCGCACGGGCGTCCACGGCGCGAACCGCTTGGCATCCAACTCCCTGCTCGAGGGGGCCGTGTTCGGAGCGCGAGCAGGCGAGGCCGTCGCCGCGGGCGGCGCGTGGCCGATCCCGCCGGTGTCGACCACTCTCGCGGAGGCCGAAGCCGCCGCCGAGGCTCCCCCGTTCTCGCGCGAGGCCCTGCAGCAGGTGATGTGGGCGCACGCGGGACTCGTGCGCGACGCCGCCGGCCTCGACCACGCGTCAGGGCTCCTTGCCGCGTGGGCCGCTTCCCCGGCTCCTCTCTCGGTCGAGGACGCCAACCTGCTGCTCGTCGCCCGTCACGTCGTGGCGGCCGCGCGCGCCCGCACGGGCTCCGTCGGAGCGCACTTCCGCGCCGACGCTCCCGCCGCGGCATCCGTCCCGCCCGTCCAGGAGGCCCTCGCATGCTGACCCGTGCCGCCATCGAACGTGTCGTCTCGGCCGCTCTGACCGAGGACGCCCCCTGGGGCGACCTGACGAGCGAGACGCTCATCCCCGCTGATGCCGTCGCCCGCGCCGCCCTCGTCGCCCGCGTCGACGGTGTCTTCAGCGGCGCGGCGGTGTTCGCCGCCGCGTTCACCCTCACCGATCCTTCGATCGTCGTCGAACAGCACGTGGGCGACGGCGAGCGGTTCGCCCCGGGTGACACGCTCGCGACGGTCTCCGGTCCCGCGCGCGCCGTGCTCACCGCCGAGCGCATCGGGCTCAACTTCGTGCAGCGGATGTCCGGCATCGCCACGCTGACCAGCCGATACGTCGCCGAGGTCGCGCACACCGGCGCCCGCATCGTCGACACGCGCAAGACCACGCCGGGCCTGCGCGCGATCGAGCGTCAGGCGGTGCGTGACGGCGGAGGACACAACCACCGCTTCTCGCTCTCCGACGCGGTCATGGCCAAGGACAACCACCTCGCCGTGCTCACCTGCGGAGGGCTGTCCGTCACGCAGGCGCTCGAGGGCGCGATCGCCCGCCTCCCCCACACCACGCACGTCGAGGTCGAGGTCGACCGGCTCGACCAGATCGACGCGGTGCTGGCCGCCGGCGTCGGCACGATCATGCTCGACAACTTCTCCCTCGACGACCTGCGTCTCGGCGTCGCCCGCATCGCCGGCGCGGCTCAGGTCGAAGCGTCGGGCGGCGTGACGCTCGACACCGTCCGCGCCATCGCCGAAACGGGCGTCGACGTCATCTCGGTCGGCGCTCTCACCCACTCCGCTCCCGCGCTCGACCTGGGCCTGGACATCCAGATCGAGACGGCGTGAGCCTCTACCTCGACAACGCCGCCACGACCCCCGTGCGCCCCGAGGTGCTCGAGGCCATGGCGCCCTACCTCACGCGGTTCTTCGGCAATCCGTCGAGTCATCACGAGGTCGGCGAGGCGGCGGCATCCGCCCTGGACGACGCGCGATCACGCGTCGCCGGAGTGCTCGGGATGCGGACGAGCGACATCCTCTTCACATCCGGCGGCACCGAGTCCAACAACGCCGCCATCAAGGGACTCGTGCTCGGCTCCGGCAAGAAGCACCTCGTCACGACCGCGATCGAACACGAGTCCGTGCTCGCGTCAGCGGACTACCTCGCTCGTCTGCACGGAGTCGACGTCACGCACGCCCGGGTCGATGCGACCGGCACCCTGACTCCCGATACGCTCGCCGGCGAGCTCCGCGATGACACCGCGCTGGTGAGCGTCGGGTACGCGAACAACGAGATCGGCACGGTCCAGAATGCCACCGCTCTCGTCGCCGTCGCCCACGACCGCCGCGTCCCCGTGCACCTCGACGCCGTCCAGGCCGCGGGGTGGCTTCCGCTCGCCGGCCTCGGTGCCGACGCGCTCACGGTCGCCGGGCACAAGATCGGCGCCCCGAAGGGCACCGGGATCCTCGCCGTGCGGGGTCGGCTCCCTTTCGAGCCTCTGCTGCACGGCGGTGGGCAGGAACGCGGTCGGCGGTCCGGCACCCCCGACGTCGCGGGCGCGGTCGCGATCGCCCGCGCGCTGGAACTCGCCGAGGCCGAGCGCACCGACGAAGCCGAGCGGGTCTCGGGTCTGCGCGACGAGTTCGTCGCGCGGGTGCTCGATCTCGTCCCCGGTGCGCGGCTCACCGGGCACCCGTCTCGGCGCCTCCCGGGCACCGCGAGCTTCGTCTTCCCGGGCACGAACGGCGAAACCGTCCTGCTCGAACTGGAACGTCGCGGCATCGTGTCGTCCAGTGGGTCGGCATGCGCCGCGGGGAGCGACGAAGCCTCGCACGTCCTCCTGGCGCTCGGTCTCCCCCACGACGACGCGCGCACCGCGGTCAGGTTCACGTTCCCGCACGGACTGACGGCTTCCTTGGAACCGGTCGCCCGAGCGGTCCAGGCTGCCGTGACCGCCGTAGGATCGCCCGAGTGAGCACCACCGGCGTCACCGTCATCATCCCCGGCTTCAACGTCGCCGACTACGCCGGAGAGGCCCTCGACTCCCTCCGCGCGCAGACGCATCGACACTGGACCGCGGTACTCGTCGACGACGCCTCCACCGACGACACCCGGCATCTGTTCGCGGACGCGGCAGCCGCCGACCCGCGCTTCCGGGTCGTCCGCCACGAGACGCAACGAGGACTCGGCGCAGCGCGGAACACGGGACTCGAGCGGGTCGAGACGCCCTACACCGCCTTCCTCGACGCCGACGACCTCCTCCGACCCGACGCCCTGACCCAGCTGGCGAACACGCTCGATCACACGAGCAGCGATTTCGTGGTGGGAGCGTACGTACGCCTTCGACCGGATGCCGAGGGCCCTGGTTACACCCCGGGCGAGGTCCAGCCCTGGGTCACGGCCGCCACCGACCCGGCGCGCGAGCGGACCACCCTCGCGGCGCACCCCGCGGCATCCGGGAACATCGTCGCGTGGTCGAAGCTGAGCCGCACGGCCTTCTGGCGCGAGCACGATCTTCGCTTCCCCGAGGGACGGTACTACGAGGACCAGGTGCTGGCGCAGCGGATGTACACGAGCGCCGAGGCGTTCGACGTGATCCCCGACGTCATCGTCGAGTGGCGGCAGCGCCGCGACGGGGGGTCGATCACGCAGCGCCTCGGCGAGCTCGACGTGCTGCGCGATTACCTCGAAGCCCTCGGCGAGGGCATCGCGGTGCTGCGCGCGGCCGGGGCGGACGCCGCGATCGCGCAGCGCGGAGCGCTGATCCGCACGCTCGATCTCCCGCCGCTGCTCCGCATCGCCGAGACGCACCCTGATCCCGCGTATCGCATCGCTCTCGAGGCGTTCCTCGAGTCGCTGCCCGGCTGACGCTCCCGTCCTTGACGCGCGAGATCCTCGGCGAGGATCATCCCGTGACGTGCGCCGAGCGTTCGGCGCACGGGGCTCGTGGAGGCACTGACGTGCGCCGAATGCTCGGCGCAACAGCGCGTGAACGGACGTATGGCCCAAGTCAGCGGAGGGGGCACGGCGGGGTGCACGCGCGTCACGACGGCAGACTGCTCCTAGGCGGGAGCCTCGTCGGCCCGCCGGGCCGGCAGCGCCGCGCGGGCGAGGCCGGCGGCATCCCGCTCCTCCTCCGCCAACACGAACGAGGCGGCGAGCTGTTCGGCCGCGAGGCTCGCGTAGAGTCCCCCCGCGGCGAGGAGCTCGGCGTGCGTGCCCGACTCGACGATGCGCCCCGCATCCACGACGTGGATTCGATCTGCCCCGATCACCGTGGACAACCGATGGGCGATCGACAGGGTCGTCCGGCCGTGGGAGGCGGTCTCGAGCGCCTCCTGCACGATCCGCTCCGACACCGTGTCGAGAGCGCTCGTCGCTTCGTCGAGGAGAAGCACCGGGGGGTCTTTCAGGAGCACGCGCGCAATGGCGATGCGCTGCTTCTCGCCGCCGGACAGGCGGTATCCGCGCTCTCCGACGACGGTGTCGTATCCCGCCTCGAACCCGGCGATCACGTGATGGATGTTCGCGGCGCGGCACGCGGCCTCGATCTCTTCGTCGGTCGCGTCGGGGCGCGCGTAACGGAGGTTGTCGCGCACGGTCGCGTGGAAGAGATAGGTCTCCTGCGACACGATCCCGATCTCGTCGATGATCGACGCCCGGTCGAGCGTGCGCACATCCGCCCCCGAGAACATCACCGATCCCGCACTCGCCTCGTACATCCGGGGGGTCAGATAAAGGATCGTCGTCTTCCCCGCCCCCGACGGTCCGACGAAGGCGACGTGCTGTCCGGGCTCGACCGCGAACGACACACCGTCGAGAGTGGGACGCGCATGCGCGGGCGCATCGGGGTAGCGGAACTCGACATCGCGGAACTCGATCCGCCCCAGCGGCCCGGGGGCGGCGGACACGGGCAACGCGTCGGGCGCGTCGACGATCGCGGGACGCAGGTCGAGGTACTCGAAGATGCGCGCGAACAGCGCGGACGATGTCTGCACGTCGAGCGCCACGCGCATGAGCCCCATGAGCGGCATGAGCAGGCGAGCCTGGACCGTCGTGAACGCCACGATGGTGCCCGCGGTGATCGCCCCGGTCCCCCCGGCGATCAGGAAGCCGGCGACGAGGTAGATCACGGCGGGAACGCTCGACATGATGACCTGGACCACCGCGAAGAAGCCCTGCCCGCTCATCGCGCGCCGCACCTGGAGGTGGACCTGGTTGTCGTTCTCGGCGTCGAAACGGGCGGACTCCGTTCGTTGCCGGTTGAACGACTTGGACAGCAGGATGCCGGACACGCTCAACGTCTCTTGCGTGATCGCGGAGAGCTCGGACAGCGACTCCTGGGTCTCGCCCGCGATCCGCGCGCGCACCTGTCCCACGCGCCGCTGCACGAAGATGAGGAACGGCATGAGGGCGACGGCGATCAGCGTGAGCCGCCAATCGATGAGGATCATGGCCACGAGCGAGGCGATGACGGTGACCGCGTTGCCCAGGATGCTCGTGACGGTGTTGGTGAGCACGCCGGACACACCCCCGACGTCGTTCTGCAGCCGCGACTGGATCACGCCGGTCTTCGTGCGGGTGAAGAAGCCGAGCTCCATCGCCTGCAGGTGATCGAACAGCCGGGTGCGCAGGTCGCCGGTGACGCGGTTCCCGACCGTGGCGGTGAACCACGTCTGCGCCACGTTCAATCCCGCCGAGAGCAGGAACAACGCGATCATGACGCTCACGAGAACGGTGAGCAGACGAAGGTCCGGCGGCGTGCCGTCGATCGGGAAGAGCGCGTCGTCGAAGATGCGCTGCACGAGCAAGGGCGGGATGACGCCGACCGCCGACGCCACGATCACGAGCAGCACCGTGATCGCGATCCGTCCCCGGTAGGGCCGGAAGAGGTCGACGACGCGCTTCCCGAGGTTCGCGACACGGGGCGCCTGAGCGTTGCGTCGACGCTGCTCGGCCGCATCGACACCGCGGAACATGCTTCCGCCGACTCCACCTGGGCCCATGCGGGCCAGCCTACGTCCGCTCACCGACATCGGCTCTCGCCGCTCGGCCCGCGGCCCAGCGGCTAGGCTCGGTGGCCCGCATCTCTTTCGTCGAATTCCTTCGACGGTGGAATATCTCGCCGGTGGACACCGTTGCCACCGAAGCACGTCGCCGTTCCGGCGCCACGAAGCCCCCCGCACGCAAAGGACCTCGTCATGGCCGCCCCCGGCACCACCACCGCACCCCCGACCACCGCCTCGGGCGTCACGACCGCGCAGAGCCGCGTGATCTGGCTGCTGCTCACCGCCGCATTCGTGGCGATGCTGAACGAGACGACGATGAACGTCGCGATCCCGTTCCTCATCCGCGATCTCGGCATCACCGCGGTCTCCGCGCAGTGGCTCACCACCGCGTTCATGCTGACGATGGCCGTCGTGATCCCGATCACGGGGTTCCTGCTGCAGCGCTTCACCACGCGACAGGTCTTCATCACCGCGATGACGCTGTTCTCGACCGGAACCCTCGTGGCATTCCTGTCGCCGGGCTTCGAGCTCCTCGTGGTCGCGCGGGTGATCCAGGCGTCCGGTACCGCGATCATGATGCCGCTGTTGATGACGACGATCATGACGATCGTGCCGCCGCAGCACCGCGGCCGCATGATGGGTCGCGTCAGCATCGTCATGGCGCTCGCGCCGGCCATCGGTCCGACGATGTCAGGCCTGATCCTGCAGTCCCTCGGCTGGCACTGGATCTTCGGGATCGTTCTGCCGATCGCCCTCGTCTCGCTGTTCGTCGGCGCGCGCTGGATCCACAACCTCGGCGAGACCCGCACGGCACCGATCGATGTGGCATCCGTGATCCTGTCGGCTCTCGGCTTCGGCGGCCTCGTCTTCGGTCTCAGCCAGATCGGCGGCGGTCACGGCGGCGACCCGGATGCCGCCTCGACCTCGCTCGTTTCCCTGATCGCCGCCCTGACGATCGGAGCGCTCGGCCTGGGCGCGTTCATCTGGCGTCAGATCCGCCTGCAGCGCACCGACTCCGCCCTTCTGGATCTTCGGGTGTTCCGCTCGGGTGCGTTCACGCTGACCGTCGCCCAGCTGGGTGTGATGTCGCTGGCATTCTTCGGCGCGATCACGCTTCTCCCGCTGTACCTGCAGACAGTGCTGGGTAAGACCCCGCTCGAAACGGGCCTCGCGGTCCTGCCCGGTTCGCTCGTCATGGGTCTCGCCGGCCCGGTGATCGGACGCATCTACGACCGGTTCGGAACGCAGGTGCTCCTCGTCCCCGGTGCCGTCATCGTCAGCGCCACGCTGTGGTTCTACACGACGGTCGGAACCGAAACGTCGTTCGCTCTGCTGATCGTGGTGCAGACCGTCATGATGATCGGTCTCGCTCTGTCGTTCACGCCGCTGTTCACGGCCTCGCTCGGCTCACTCGAGCCCCGGTTCTACTCCTACGGCTCAGCCGTCGTCGGAACGGTGCAGCAGGTGGCGGGAGCGGCGGGCATCGCGCTCCTGATCACGGTGATGTCGTCCGTGTCGGCCGCGACCGTCGAGGGGATCGAGGCGGATGCCACGGGCACGCGCACCGCGTTCATGATCGCCGCGATCATCTCGCTCCCGCTCATCGCAGGTGCCTTCGTCATCCGCAAGCCCGCGGATCAGGTCGAGGGATCCGCTCCCGTCGGCCACTGACGCGAGGCGAACGCCGTCTGCTCAGAGCGAGCAGGAACCCCCGCCGCAGCACTGCGACGCGGGACGGGACGACTTCTGCGCCTCGTCGCCCGGGCCGTTCAGGAGAGTGAGAACGGGCTTGGAAGCGGAGGTCGTGTCAGACGTGGTGTCACCGGACATGCGCTCCATGCTACGCCCGTGAGCGCGAGGCGGGGCCGCGCCGTAACGCCGGGCCTCGGCATCCGCAACCCCCGTTCGAGGCGGTCCCGCCGTTCATAGCGTGGGAACACCCCGATCGACAACCCGGTCGGGACGGTCCCGCGGTCCACCGCGCGGAGAGATCCCGATCGAGAAAGAGAGAGTCGAACCATGACCGATCTCAGCGGCAAGCGCATCGCATTCCTGCTCACCGACGGTTTCGAAGACAGCGAGCTCACCAGCCCCTGGGAGGCGGTGACCTCGGCGGGCGCGGAGGCCGTGCTCGTCTCGCCGAGCGAGGGCAGCATCACGGGTGAGAAGGGCCACCAGCAGAAGGTCGACCTCGACGTGTCCTCGGCGTCGGCCGACGACTTCGATGCCCTCGTGCTTCCCGGTGGCGTCCAGAACGCGGACGACATCCGCATCGTGACGGATGCCGTGTCGTTCACTCGCGACTTCTTCGAGCAGCACAAGCCCGTCGCCGTCATCTGCCACGGCGGGTGGATCCTCACGGAGGCCGACGTCCTCAAGGGTCGGACGCTGACCAGCTACCCGACGCTGCAGACCGATCTGCGCAACGCGGGAGCGACGTGGGTCGACGAGGAGGTCCACGTCGACCAGGGTCTCGTCTCGAGCCGCAACCCCGACGACCTGCCCGCGTTCAACGCCAAGCTCGTGGAAGAGGTCGCCGAGGGCCGCCACGCGGGCCAGACGGCCTGACCCTCCCGAGCAGAACGGCCCCGCACCTCGGTGCGGGGCCGTTGTCTTCACGCCGAGTCGTCACGGCGAGTCGTCACGGCGAGTCGTCACG
>NZ_LDRU01000110.1 GCF_001476285.1 Microbacterium testaceum | reverse complement strand
GTCGGTCGCGGCGGTCGCGCCGGCGGCGGCGGCCACGACGGTCGTGCTGCTCGTGGCGGGCTTCGCGCCGGGGGCGACGGTCACCGCGATCGTGGCCGCGGCGATCCTGAGCCTCGGGGTCGCCCGCACGGTCTCGCAGTTCGCTCGCCGCTTCGCCGCCACGGGCGCCCTCTACACCTACACGGCGCGCGGTCTCGGCACGCGTGCCGGCCTCGCCGCCGGTGCGGCGATCCTGACGGGGTACGGCGCGGTGGCCATGTTCGCGTTGCTCGGCGGTGCCTACTACGCCACCTACCTGGTGGCGGGACTCTGGCCGTCGATCGATCGAGCGCTCGTGACCGCGCTCTTCGTCGTGGGGCAGGGCGTTCTCGTCGCCTTCGTGCTCGTCCGCGGCATCCGGATCTCCGCTCGTGCGGCGCTCGTCGTCGAGACGCTGTCGGTGGCCCTGATCGTGGTCCTCCTCATCGTCCTCCTGGTGAAGATCGGACCCATCGACCCGGCGAGGATCGCGGGAATCGGCGGGCCCGACCTCGACCCGACCGCGTTCGCGGCGGCCGCGGTGATCGCGTTGACGGCCTTCGTCGGGTTCGAGTCCGCGGCCACGCTGAGCGTCGAATCGGTGTCGCCGCTGCGCAACGTCCCCCGCGCGATCACCGGCACCGTGGTGTTGTCGGGACTCCTCTACGTCCTCGCCGCCGTGACCCAGGTCGCGGGCTTCGACGCGCTGGGCGCCGATCTCGCAGCCAGCGCCTCGCCGGTGAACGAGCTCGCCGAAGCGTACGGCCTCGGCGGCTGGGGTGTCGTCGCCGACCTCGGCATCGCGGCATCCTTCCTGGCGTGCGCGATCGGCACAACTACCGCGCTCGTGCGGGTGCTCTTCGCGCTCAGCCGTGACGGGGTGCTGCCCGCCTCGATCGGTCGCACCCAGCGGCGATTCGGAACCCCGGCGGCTGCGGTCGCCGCCGCCCTACCGCTCATCACGGCGGTGCCGATCATCGTCGTCGCCGCGGGCATCGACACGCGCGACGCGATGCACGTGACCATCGGGGTGGGAGCCGCGGGCTACATCTCGGCCTACATCCTCGTGTGCGTCGCCGCGCCCGTCTTCCTCCGTCGCATCGGCGAGTGGACGGTCGGCGTCACGGTGGTGGCGGCGGTCTCGGCGCTCGCGCTCGCCGCCGCGCTGGTGTCGTTCTTCGTCGACGACCTCGCGTCCGGTGGAGCGATCGTGGCGGTCGTCGCGGCGCTGACCGTCGTGTCCGCGGTCGTCATCGCGCTCCTGCGTCGACGACACGGGCCCGGTGCGCTCGGGGTCTACGACGAGCCCGTCGCGGCGCAGGTGCTCGGGGGAGTGGTCTCGCCGCGGCATCCCGACGATGCGTGAGCAGCCGGCGCTCTCCGCGCGTCAGCCCGGCGCCGTGCACTCCGCGCTCGCCGTGCTCGAGGCCGTCGCCCAGCTGGGCGCCGGTGTCAGCGCCCAGCGCCTCTCGGCCGAACTCGGTCTGCCGCGCGCGACGACGTATCGCCTCGTGAATCTGCTGGTGGAGGACGAGTACCTCGTGCGCACCCCCGACCTCGCGGGGTTCGCGCTCGGCGCGAAGGTCGCCCAACTCGCGGCGGTCGTGGCTCCGCCCGCGCGGCTGTCGTCCGCTGCCCGAGCGGTGCTCGCCGAGGCGCGTTCGACCCTGCGCGGGGGAGTGCACGTGGCGCTCTTCGTCGACGGGCGGATCGCGGTCGTGGATGCCGACCCGGACTTCCCCCTGTCGGACGAGGCGCGCCTCGCCCGCGAACCCGCCCGCTATGCGCTCGGTCGGCTCATGCTTCTGTCGCAGGGCGACGCGGGCACTCCCGAGCTCGACCGCGCGCGCGACGACCTCGCTCGCTGGGGTGCGACACGCCAGAGCGGCGAGCTGATCGCCACCGCCGGCTGCCTCGCGGTTCCGATCGTCGACGCGAGCGGACTGGCCGCGGGAGCCGTGGCTTTCTCCGGTCCGCGGCATCGCGTCGACGAGCCCGGGGACGTACTGGCGGCGCTGCGCCCGGCGGCCGACGCCCTGGCCCCGCTGATGGTGTGACGCGGATCGGGTAAGCTGTTCACGGCTCTCCGCGTGGCGGCATCCAGGCCAACTCCCCCAGGACGGAAACGTAGCAAGGGTAACCAGGCTCTACCGGGTGCGCGGAGAGTCTTTTCTTTGCCCGGAAGCGGGTCGGCGCGCCATGCTCGCGCCCCGTGCGCTCGGATCCTTGGATGCAGGGCCGGCGGCGGAGGGGCGCCCCGACCGGTCGCGTACGCTCAACGCCGACACCAGCAGCACGATGATCACGAGGGCGATGCCCCCGACCGTGCCGGAGCCGAACCCGAGGCCCCCGCGCGTCGGCTCCACGCCGAGCCAGTCCGCGATCGACGCCCCGAGCGGGCGCGTGACGACGTATGCGGCCCAGAACCCGACGACCGGGCTGACGAGCCGCGCGGAGCGCAGGCCCACGATCACGGCCATGATGGCGGCGAAGAAGACCGCGCCGCCGAGATAGCCGAGGTCGGCGGTCGAGGCGAGCAGATCACCTGCGGCGGTCCCCGCCGCGAACGTGGTGATCACCGCCGCCCAGTAGAGCAGCTCGCGCCGATCGGTCGTGACGGTGTGCACATCGACCGACCCCTCCGCGCGGCGCCAGACGACGAAGACGGCGGCCAGCGCGAGCAGGAACACGGGCGTCGACACCGCATACGGGATGTCGAGGGCGACGTGGACGACGTCGGCGGCCATGGTGCCGAAGACGCCCACCATCGACACCGCCGCCCAGTACATGGCCGGCACGTAGCTATGCAGGCGCAGTTGCGCCCCCAGGACCACGACGAAGACGACCGCGGTCAGCAGGACGGTCGGGACGGGGTCGAAGCGCGTCACGAGGAAGTCGGACACCGCCTCGCCCATCCCGGTCGTGAGCACCTTCACGAGCCAGAACGACGCGGTGGGTTCGGGAACGCGCGAGCGCGTGTCCGCCCTCATGCCCCGGTTTCCTCTGCCGTGCGCGAGGCGCGTCGTCGACGGCGCACGGCCGCGATGACGACCGGCAGGACCGACACCGCGACGATCACGATCACGAGCACGTCGATGTTGTGGGCGATGAACGGGATGCCACCCAGCAGCACTCCCACGAGCGTCATCGAGCACGACCATCCCACCGCGCCGACGGCATTCCAGAGCAGGAAGCGGCGATAGGGCATGTCGGCCGCGCCGGCCACGAGCGGCACGTAGGTGCGGACGATCGGGACGAAGCGGCCGATCACCAGCGACGCGCCGCCCCACCGGGCGAAGAACGCCTCGGCTTCCCTGAGCCGTGCGGTGGTCAGCAGTCGTGCGTCGTCGCGGAA
This sequence comes from Microbacterium testaceum, assembly GCF_001476285.1. Classification (GTDB taxonomy): domain Bacteria; phylum Actinomycetota; class Actinomycetes; order Actinomycetales; family Microbacteriaceae; genus Microbacterium; species Microbacterium testaceum_B. Next base: position 12,325 of record NZ_LDRU01000110.1, on the reverse strand, counting down.
CAGGCGTCGACCGAAACGGCGGCCGAGCCAGAAGCCGACCTGGTCGCCCGCCAGCGCCGCGAGCGAGGCGACGAGCGCCACCTGCCACGGCGCGATGCCGAGCGGTCCGCTGAGGATCGCTGCCGTCACCAGCAGCGAGTCACCGGGGAGGAAGGGGAAGAGCACCCCCGACTCGATGAACACCAACAACGCGATGCCGACGAGGACGAACGGGCCGAAGGCTTGGAGTACGTATGCCGCGTCGAAGGGATTCAGGGCGGTCATGGGCGATCCTCCGATCGTCGGCGGTGTCCGCCGCGGCCGTCGGCGCACGCCGACCGAGACGAGCGTAGGGGTCGCTCACCCAGACGGCGCCAAGAATTCGGCCGCCGTGAGGGGATGAGGTTTCCCGTAGCAGCTCAGCCGCGACGGGAGAATGGCCCGTCCAGCACCGCCCACTGCTTGCGCCGTCCTCACCCGGCTTCCACCATCGGTGAGTCAGCCACCATAGCTCGACCGCTTCCAGTTGCCCCGTCGGCACGGAGAGTTCGGGCCCAGCGACACCCAAGCATGGGCCGTCCGCGACGGTGAAGGGCTCGTATTGCGGGAATGCAAGTCATGGGTGCCGGCGTATTGACTGTAGGTGGGGGTGTCGGTGCCCCGGGTTATCGTTTTGGTGAGGGTGATGGGCACCCAGGATCGGGGGGTTCATGGACTGGTTTTTCGACGGGCTGGGCACGGCGCTCATTAGCGCGCTACTCGGGGGTGTTGTCGGCGGTGGGGTGGGCAGCTTTATCACTATCCGTGTGGTGTCAAGGCGGTCGGAAGTGACTCAAAAGCAAAGAGCTGGCGACAACGCACGCCAGGTGCAAATCGGTCGGGACTCGAAAGGCCTTGAGCAGTGATTGCGCCCGGCCAGAGCCAGAAGGGCGGGCAGGGATCGAATCAAACCCAGGTCGCTGGCGACATGATCGTGAATATCGGCATCACCGAGGAGCGCGCGCAGGAGATAGCTCTTGCGACAGCTCGCTCAGTGGTTCAGGATTTCGCCGTGGAATCTCACGAGGTTCTTCAGAATCGCGTCGAGGAGCTGGATCAACGTGTGATCAAGAGTCTTTCTGCGGCTGACGCCCTCGACTCTTTCGCGGATCCGGCGTTCATTCGATCCTATAAACATGCCCAAGAAGGAGCCGCCGCGAGTGAACGCCCGGCTGATTACGACATGCTTGCGGCCCTTCTCACTGACCGTGCCAAGAACCCTCGCGAGCGGCCGAGAATCGTCGGGATCGATGGGGCGATAGACATCGTCGACCGAATCGATACGGAAGCATTGAGAGCGCTTACTGTCTGCAATGCGGTCGCCTCGTGGAGACCGCGAGCTTTCCTCGTCGGACAAGGCTTAGAGACCCTTGAGTATATCTTCGCCACTCTCGCGGACGGGCCCTTGCCTGAGGGCGTGGATTGGCTGGATCATCTGGACGCGCTCAATGTCGTCCGAAGAAACTCTTTTGGCAGCATGAAGTCGATGGAGCAGTTCTATGGCGAACAGCTGATCGGATATATCGCGCCGGGGATCACGGCAGACGAGGTGCCCCAATTTGTTGGTGCGGACTTACTTGACGAGCCATGGCCGCTGCTGATCCTCCCTCACGAGCTCAAGACCGGCTTCATGCGTATCGCAGTAGTGGACGTTGAGCAGCTGGAATCCCAACTTCGCGCGGCGGGCAAGTCCGATGGTTACCTGGAGACGGTGAAAGGCCAGGCGGCCTCCGTATTCGGTTTAGGGCAGCAAGATCCAGTTGCGCGGGCCGAACTGATGTCCCGAATACGAGCTCTGCCACATTTCGGACTGGTGGTGAATTGGTGGGATCGAAATATCCAGAACGGTTACCACATAACGCCCATCGGTAAGGCGCTCGCCCGTGCAAACGCGTTTCGTTTGGACACGGAACAGCGACTCGAACGTGACTAGCAGTGGCCTAGTGACAGGGCCCGAGGGAGGCCGCTAGTCCTTTGAAGCCTGCGCCCGGGCGGCAGCAATACCTCGACCCGGCGGAGGATGCCAGCGCAGCACGCAGAAGTTCGAATGGCCCGGCGCAGAACCGGTGATGTTGAGGATCGTTTCCGACGCTGAAGCGCGCACCATTTCCCGGGGAGCTCGTCCGCTTCGCGCAGACGCGCGATAACGGCCTCCGAGCCGGGGTGAGGTAGAGGTGCGGTCACGTTGCCGTTGGCCTGCTCACGATCGAAGATCTGCGAGGCAGTGGTTTGCTGTCACCCACTGATCACAATCGACGACGAGTGGGGAAGAAGAGTGCAGTGCACAGGTCGGTGGCGGTCGTGCCCGTCTCGCCGGGGTGGATGCGCCCACGACGCCGACCGTAGAGCCCGATCCTTCTGGATACCGCCAAGATTGATAGCGTCAGCGGCCGTAGTTCCGTCGGTGGGTCAGCGGCCGGCGGAGAAGGGCCCGTCCAGCACCGTCCACTGCAACAGCATGATGGTCTTGGCATCCTGGATCTCGCCGCTGCGAATGCGCTGGAGCGCGTCGTCGATGCCGAATTCGAGGATCTCGATCTCCTCGCCCTCCTCCTCGAGGCCGCCCCGATCGCCCACGCGTGTCGAGCCGTCGTACGCCGCGGCGAAGAAGTGCAGGCGCTCGGTGACCGAGCCGGGGCTCATGTACACGTCGAACACGTGCTGGACCTCGTCGACGCGGACGCCCGTCTCCTCTTCGGCCTCGCGGCGGATCGCGGTGAGCGGATCGTCGTCGTCGAGGAGGCCCGCCGCGGTCTCGATGAGCATGCCGTCGGGGTGGTCGTTGATGTAGACGGGGTAGCGGAACTGCCGCGTGAGCAGCACGGTCCGCCGCGCGGGGTCGTAGAGCAGGATCGTCGCGCCGTTGCCGCGGTCGTACGTCTCGCGCTTCTGTGTGACCCACTCGCCGTCGTCGCCGCGGTACCGGAAGGTCGTCGCGCGCAGCACGTGCCATCCGGCGGCGAGGAGCTCGACGTCGGTCACCTCGACGCGGGGATTGCGGTCGAGGTCGCGGCCGGTGAGGTGCAGGCCGGTGCGACCACGGTGATCGGGGACGGTGGTGCCGGGGAGCGGATCGTTCATGATTCGGAACGATAGTGCAGAAACGTGCAAGAATGTGAAGCGTGATGCTCGCCGCCGCCCGCAAAGACGCCCTTCTCGAGCGACTTCATCGCGACGGTCGCCTCGTCGTGAAAGACGTCGCGCTCGAACTCGGTCTTTCCGAAGACAGCATCCGTCGTGACCTCCGAGAACTGGATGCCGCCGGCCTCGCCGTCCGCGTCTACGGCGGGGCTCTTCCGGCCTCGCCGGCGGTCGCCGACTACGACGCGCGGGGGAGGGTGGCGCGATCGAGCAAGGCCCGCGTCGCCGCGGCCGCGGCCGAGCTGATCGAACCCGGTGCCACGGTGCTCCTCGACGGCGGAACGACCACCTTGGCGCTCGTGGACGCGCTGCCCCGCTCGTTCGCCGGCACCGTGATCACGCACTCGCCGACCATCGCCGCCGCCCTCCTGCACCACGACGCCGAGGTCGTCGTGATCGGCGGCCGGGTGTTCAAGCACTCCGCGGTCGCGTGCGGCTCCGCGGCGGTCGAGGCCGCCCAGAGGATCAGCGCCGACATCTTCTTCCTGGGCGTGACGGGCGTACACCCCGCGGCGGGGTTGACGACGGGGGATGCCGACGAGGCGGCGATGAAGCGCGTCCTCGCCGAGCGGGCCGCCGAGACATTCGTGCTCGCGAGCGAAGAGAAGCTGGGTGCGGCCTCGCGCTTCGGCATCCTTCCCCTCGACGGAGTGACGGGGATCGTCGCCGACCTCGACCCGGCGACCCCGTTGGCGGCCGATCTCGAGGCGGCGGGCGCGCACCTGAGGTATCCCTCGACGCCGAAGCAACCACGGAGCGATGTCGGGGCTCCGCAATAGGCTGGAACACGTGACGCAGAGCATCTACATCACGTCGGCCGAGGGGCACTCGGGCAAATCCACCGTGGCTCTGGGTGTCCTCGACGCCCTCAGTCGCGTCACCCCGCGCGTGGGGGTGTTCCGCCCGATCGCCCGATCCACGGCCGAGCGCGACTACGTGCTCGAGATGCTGCTCGATCACGACGGCGTCGACCTCGCCTACGACGACTGCGTCGGCGTGACCTACGACGACGTCCGCGACGACGCCGACGCGGCCCTCGGTCGCATCGTCGAGCGCTACAAGGCCGTCGAGGCGCAGTGCGACGCGGTGGTCGTCATCGGCAGTGACTACACCGACGTCGGCAGCCCCGCCGAGCTCGCCTACAACGCGCGGATCGCGGCCAATCTCGGTGCCCCGGTGCTCCTCGTCCTCGGCGGTCGTGCCCAGCAGGGTCAGGGCGAGACGCTCGGCCTGTCGGTCGCGCGGACCCCGCACGAGGTCGGTCAGATCGCGTCGCTCGCGGTCGCCGAACTCCTGCACGAGCGCGCCGAAGTGTTCGCCGTCATCGTGAACCGCGCCGACCCCGAACGGCTCGACGGTGTCGTGGCATCCGTTCGTCAGGTCATCGACACAGTTCCCGTCACCCCGTCGGCCGAGCGTCGGCCCGTGCCGGTGTGGGCTCTCCCCGAAGACCGCTTCCTCATCGCCCCGTCCATGCGCGGCGTCCTGCGCTCGGTCGAGGGTGAACTCATCAAGGGCGACCCCGAGCTGCTCACCCGTGAGGTGCTCGGGGTGGTCGTGGCCGGGATGTCGATGGTCAACGTCCTCCCGCGGCTCAAAGAGTCGGCCGTCATCGTCATCCCCGCCGACCGCAGTGAGGTCCTGCTCGCCACGCTCCTCGCCAACGCCTCGGGGACGTTCCCGTCGCTCGCCGGCATCGTCCTCAACGGCGGGTTCGAGCTGCCCGATCCGATCGTCCGGCTCATCGACGGCCTCGGCTCGCCCCTGCCGATCATCGCCACCGACCTCGGCACCTACGACACGGCCGTCCGCATCATGAACACGCGCGGTCGCCTCGCCGCCGACTCGCAGCGTCGTTACGACACCGCGCTCGCGATGTTCGAGCGGCACGTCGACACCGCACTGCTCACCCGCGAACTCGGCGTCGCCCGCCCCAGCGTCGTCACCCCGCTGATGTTCGAGTACGGCCTCGTCGACCGGGCGCGCACCGACCGGCGCCGCATCGTGCTGCCCGAGGGCACCGACGACCGTGTGCTCCGGGCGGCGGCCACCGTGCTCTCGCGCGGTATCGCCGACCTCACGATCCTCGGCGAGCCGATCGAGGTCCGCGGGCGCGCGATCGAGCTCGGCATCGACATCCGCGATGCCGAGGTGCTCAGCCCCTTCGATGCCGTGCATGTCGACAAGTTCGCGACCGAGTACGCCCGTCTCCGTGCGCACAAGGGCGTCACGTACGCCCAGGCAGCCGACACCGTCACGGACGTGTCGTATTTCGGCACCCTGATGGTGCACATGGGCCTCGCCGACGGAATGGTCTCGGGTGCCGCCCACACGACGGCCCACACCATCCGGCCCGCGTTCGAGATCATCAAGACGGCCCCGGGCGTCTCGGTCGTCTCGAGCGTCTTCCTCATGGCCCTCGCCGACCGCGTGCTCGTCTACGGCGACTGCGCGGTCATCCCCGATCCGACCAGTGAGCAGCTGGCCGACATCGCGGTGTCGTCCGCGGCCACGGCCGAGCAGTTCGGCATCGAGCCGCGCGTGGCGATGCTCTCGTACTCGACGGGCGAATCGGGCACCGGCGCCGACGTCGAGAAGGTCCGTGCCGCGACAGCCCTCGTCCGCGAACGCGCGCCGGAGCTCCTCGTCGAAGGTCCGATCCAGTACGACGCCGCGGCCGACGCGGCCGTGGCGAAGGCGAAGATGCCGGGCTCGGAGGTCGCCGGTCGCGCCACGGTCTTCGTCTTCCCCGACCTCAACACCGGCAACAACACCTACAAGGCCGTGCAGCGCTCGGCCGGAGCCGTCGCCATCGGGCCGGTCCTCCAGGGGTTGAACAAGCCGATCAACGACCTGTCCCGCGGCGCCCTCGTCGACGACATCGTCAACACCATCGCGATCACCGCGATCCAGGCGCAGGGGAGCAGCAAGTGAGCGTGGTGCTCGTCGTCAACAGCGGGTCGTCGTCATTCAAGTACCAGCTGCTCGACATGGACCGCGAACAGGTCCTGGCTTCGGGGCTCGTCGAGCGCATCGGTGAGGGTACCGGCGTCGCGAAGCACACCGTCGCCGCCGCAGCCCTGGCCGCCCCCGATGACCCCGCGCCGACGGTGACGGAGGCGACGTACACGATCGAGCGCGAGATCCCCGACCACACCGCGGGATTCGCCGTCATGCTCGACGCATTCGCCGCGCACGGCCCATCGCTCGACGAGCATTCACCCGTCGCCGTCGGTCACCGCGTGGTCCACGGCGGAGCGCGGTTCTTCGAGCCCACCGTCGTGACGCCGCTCGTCGAGATCAACATCGACGAGCTCTCGGTGCTCGCCCCCCTGCACAACCCGGCGAACCTCGCCGGCATCGTTGCGGCGAAGAAGGCTTTCCCCGACGTGCCGCACGTCGCCGTCTTCGACACCGCGTTCCACCAGTCGCTCGCTCCCGAGGCCTACACCTACGCGATCGATCGCGAGATCGCCGAGGCCCACCGCATCCGCCGGTACGGCTTCCACGGCACGAGCCACAAGTTCGTCAGCGAGGCCGCCGCGGCCTTCGTCGGGCGCCCGCTCGGCGAGCTGAAGCAGATCGTCTTCCACCTCGGGAACGGTGCCTCGGTCGCCGCCATCGAGGGCGGTCGGTCGGTCGACACGTCGATGGGCCTCACGCCGCTCGAGGGACTCGTCATGGGTACGCGCTCGGGCGACCTCGACCCGGCCGTGCTGTTCCAGCTCGCCCGCCGCGCCGACATGTCGATCGCCGACCTCGACACGCTGCTCAACAAGCGCTCCGGGCTCCTGGGCCTCGCGGGCGTGAGCGACATGCGCGACATCGGCGAGCGGAGGGATGCCGGAGACCCGGCGGCGCAACTCGCCTTCGACGTCTACGTCCACCGGCTCCGCGCCTACGCGGGGGCGTACCTCGCCCAGCTCGACGGGGTCGACGTGATCTCCTTCACCGCCGGGGTGGGGGAGAACTCGATCCGCGTGCGCGAGGAGGCCATGGCGACCCTCGGCTTCGCGGGCGTCGAGATCGACCCCGATCGCAATGCGACGCGGGAACGCGGCATCCGCCGGATCTCGTCCGACTCCTCGCGTGTCGAGGTGCTCGTGGTTCCCACGAACGAGGAGCTCGAGATCGCCCGTCAGACGCTGTCGGTCACCTCGTGAGTCACCCCTCGCCACTACGCTGAGCACGTCTCGCCGACCATTCCGCCGACCGGGAGCATGCCGTGACCGACACCCCCGCCCTGCCCGACCTCACCTCGTACGAGGGCGTGCTGTTCGATCTCGACGGCGTGCTGACGCCGACCGCCGAGGTCCACATGCGGGCCTGGAAAGAGATGTTCGACGAGCTCTTCGCGGCCTGGAACATCGAGCCGCCGTACACCGATCGCGACTACTTCGAGTACGTCGACGGCAAGAAGCGCTACGACGGCGTCGCGAGCCTGCTGCGCAGCCGAGACGTCGAGGTGCCGTGGGGCGATCCGTCTGACGACCCGTCCGAAGACACCGTCTGCGGTGTCGGCAACCGCAAGAACACCGTGTTCTCGCGCATCCTCCGCGCCGAGGGCATCGCGCCGTACCCGGGTTCCGTCGCCCTGCTCGACGTCCTTCAGGCCGCGGGGACTCCGATCGCCGTCGTGTCGAGTTCGAAGAACGCCGTCGAGGTGCTCGAGGCCGCGGGGCTGCGCGACCGCTTCCCCGTCGTCATGGACGGGGTCATCGCCGAGCGCGACCACCTGGCCTCCAAGCCGGCTCCCGACGTGTTCGCCGAAGCGGCCCGCCTGCTGGGCGTCGATCCCGCGCGATCGGTCGCCGTCGAAGACGCGCTGAGCGGCGTGCGTTCCGCGGCCGCAGCCGGGTACGCGGTGGTCGTGGGCGTGGATCGCGGCGTCGGAGCCGACGATCTCACGGCGGCGGGTGCCACGGTGGTCGTCGACGACCTCGCGGCGTTCGTAGACTGAGCCGTCGCCTCGCGGCATCCTGAGCTCCATCCCTCGCGCGCACACCCGAGTCCCGCGCGCGAGCTGACCCGTACCTCGCCACTGGAAGGCACGCCCGATGATCGATCGCGATCGTTTCCCCATCGACGAATGGCGCCTCGTCGAGACCGAGTTCTCGGTCGACGACGTGGGTGTCACCGAAACCCTCTTCTCGGTCGGCAACGGCTACCTCGGCCTGCGCGGAAACCCCATCGAGGGGCGTTTCGCGCACGAGCAGGGCACGTTCATCAACGGCTTCCACGAGACGTTCCCGATCCGTCACGCGGAGCAGGCGTACGGCTTCGCCGAGGTCGGCCAGACGATCATCAACGCACCGGATGCCAAGGTCATGCGCGTCTACGTCGACGACGAGCCGCTCTCGCTCGACGTCGCCGACGTGCGCGAGTACGAGCGGGTGCTCGACATGCGCCAGGGCATCCTCCGCCGGAGCCTGCTGTGGGTCACGCCCGCGGGCAAGCACGTGCGGATCGAGGACGAGCGCTTCGTCTCGTTCGACGAGAAGCACCTCGCGGTGCTCCGACTCACCGTCACGGTGCTCGATTCCGATGCGCCTGTCTCGGTGAGCAGCCAGCTGCTGAACCGGCAGGACGGCGAGGGCATCTACGGCGGTTCGCCGATGGCATCCAAGCAGGCCGGATTCGACCCGCGGAAGACCGAGAAGCTCAGCGATCGCGTGCTCCAGCCGCGCGAGTACTGGCAGGACGGCGACCGTTCCGCGCTGAGCTACGAGGTGACCGAGTCGGGGATGACGCTCGCCGTCGTCGCCGATCACCTCGTCGACACCGCGAACGAGTGGACCTCGCGTCAGCTCATCGAGCCCGACATCGCGAAGAACGTCTTCCGCGTCGACGCGCGGGCCGGCGTCCCGACGACCATCACCAAGCTCGTGAGCTACCACACCTCTCGGGGCGTGCCCACGGGTGAGCTCCTGGACCGGTGCCGTCGCACCCTCGACCGCGCACGCGAGACCGGGGTCGAGGGCCTCGTCGAGCAGCAGATCGCCTGGTACGCGGCGTTCTGGGACCGCTCGGACGTGCGCATCGGCGGCCACGGCGATCTGCAGCAGGCCACGCGCTGGTGTCTTTTCCAGCTCGCGCAGGCCGCGGCCCGCGCCGACGGCCAGGGCGTTCCCGCCAAGGGCGTCACCGGCTCCGGCTACAGCGGCCACTACTTCTGGGACACCGAGGTCTACGTCCTGCCGTTCCTCGCGTACACCTCGCCGCTGTGGGCACGGAACGCGCTGCGCATGCGCTATCTCATGCTCCCGGCAGCCCGGAAGCGCGCGCACCAGCTCAATGAGGCCGGCGCGCTGTTCCCTTGGCGCACGATCAACGGCGAAGAGGCCTCGGCCTATTACGCCGCCGGCACCGCGCAGTACCACATCAACGCCGACGTCTCCTTCGCGCTGGCGAAGTACGTGCGCGCCACCGGCGACGAGGAGTTCCTCGCCCGCGAGGGCGTCGACATCGCGGTGGACACGGCGCGACTGTGGTCGACGCTCGGCTTCTGGCGCTCGAGCGACGGCGGCGAGGAGCACGACTCGTTCCACATCCACGGCGTGACCGGTCCCGACGAGTACACCACGGTCGTCAACGACAACCTGTTCACGAACGTCATGGCGCGCTTCAACCTGCGCTTCGCCGCGCGTACCGTGCGCGAGCTCGCCGAGAACAACCCCGACGCGTACGCCCATATGGCCGACCGCATGAACCTCGACCCGTCCGAGCCCGAGCGCTGGGACCGGGCGGCCGAGGCGATGCACATCCCGTTCAGCCCGGCGCTCGGCATCCATCCCCAGGACGCGGTCTTCCTCGAGCGCGAGATCTGGGACCTCGAGAACACCCCGCCCGACCAGCGTCCCCTCCTGCTGCACTTCCACCCGCTGGTGATCTACCGGTACCAGGTGCTCAAGCAGGCCGATGTCGTGCTCGCGCTGTTCCTGCAGGGGAATCACTTCACGGATGCCGAGAAGCTCGCCGATTTCGAGTACTACGACCCGCTCACCACGGGCGACTCGACGCTGTCCGCGGTCGTGCAGTCGATCCTCGCGGCCGAGGTGGGATACCAGGACCTCGCCCTCGAGTACTTCCGTCAGGCCGCGTTCGTCGACCTCGGCGACCTGCACCACAATGCCTCCGACGGCGTGCACGTGGCGTCGGCCGGCGGTGTCTGGACGGCGCTCGTCAGCGGCTTCGGCGGCATGCGCGACCACTTCGGTCGTCTGACGTTCGACCCGCGCCTGCCGGCGGACTGGCCCGAGCTGTCGTACGTTTTGCACTGGCACGGCACGCGACTGGACGTGACCCTCACCGCGACTGCTCTGACGCTGCGCGCGAGCGGCGACGGCGAGCCCGTCGAGTTCGCCGTCCGCGACGTGGAGTACACGGTCGCCCCCGGCGAGTCGGTGCGCGTCGCCCTGCACGGGCAGGGACCCGTGCGGCCGGGGCGCCCCTCGATCAGACAGCTCGAGGGGTCGGTGCGCGAGGACGGCACGCTGCTGCTCGCTTCCGTGCCGATCGTCACGGCATCCATCCCCATCGTGGGTGACGACGACGAGCCGGTCGCGGTCGGTCTCGACGTCTGACATCACTTCTCGAACGCGGCGGTGCCTTTCGAGGTGCCGCCGCGCTCTGGTTTCCGTGCGGTCGGATTCTCGAGGCGCGGGGACCGGTGACGAGCGGAGGGCGAGGGAGGAAGGGAGGATGCCGAGGGCCTCAGCGTCCTCCCCTCCTCCCTGATCCGCCCCTCATCACGCGGTGCGGCGATGGCCGGCGTACGCGGACGCGGTGCGCAGCCGCCGGAGGGCCGGACGGCGGACGCGATGTCGGAGGGACGCCGTAGGCTGGTCGGGTGACGACAGCCCTGTACCGCCGATACCGCCCGCAGGCGTTCGGCGAGATGATCGGGCAGTCCCAGGTGACCGAGCCCCTGATGACCGCCCTGCGTAGCGATCGCGTCGGCCACGCCTACCTTTTCTCGGGGCCGCGCGGCTGCGGAAAGACCACGTCGGCGCGCATCCTGGCCCGGTGCCTCAACTGCGCCGCCGGCCCGACCGACACCCCCTGCGGAACGTGCGACAGCTGCATCGAGCTGGGGCGCGGCGGAAGCGGATCGCTCGACGTGGTCGAGATCGACGCCGCCAGCCACAACGGTGTCGACGATGCGCGCGATCTGCGCGAGCGCGCGATCTTCGCCCCCGCGCGCGACCGGTTCAAGATCTTCATCCTCGACGAGGCGCACATGGTGACGCAGCAGGGCTTCAACGCCCTGCTGAAGCTCGTCGAAGAGCCCCCGGCGCACGTGAAGTTCATCTTCGCGACCACCGAGCCCGAGAAGGTCCTCGGCACGATCCGCTCGCGGACGCACCACTACCCGTTCCGGCTCGTTCCGCCGGCCGCCATGCTCGAGTACGTCCAAGAACTGTGCGAGAGCGAGAACGTCGGCGTCGAAGCCGGCGTGCTGCCGCTCGTCGTGCGTGCCGGCGGGGGCTCGCCGCGTGACACGCTGTCGCTGCTCGATCAGCTCATCGCCGGCAGCGACGCGGATGCCGCGGGCCACGTGCTCGTGCGGTACGAGCGTGCCGTGGCCCTCCTGGGATACACCCACTCCGAGCTCCTCGACGAGGTGGTCGACGCTTTCGCGGCGAACGACGGCGCCGGGGCGTTCGCCGCGGTCGACCGCGTGGTGCAGACCGGGCAGGACCCGCGTCGCTTCGTCGACGATCTGCTCGAGCGCCTGCGCGACCTCATCATCGTCGCGGCAACCGGTGCGGGGGCCTCGGCCGTTCTGCGCGGTGTTCCCGACGACGAGCTCGAGCGGATGGCCCGGCAGGCCACGGCGTTCGGGGTAGGGCGTCTGTCGCGGACCGCCGACCTCGTTGTGGCCGCCCTCGACGAGATGACGGGTGCCACCTCGCCGCGTCTGCAGCTCGAGCTGCTCGTCGCCCGCGTGCTCACCCATGCCGGGGTGTCGCAGGGCTCGTCCCCGGCGACGATCCACGACCTCGACGCCTCCCGTGCGACGGCACCCGCGACCCCGGTCGCCACCGGGCGGCCCGCGTCTCCCGCGGCCGACATCGCACCGGGGGGCGTCAGCGCTCCGCGCGTTGCGGCTCCGTCGACGCCACGCATCGCGTCTCCGGGGTCGGCGACCCCGGAGACGCGATGC
>NZ_LDRU01000011.1 GCF_001476285.1 Microbacterium testaceum | reverse complement strand
CGCACAGAAACACGCTCTCCCCGCGTTTATGCGAGTGGATCGCGTTTATCCGCAGCGGGAGGGGGCGAAACGCTCCCGAAACCCGCCCCGGCAAGCGGCACCGCTTGCGGCCCGAACCATCCGACCGGCACGTGCCCCCGTGGAATCCGGGGCCGTCGCGAACCGCCCATAAACGCGATCCGCGCACAGAAACACGCTCCCCCCGCGTTTATGTGAGTGGATCGCGTTTATGCGGGGTCGGGGACGGCGCGAAACGCTCCCGAAGCCCGCCCCGGCAAGCGACACCATCCCGCGGCGCGGATCACCCGCCGGCGCGTAAACCCGTGGCATCCGGGGCCGTCGCCGAGGCCGCGAACCGCCCGTAAACGCCATCCACGCACAGAAACACGCTCTGCCCGCGTTTATGCGAGTGGATCGCGTTTATGCGGGGCAGAGACCCGCGCCCCACCGCGCGGAACGGCGGCCCGGCACGACGCGTGCGAAGGGTGACCCACCCCGCCGCGGGAACGGCGACCCGGCCCGACGCGCCGGCGCCGCGCCCCAGCGCGCGAGAGGCGCCGACGACCGCACGGCCAAGGCGCGCCGGCGCCGCGCCTCAGCGCGCCAGCGGCGCCGACGACCGCACGACGAGCCGCGTCGGCAGCGGCGTGCTCTCGGTCACCGTGTCGGGTTCTTCGACGAGTAGCAGCACCTTCTGCATGAGGATCTCGCCGAGAGCGGCGAAGTCCTGGCGCACGGTGGTGAGCGACGGGTAGACGAACGCGGCCTCGGGAACGTCGTCGAAGCCGACGACCCCGATGTCCTCGGGCACGCGCAGACCACGCTCGCGCAGCGCCGAGAGCACGCCGATGGCCATGTGGTCGTTGGCGACGAAGATGCCCTCGCCCGGCGACAGATCGGCTTCGGAGGCGATGCGGTAGCCGCTCGCCGCCGACCAGTCGCCGTGCACGGCCGGGGTCGATTGAGCGCGAGCGGCCGCGATCTCTTCGCGCCACCCGCGGATGCGCTCGACGGCGTCGGGGTTGCGGGCGGGACCGGCGATGTGGCGCACGGTGTCGTACCCCGCCTCGAGCAGGTGCCGGACGGCGCTGCGCGCCCCGCGGTACTGATCGATCGCCACGAGCCGCGGGTGGGGACGAGCGCTGGCCGCGGCCGCGACGATCGGGACGTCGATGTCGAGCGCCTGGACCGCCGCGAGCACTTCGGTGTCGACCACGACGAGGACGATGGCGTCCACCCGCTGCTTCAGCAGACCGTCGATGGCCGCGCGGACGGGGGCCACGTCGCTCTGCGGGGAGCTGATCGCGTCGACGTTGTAGCGCGCCGCTCGCGCGGCGAAGTTGAAGTTCGTCGCGATCGACGTGGGACCGTAGTCGACCGTGCCCGGGGTGACGAGGCCGATCGTGCGGGTGCGGCGGGTGACCAGGGCGCGAGCGGCGGGCGAGGGGCTGTAGCGCAGCTGGGCGATCGCCTGTTCGACGCGCGCTCGGGTGGCCGGCCGCACGTTCGGCATGTTGTTGAGCACGCGCGAGACCGTCTGATGCGACACACCGGCGAGACGCGCGACATCGAAGATGTTGGCGGTCCGTGAGGATTTGTCGTCAGGCACCGCTGCCCTCGTCTCCGCTCGTGTGGCCGGCCACGAGCGCGAGCAGCGCGTCGGAGGTGAGGTCGGCGGCGGGCACGATCTGCGCGAGCACGCCGTCGCGCATCACCGCGACCAGATGCGCGACGCGCAGCACCTCGTCGAGCTCGGCCGAGATGTAGACGATCGACAGGCCGTTGTCGCTCAGCTCGCCGACGAGCCGCTGGATCTCCGCCTTGGCCCCCACGTCGATGCCGCGCGTGGGTTCGTCGAGCACGATGAGGCGCGGCGACAACGCGAGCAGGCGCGCGAGGAGCACCTTCTGCTGATTGCCGCCCGACAGTGTCCGAACGGGCCGGTCGATATCGGCTGGCCGGATGTGGAGCGCCTCGACCCAGCTCATCGCCAGCTCTCGACGCCGCGCGGTGCTCAGCCTGTGAAAGATCCCGCGCTGCGCCTGCAGCGCCAACGTGATGTTGTCGAGAACGCTGAGGTCGCCGATGACGCCCTCGGTGCGTCGGTTCTCAGACGAGTAAGCGACACGACGACGGATCGCCTCGCGCGGCGAAGACAGGCGGACGGGCTCACCGTCGATGAGCAGCTCCCCGCCGTCGGGGCGGTCGACGCCGGTGAGGGAGCGCGCGAGCTCGCTCCGGCCGGATCCGAGAAGACCCGCGACCCCGATCACCTCTCCCTCGGCGATGTCAACGTCGGCTTCACGAAGACGGACCCCGGATGCCAGCCCCCGGGCACTCAACACCGACGGCCCCTCGGTGGTCTCGACCTCGCGTTGGCCGAGCGGGGCGAGGACGTCGGCGGTCGCGCCGAGCATCTTCTCGACGAGGTCGATGCGCAGCAGCTCGCGGGTCCCGTACTCGCCGACCAGGCGTCCTCCGCGAAGGACGGTGACCCGGTCGCAGATCTCGTACACCTGGTCGAGGAAGTGCGAGACGAAGACGATCGCGATGCCCTGCGCCTTGAGGTCGCGGATCACGCGGAACAGTTCGGCGACCTCATCGGCATCCAGGCTCGACGTCGGCTCATCGAGCACGAGCACCTTGACCTCGGTCGAGACCGCGCGCGCGATGGCGACGAGCTGCTGCACCGCGAGGGGGTGCGACGACAGGACGGAGGCCGGGTCGACGTCGACACCGAGCGAGGTCAGCGCCTCGACCGCCCGCTCGCGCATCGCGCGATGGTCAATGACGCCCCATCGTCGGGGCTCACGGCCGAGCGAGATGTTCTCGGCCACCGTGAGGTTCGGCAGCAGGTCGATCTCTTGGTAGACGGTGGAGATTCCGACCGCCTGTGCGTCGGCCGGGGAGGAGAACCGCACCTCGCGGCCGTCGAGCTCGATCACCCCGGAGTCGAGGCGGAGGGCTCCGGTGATCGCCTTGATCAGCGTGGACTTGCCGGCGCCGTTCTCGCCCATGAGCGAGTGCACCTCGCCGGGGAGGAGGCGGAAGTCCACGTCGGACAGCGCCGACTCGACGCCGAAACGCACCGTCGCTCCGCGCACCTCGAGGAGGGGCGGAGCGACGGTGGACATGGGGTCAATCATGCCCGCGCGAAGCGGTGATCGCTAACACGGCGCGGGAGCATCACCGGCTGAGCGCGGAGCGCGACACGATGATGCGCTGCACCACCACGAACAGCAGCAGCAGGGCGCCGACGGTGATGCGCGTCCACGACTGCTCGGCTCCGGAGAACGAGATGATCGTGCGGATCAGACCGTAGACGAACACGCCGATCATCGAGCCGAGGACGAAACCGCTGCCGCCGGTCAGGAGCGTGCCGCCGATGACGACCGCGGCGATCGTGTCGAGCTCGGTGCCCACGCCGTTCAGGGGGTATCCCGCACCGGAGTACGCCGTCAGCACGATGCCGGCGAGGCCTGCGCACACTCCGCTGATGACGTAGACCGACAGCTTCGTCCGCACGACCGGCAGACCCATGAGTCGTGCCGACTGCTCGTTGCCGCCGACCGCGTACACCGTGCGGCCGAAGCGCGTGTACCGGAGCACGAACGCTGCGATCGCGACGGTCAGGAGGGCGATGATGCCCGTCGGTGTGATGTACCAGCCCGCGAACGAGAATCGCGTGGACTGCAGCCACAGGATGCCGTCGTTCTCGACCTTGATCGACTCCAGGCTCACCACGAATGCGAGGCCGCGGGCGAGGAACATGCCGATCAACGAGGCGATGAACGGTTGCACGTCGAAGAACTGCACGAGCACACCGATCAGCAGCCCGATCGCGGCACCGATGAGCACCATCGCGGGGACGGCCACGGCCACGGGGACCCCGTCGCCGAGGAGCTTGGCGCACAGGATGCCGGTGAACGCCATGACCGCGCCGACCGACAGGTCGATCCCCCCGGTGAGGATGACGAAGGTCATACCCACGGCCAGAACGAGGAGGTACGCGTTGTCGAGCAGGATCGACGACATGATGCGCGGCAGCTGGAAGTTCGGGAAGTAGGCCATCGAGCCCGCGATCATGATGATCAGGATGGCCACGGCGGCGAACACCGGGACCCACGAGATGTGACGGCTGAGGAAGCGCCGGTACGCGCTCGTCGACGACGCGGCGCCGCGCTCCGGGGCGGTGAGAGTGGTCATCAGGACAGCACCTTTGCGTCAGGACGGCGGGTGAGCGGGCGGGCGGCGGAACGACCGGCCGCGTGGAAGAACGAGCGGAACCGCGGCGACTGCAGCAGCACCACGACGAGCACGGCCGCGGCCATGAACACGGGGCTGACCGCGGGCGGGACGCCCAGGAAGGTGATCGTGCTCTTGAGCGTCTGGATCGTGAACACGCCGACGACGGTGCCGGCGATGCTGAACTTTCCGCCCGCGAGCGAGGTGCCGCCGAGGACCACCGCGAGGATGGCATCCAGTTCGATGTAGAGCCCCGCGGCGTTCGCGTCGGCCGCCATGATGTTCGAGCTGTAGAGGATGCCGGCGATACCCGCGAGAGTGCCGCTGGCGATGTAGGCACCCCAGATGATGCCGCGCGAGCGGACGCCGGCGAGACGGCTCGCCTCGGGGTTGATACCGACCGCTTCGGTGAGCATGCCGAGAGCAGTACGACGCTCGAGGACCCCGACCACGATCACGGCGACGATCGAGACGTAGAAGGCGAAGGGCAGGCCCAGCACGTATCCCTGCGCCATGAACTGATACGGATCGCTGTTGATCGTGGTGATGAAGCCCTTGGTGATGAGCAGGGCGACCCCGCGGCCGGCGAGCATCAGCACGAGCGTGGCGATGATCGGTTGGATGCCGAGCACCGAGACCAGGAAACCGTTCCAGACGCCGAGCAACAGGGCGGTTCCCACCGCGGCGACGATCGCGATCATCACGACGCCGAGGTTCCCCGGTTCGGGGGACGCCTCGATGATCGTGAGCGCGACGGCGCCGGAGACCGCCATGATCGCGCCGACCGAGAGGTCGATACCGCGCGTGGCGATGACCAGCGTCATGCCGAGCGCGACGAGCATGAGCGGTGCGCTGTTGCGCAGGATGTCGATCAACGACCCGTACAACTGGCCGTTCTGCACCGTGATGCTGAGGAACGAGGGCCGCGAGATGGTGTTGACGGCGATCAGCGCGATGAGCGCCGCGATCGGCCAGACCAGGCGGTGCGTGAGGAACTTCTTCATGCGATCTTCTCCCGATCGGACGGCGATGTCTCGGGGGCGGTTGCGGGCGTGGTCGGCTCCGCCTGACCTTCGGCGATGTACGCCACGAGGCCGTCGAGATCGACGTCCTTGGTGGCCAGTTCGCCGATCTTACGACGGTCGCGGAGCACGGCCACGCGCTGGGCGAGGCGCAGGACCTCTTCGAGCTCCGACGAGATGAAGATGACCGACAGGCCCTTCTCGGCGAGCTCGGCGACCTTGCGCTGGATGTCGGCCTTGGCGCCGACGTCGATGCCGCGCGTCGGCTCATCGAGGATGAGCAGCTCCGGCGCGGTGGCGAGCCAGCGGGCGAGCAGCACCTTCTGCTGGTTGCCACCGGAGAGGTTGCGGATCAGGGCGTTCGGGTTGGCCGGGCGGACCCCGAGAGCGGTGATGTACTCGTCGACGATCGCCTGTTTCTCGGCGGCGCCGACACGACGGAGTGCGCCGCGACGGGCCTGCACACCGAGGATGATGTTCTCGGCCACCGTGAGGTCGCCGACGATGCCCTCGGCGCGACGGTCCTCCGACGAGAAGGCGATGCCGCGGTCGAGCGCGTGGCGGGGCGATCCGGTGCGCGCCGATGTGCCCGCCACCTCGATCGATCCGCCGTCGGTGCGGTCGGCCCCGGCGATGAGTCGCGCGAGCTCGGTACGGCCGGAGCCGAGGAGTCCCGCGAGCCCGACGACCTCGCCCCCAAAGACTTCGAGGTCGACGGGCTCGAGGGCGTTCTTGCGGCCGAGGCCGACGGCGCGCAGCACGGGGGTGCCGGAACGGTCGATGGGGCGCTCGGCGCTGGCGGAGATGGCATCCAACTCGCCGAGCTCGCGGCCGATCATCTTGGCGACGAGTTGTTCACGGCCGAGTTCTTCGACCGGGTACTCCCCCACCAGCGTGCCGTTGCGGAGCACGGTCAGGCGGTCGGAGATCTCGTAGATCTGGTCGAGGAAGTGCGAGACGAACAGGATCGCGACGCCGCGGTCGCGTAGGTCGCGCACGACGCCGAAGAGCTGCTCGACCTCGCCGCGGTCGAGGCTGGATGTCGGCTCGTCGAGCACGAGCACTTTCGTGTCGACGACCATGGCACGGCTGATGGCGACGAGTTGCTGGATCGCGATCGAGTGGCTCGCGAGGATCGACCGGGTGTCGATGCGCACACCGAGCTCGGAGAGATGACGCTCGGCGGCCGCGTGGGTCGCCTTCCAGTCGATCATGCCCGCGCGACGAACCTCTTGACCGAGCATGACGTTCTCGCCGACGGTGAGGTTCTGGCAGAGGTTGACCTCTTGATAGACGGTGGCGATGCCCGCCGCCTGCGCGTCGGCGGTGGCGCGGAAGAGCCGCTGCTCGCCATCGACGCGAATGGTGCCGGCATCGATGCCGTAGACACCGGTGAGGGCCTTGATGAGCGTGGACTTGCCGGCGCCGTTCTCGCCCATCAGGGAGTGGACTTCGCCGGGGTAGAGGGTGAAGTCGACCCCGTCGAGGGCCTTCACTCCGGGGAAGGAGATGCTGATTCCTCGCATCTCGACCACGGCGGCCCGCGGGCCGGGGGCCGCGGCAGCACGTTCGGATGTCATGCTCGATCGCTTTCTGGGGTACCGGGAGGGTGTGCGGGGCCGGTCACGGCCCCGCACACCCCGGGAGGGAGGGATCAGTACTTGCGGTCGGGCAGAGCGGCCTTGGCCTGCTCCTGGTCGAACGCCTGGTCCTCGACGATGTAGCTCTTGTCGACGGACTCGCCGGCCACGACCTTCTTGACGACCTCGGCGACCTTGTCACCGAGCAGCGGGTTGCACTCGACGATGTAGTTGAACTCGCCGTCGGCCAGAGCGGTCATCCCGTCCTTGACGGCGTCGATCGTCACGATCTTGATGTCGGTACCGGGCTTGAGACCGGCGGCCTTGATCGCGTCGAGGGCGCCGAGGCCCATGTCGTCGTTGTGCGCGAACAGCACGTTGATCGTGGAGCCGTACTTCTGCAGGAAGCCCTCCATCACCGTCTTGCCCTCGGCGCGGGTGAAGTTGCCCGTCTGCGAGTCGAGGACCTTGATGTCGGTGCCCTTGATGGCTTCGTCGAAGCCGGCGGCACGGTCGGTCGCGGCCGACGAACCCGTGGTGCCCTCGAGCACGACGAGGTTGGTGGGCGTCTTGCCGAAGTTGTCGGCGACCCACTTGCCCGCGGTCTCGCCCTCCTTCTTGAAGTCGAGGCCGACCCAGCTCGCGTACAGGTCCTCGGGAGCCGAGACCGTGCGGTCTTCGAGGATGACGGGGATGTTGGCATCCTTCGCCTCCTTCAGCACGTCGTCCCAGCCGTCGGTGACGATCGGCGCGAGCACGATCGCGTCGACGCCCTGGTTGATGAAGCTGCGGACCGCGGCGATCTGCGCCTCGGGCTTGTTGTCGGCCGCGTTGAAGATGAGGTTGAAGCCGTTCGCCTCGCTGAATGCCTCCTTCATCGACTCGGTGTTGGCGCTGCGCCACCCGCTCTCGGAGCCGGTCTGCGCGAAGCCGACGGTGATGACCTTGTCGTCGCCGCCCCCGCCGCCGGCGGTGTTGCCCCCACCGGCGCAGCCGGCCGTGGTCAGAGCGATCGCGCCCACCAGAGCGAACCCGGCAAGAATGTTCTTCGCCTTCATGTTGAAACCTCCTCGTTTCGCCGGCACCGCTGCCGGTTCATGTGATGCAGCCCCCTCGGGTGGGCTGACTCGTGAATGTTAGCGCTCACACAATCAGCTGTGTCAAGAAATATCCGCAGCTCAATCATCACAAATTGATAAATGTGAAGCTTCACACGCCATGACTCAGGACCGCGGTGGACCGCGCGAAGCGTGTCGCCGTGTTGCACGCGACGACGCCGAGGCACGCGGAAGCGCCTACCGTTTGAGGTATGACTTCCCTTCCGCATGCAGCCCCCGAGAGCACCCCGGCCATCGGCACCTCGGTCTCGGCGGACGACTTCAAGCGCGCGTTCCGCGGGCACCCGGGCGGCATCGCCGTCATCACCGCCTACGGCGAGAACGGGCCCGTCGCGCTGACAGCGTCGTCGGTGTCGTCGGTGAGCGCCGACCCGCCGCTGCTGATCTTCTCGGTGTCGGCGCTGTCGTCGGCGACCCCGACGATCGTCGCGGCCGACACGATCGTCGTGCACCTGCTCGACGCCGAAGACATCGGTCTCGCACGCACCGCATCGACCAGCGGCCTCGATCGCTTCGCCGACACGTCGACGTGGTCGCGTCTTCCCACCGGCGAGCCCGTCTACCACGGCGTGCGCGCCTGGCTGCGGTGCAAGATCGTCAGCCGAATGGATGCCGGCGGCTCGACCGTGATCGCCGCACAGGCCCTGCAGGTCGACGTCGAGCGCGACCTCGAGCCCGGCGAGCCGGGCGCCGCGCTGGTCTACCACAACCGCACCTGGCACCGCCTCGGCGAGCACTCGCGGCTCGACTGACCCCGGCTCCGCGCTCCGCCGCGGCACGCGCCGCCGCGGCACGCGCCCGCGAGACTGCATACAGCTGACATCTCCGCTGCACGCTGCAATGGAGATGTCAGCAGCGTGCAGTCTCACCCCGGCATCGCGGGAGAGCGACCCCGTCAGCTCGTGACGATCTCCACCACCGCGTCGCGACCCGCGGTGGCCACCACGCGCGAGACGCAGCAGCACATCTTCGAGCGCGCGTCCTTCTGACGCTCGCTGTAGAACACGTCGCGGTGGTCGATGTCGCCCTCGAGGCCCAGCACCCGCACCTCGCACAGGCCGCACTCGCCCTTGCGGCAGTCCCACATCATGTCGGCCCCGGCGGCCTCGAGAGCCTCGAGCATCGACTGGTTCGGGCGCACCCGCGCCTCGATGCCGGTCGCCGGGATGCGCACAGTGAACTCCTGCGCGTCGAACCATCCGCTGTTGCCGAACGTCTCCATGCGGAGGTCCGCGATGGGGCGGTTCTGCCTCATCCACTCCCGACGGATGGCATCCATCAGTCGGATGGGACCACAGACGTAGACCTCGGTGCCGGGGTCGATGCCGGCGACCAGGTCGGGGATCGACAGAGAGGTCGCTTCGTCCCGCACGTGCAGGCTCAGACGATCGCCGTGCGTGTCGCGCAGTTCGTCGACGTACGCCATGAGCGGGCGGCTGCGACCGGCGTAGAGCAGACGGTAGTCGGCTCCGCGAGAGCGAAGGCTCGCCGCCATGCCCACCATCGCGGTGACGCCGACCCCTCCGGCGATGAGCACGTAGCGGTCCGCTCCGGGCCGCAGCGGGAAGTCGTTCAGTGGTTGCGTGAGTTCCAGTCGGTCGCCCGGCGCGAGGGCGTTCATGACGGCAGCGCCGCCGCGGCTCACCGGCGAGGTGTAGACGCTGAGCGCGATGCGGCGGCCGCCGTCGGCGGCATCCACGATCGAGTACGACCGTCGATCCCGCTCGCCCGCGATCGTCAGGCGCACGTCGATGTGCGCACCGGGGGCGACCGGCGCCGGATCGTCCACGTCGATCTCGATGCGGCGGATCTCGGGCGTCAACGGCCTGGATGCCACGACCGTGCCGCCCTGCCAGACCTCCGTGCGTGAGACCGCCACGTCAGCGCACCAGCTGAGCGCCGCGGCGCGGGGCGGGCGCGTGGTCGCGGCCCTCGGCGAGCAGCATCCGCTCGAGGATGCGGCGCACCCACATGCCGCCCGCGTCGATGTTCAGGCTGTAGAACTCGTAGTCGGGGTTGGCGTCGATCGCGGCCTGCTGAGCGGCGAGCATCGCCTCGTCCTCACCGAAGACGCCGTGCACGCCGTCGCGCAGCTGGGTGGTGATGAGCTGGCTGTCGAGACGGTAGTTGCGCTGGAACGACCAGAAGTAGTGGCTCGAGCGCGCGGTCTCGGGGGTGATCGTGTTCATCACGTAGCCGTTGACGCCCTGCGAGCGGTCGCCCTCGGGCGCCCCGGTGCCCGCCTTGGCGACACCGACGTCGATGCAGATCGTCGACGGTGCTTCGAAGTGGATGATCTGCCAGCGGTCGACGCGGCCCGAGAAGCCGGGGAACTTGTCGCGCATGTTCTTCAGCCAGAACGGCGGCGCCTCGATGTCGTGCATCCACCGCTCGACGGTGACGGTGGTATCGGTGTGGCTCGTGACGAACTCGCTCTCGCTGAGCTCCTTCTGGCCGATGCTGCTGGAGTGCACGAATTCCTCGTGCGTGAGGTCCATCAGGTTGTCGAGGATGAGCTGGTAGTTGCACGGAGCGTGGATCGTCAGGCCGTCGCCGGTCCACGCGGCATCCGTCATCTGGTGCATGTCGGGGATGAGCGCGGGATCGGCGAGAGCGGGGTCGCCCACCCATACCCACACGTAGCGGTACCGGTCGACGACGGGGAACGAGGGGACGAGGGCGCTCGGGTTGATCGTCTCTTGCGCGGGCATGCTCGTGCAGCGTCCGCGAGCGTCGTAGGTGATGCCGTGGTAGGGACAGCGGATGTCTTCCGGGCCGACCAGCGCCCCCTGTGACAGCGGCGCGAGGCGGTGCCAGCAGGCGTCGGCGAGCGCGACCGCGCGGCCGTCCTCGGTGCGGTAGAGAGCGAGAGGACGACCCGCGACGGTCCGGGCGAGGATCTTCTTGCGCCCGACCTCGTGGTCCCACGCGGCGACGTACCAGGCGTTGCGCGGGTGATCGAGCAGTTTCGCGGTCACTGTCTCCTGCATGGTGCACTCCCTTGTCCACTCACTATCAAGATAGTTATAGCGGAGAAGATACGGTGGAAGCTCGGCATCCGCAAGCGCGAAGGAGGCGGCCGATGAGCCTGCGCTACGCCCTCCTGGCCCTGCTGACCGCCCAGCCCATGACCGGATACGACCTCGCGAAGGCCTTCCACGTGTCGGTCGGGCACGTCTGGCACGCCCCCGACTCGCAGATCTATCCCGAGCTCAAGCGCATGGTCCGCGACGGCTTGCTGGTCGACGAGTCGGTGCCGTGGGGCGAGAAGTCGACGAAGACGCGGTACTCCGTCACCGACGAGGGCGTCGCCGCGTTCCGCGCGTGGATGCGCGAGGCGATCGACTACCCGAACGAACGCGATCCGGCGCACCTGCGTGCGGCCTACTTCGAGTGGACCGAGCCCGAGGTCGCGC
The DNA here is from genome assembly GCF_001476285.1 of Microbacterium testaceum. Lineage (GTDB taxonomy): Bacteria > Actinomycetota > Actinomycetes > Actinomycetales > Microbacteriaceae > Microbacterium > Microbacterium testaceum_B. The sequence goes on along the minus strand of NZ_LDRU01000011.1, from coordinate 40,189 downwards.
GACGCCATCTGCAGGAGCACATCGCACAGTACGAGCTGCGCCGCACCCAGTGGCAGGCGCAGCTGGACGCTATCCACCGACGCACGCACCCGATCGTGGAGCGTCGCCTCGCGAGCGACACCGAGCACGACCACGACGCGATCGTGGCTTTCAAGGTGTTCACGTACGAGGGTTTCCTCGACCGCGCGGAGGGCGAGATCGCCTGGGCGCGGCACGGGCTGGAGCTGCTGGAGCGGCTGAACCCGGGGCGCGAAGCCGGGGCCTGAGCCGGGGGGCTGATCCGGGGCCCGAGCCGCGGGCGTGAACCCGGGGCCTGAACCGGGGCGCGAGCCTCGGGGCGAGAGTCCCGGGCACGTGAGCCGGGAGCGGGCGCCCCTCAGCCCTCGGCCGGGAACGCCGCCGCTCGCAGCAGCCGCGCCAGCTCCGCCCGATCGGCACGAGAGAGCGCCGCGTGCGCGCGCCGCTCCCCCGCCTCGACGTCGACGAGCGCACGACGGTAGAGCGCCCGCCCTTCGAGGGTCGCGGCCACGACGTTCGCGCGGCGATCGCGCGGGTCGGGCTCCCGCGTGACGAGCCCGCGCCGCGCGAGATCGTCGATCAGGGCCACCACCTGGCTCGGGTCGAGCCGCAGGAACGCCGCGAGCTCGCGCTGCGAGGGCCGCCCGCCGGTGACGGCGAGGGCGAGCACCGAGTACGACCGCACCTTCAGCCCGTGCGCCGCGAGCGCCTCGTTGCCCGCCGCCTGCGACATCGCCGCGGCACGCGCGAGCAGGAAGCCGAGGTCGTCCGCGAGAGGAGCGTGCTCCAGCCGCGACGCCTCGCCGGCACCGTCGTCGGCCGCGGGAGTCATGAAAACAGTGTAGCGAGATTCAATCATTGACATTTTCAACGAATCGATGCCACGATGGCGACGACACGAAGGAGTTCACCATGTCGCTCACCGGCAAAGTCGCCATCGTCACGGGTTCGGGCCGCGGCCTCGGCCTCGCCTACGCCCAGGAGCTCGCCCGACAGGGGGCCGCGGTCGTCATCAACGACGTGGATGCCGCCACCGCCGACGCCGCGGTGAAGACCATCGTCGACGCGGGCGGACGCGCCGTCGCCGTCGCCGCCCCGGTCGGCCCAACCGAGACCGCCGATGCCCTCGTCGCGGCCGCGGTGGAGAACTTCGGACGCCTCGACATCCTCGTGACCAACGCCGGCGTCCTGCGCGACACGGTCCTCTGGAAGATGAGCGACGACGACTTCGACACCGTGATCGGCGTGCACCTGCGGGGAACGTTCACCACGGTCCGTGCCGCGGCCACCTACATGCGCCAGAACGAGATCCCCGGGCGGATCATCTGCATCGGCTCGCCCACGGGCCAGCGCGGCAACTTCGGCCAGACCAACTACGCCGCCGCCAAGGCCGGCATCGTCGGAATGGTGCGCACCTGGGCGCTCGAGCTCAAGAAGGCCGGCATCACCGCGAATGCCGTGATCCCCGTCGCCGCCACCGCGATGACCGCGACGGTCCCCTACTTCGCCGCCGCCGTCGAGGCCGACGCTGCCGGCGAGCCCATGCCCGCGTTCTTCCGGCACGACCTCGGCTTCGGCACCTCCGACGACGTCGCCGGTCTCGTCGCCTATCTCGCCTCCGACGCCGCCGCCGGCGTGACGGGCCAGGCCATCGGCATCGGCGGCGACCGTCTCCAGCTGTGGTCGCACCCCGAGCCCGTCGCGACGGCGTACCGCGAGGGCGGATGGACGTTCGAGGCGCTGCACGAGGGCTTCGCCGACGCCGTCGGCGAGCTGCAGAGCGTCGGGGAGCGCTTCCCCGCTCTGCCGGCCGACCTGCAGCGCCCCGCTCCGACCGTCTGACCGCGATGACCCGCTACGAATCCGCGATCGACGTCGCGGCGCTGACGGCTATCGACGTGCACGTGCATGTCGAGATCGACGGGCACGGCCATGCCTCACTGCCCGACGATCTGGCGGCAGCTGCGAGTCGCTACTTCGCCGTGGACGCCGCACGACCCGACCTCGACAGCATCGCGGAGTACTACCGCGAGCGGTCGATGGCCGCGGTCGTCTTCACGGTGGATGCCGAGAGCCACCTCGATCACCCCCCTCTCTCCAGCGCGGACATCGCCACGGGGGCCGCGCGCCACAACGACGTCCTGATCCCCTTCGGCTCCGTCGACCCGAACCGCGTCGACGCGGTCGACCGAGCGCGCCGACTCATCGAGGACTCCGGGGTCCGCGGGTTCAAGTTCCACCCCACCGTGCAGAACTTCGACCCGAGCGACGAGCGCCACTACCCGCTCTACGAGCTGCTGCAGGCGGCGGGCGTGGTCGCGCTCTTCCACACGGGCCAGACCGGGATCGGGGCGGGCATGAAGGGCGGGCGGGGCCTGCGCCTCGGCCTGTCGAACCCGATGCTGCTCGACGCGGTCGCGGCCGACTTCGGCGACCTGCAGATCATCATGGCCCACCCCTCGGTGCCCTGGCAGGACGAGGCGATCTCGGTCGCCACGCACAAGCACAACACGTGGATCGACCTGTCGGGCTGGAGCCCGAAGTACTTCCCCGAGCAGCTCGTGCGAGCCGCCAACTCCTTCCTGAAGAGCCGCATCCTGTTCGGCTCGGACTTCCCCCTGCTCACCCCCGACCGCTGGATGCGCGACGTCGAGCAGACTGCCCTGAAAGCCGAGGTGATGCCGGGGATCCTCAAGGACAACGCCGCGCGCCTCCTCGGTCTCTCGACCCCCTCCAAGGAGAACGCATGACCACCACCATCGCCTACGACGACATCGCGGGCCTCGCCGGCACCGACCTCGGCTGGTCGGACTGGCTCGAGATCACGCAGGACCGCGTCGACCTCTTCGCCGACGCGACCGATGACCACCAGTGGATCCACACCGATCCCGAGCGCGCGAAGGACGGCCCCTTCGGCGGCGCGATCGCCCACGGGTTCCTCAGCCTGTCGCTCGCCGTGAAGTTCTGGACCGAGCTGCTGGACGTCACGGGCGTGACCACCAAGGTGAACTACGGCCTCGACAAGGTCCGCTTCATCTCGCCGGTGAAGGTCGGCGCCCGCGTTCGCATGAACGCCGTCGTCGCCGAGATCACCGAGATCGCCGGCGGCTACCAGCTCGCCGTCGACCAGACGATCGAGATCGAGGGCGGCAGCAAGCCCGCCGTCGTCGCACGCGGCCTCTACCGCTTCTACGCGTGAGCCGCGCGGGGCCCGCCACGCGCGGGCCCCGACCCCTTCGCGAAATCCGCACTCGAAGAAGAGACCGCGCATGAGAACCCAAGGACTCGGAGCCTGGCTCCCCCGCCGCCGGCTGCGATCACCCGAGAAGACCGCCGTGGTGTTCGGCGAGAACCAGCGACTGACCTACCGGCAGCTCGCGGACCGCGCCGAGGCGGTGTCCGCCGTCCTGGTCGAGGAGGGCGTCGGCACCGGTGACACCGTCGCCTACCTCGGCGAGAACAGCCCCGATTTCCTCGTCACACTGTTCGGCGCGGTGCGCATGGGCGCCGTCTTCGTCCCGGTCAACACCCGCCTGGCGGGGCCCGAGATCGCCCACGTCCTCACCGACAGCCGCGCCCGCGTGCTCATCCACGACGCCGTGTTCGACGACCGTCTCGACGCGATCGAGAGCGGTCTCGCGAGTCCGCCACGACGCATCCGCACGGGAGCGTCCGGCCGCAACGGCGAAGCGGGCTTCGATCGGAGAATGGATGCCGCCGGCCCCGCGCCCGCTCTCGTGATCGCCGAACCGGACGCCCCCGCCGCCGTCGTCTACACCTCGGGCACGACAGGTCGGCCCAAGGGCGCGGTGCTCACGCACGAGAACCTGACCGCGGTGGCCGTGAACACGATCATCGACTACGACGTCGTCTCGGACGATGTGGCGCTCATGATCTCGCCGCTCTTCCATGTCGCCTCTCTCGGCATGGGCGCACTCCCCGTCGTCCTCAAGGGCGGGACCCTCGTCCTCGAGAAGGGGTTCGAGGCCGGCCGCGCGCTCGACCTCGTCGAGCAGCACCGCGTGACCATGATCTCCGGGGTCCCCACGACCTTCCAGCTCATGGCCGACCACCCCTCCTGGGCGAGCACCGACATCTCGAGCCTGCACACCCTCACCTGCGGCGGATCCGCCGTCCCCGACCGCATCCTGCGGGCGTGGGAAGAGCGCGGACTGTCGTTCTCGCAGGGGTACGGCATGACCGAGACCTCGCCCGGGGCGACCTCGCTCGCTCCGCACATGACGCGGGCAAAGCAGGGCAGTGTCGGTCTCCCGCACTTCTTCACCGAGGTGCGCGTCGTCGACGACGAGGGGCGCCCCGTCCCCGCCGGCACCGTGGGAGAGATCCACGTCACGGGACCGAACGTCTTCGCCGGCTACCTCGGTCTCAACGAAGCGACGCGCGCGGCGAAGACGGACGACGGGTGGTTCCGCTCCGGCGACCTCGGGTACCTCGACGCCGACGGCTACCTCTACATCTGCGGACGATCGAAGGACATGATCATCTCCGGCGGCGAGAACATCTACCCGGCCGAGGTCGAAGCCCTCATCGCCGACATACCCGGAGTCACGGGCGTCGCCGTCATCGGCATCCCGGACGACCGGTGGGGAGAGGTTCCGTTGGCGGTATTGACCGTGAGCCAGGGGACGACGGTCGACACGGCCGCCGTGCGCGCACACCTCGACGGGCAGGTGGCGCGGTACAAGCTGCCCAAGGATGTCGTCGTCGTCGAGGCGCTTCCCCGCACGGCCTCCGGGAAGATCGTCAAGGCTGAGCTGCGCGAGCGCTTCGGAGCTTCGCCGATCTGAACCCTCCGCATCGATCAGCTCACAGGGACAAGAGCCCGAGCACGAGCGTGATCGCACCGAGGACGAGGCTGACCCGGCGGACGCCGCGATCCTGCCCTTCGTTTCCGACGAGCAGGGATGCTGAGAACAGCAGCGCCGCCAGAGACAACAGCACGACGCCGGTCGAGACACTCGCAGCCTCCGCGAGGGCGCCGAGAGCGTCGGCGGGTGGGAAGCGCAGAAGAAGGACAGCGAGCGCCACGGCGACGACGAGCCACGCGACGACCAGGGCGGCACGTCGAGCGGCGGGGCTCGGGGGCGTCACGCTCAGTCGGTCGGAGCCGGGGGCCAGTCGGTCGGTCATACGGCCCCACGCTATGTCGCGCGCCACGGCCGTTCAAGGGCCTCCCCGCTCGGCGACGGAGGTCAGCCGTCGACGTGCGAGGGAGCGGGGGCGCTCTCGTCGGAGTGCCCCCCGCGCTTCGTGAGGCGCGTGATGCCGGTGATGACGGCGACGATGACGAGCCCGATCGCCAGGCCGAACACCGCGGACATCGCCGTCTCGACGATCCAGACGATCACGGGTCCCGCGGCCTCGATCGCGTGCGTCACGACGTGCACGAGGTCGTACGGCCCCGCCCACAGCGTCTCGGCGAGGTTCTGGAGCAGAAGGTGTCCACCGACCCAGAGCATCGCGACGGTGCCGACGATGCTGATGACCCGGAACACCGCGGGCATGGATGCCACGACCCGCACGCCGAAGCGGCGGACCCCGCGCGAGGGGCTTTTCATGAACCGCAGGCCGATGTCATCGATCTTCACCAGCAACGCGACGGCACCGTAGACCACGACCGTCATGGCGAGACCGATGATGAGGAGGGCGCCCAACGTCATCCAGATCCCGAAGTCGGGGTCGAGACTCGACAGCGCGATAAGCATGATCTCGGTGCTGAGGATGAGGTCGGTACGGACGGCGCCGAGCACGAGCTTCTTCTCGTCGCGCGGGCCGTCGTCGCCGTGCTCTCCGTGGCTGACGCCAAACCACTCGAGCACCTTTTCGGCGCCTTCGAAACAGAGGAAGGCGCCACCGACGATGAGGAGGTACGGCAGCACCATCGGAGCGAAGGCTTCGAGCAGCAGCGCGATCGGGATGATGATGATGTACTTGTTGATGATGCTGCCGAGCGCGATCTTCCACACCACCGGCAGCTCGCGCGCGGGAGTGAGCCCCTGCACGTACTGCGGTGTGACGGCGGCGTCGTCGATGACGACGCCCGCGGTCTTCGCGCTCGCCTTCATGGCGGCACTGAGGATGTCATCGACGACGGCGAGCAGACCGACAGACATGGGGATCTCCGGGGGTAGGGGAAGGCGACGAGAGTCTTCAGCGAGGATATCGGCGCTGCCGAGACGGAGGGGCTTGTCGCCGCGGACCGGCCCCTCCGCTGCAGCGACCGAGGGAGCAGGTCAGGCGGGAACCGGATGGGGCGTTGCCGGCGGCGTCGCGGAGGCTTCCGACATATCGTCGTCGGGCAGCGGGGGTGCGGGATGCTTCTTCGCCACATGACGCCAGATCGGCACGCCGATCGCGATCACGACAAGCGACCCGCCGAACTCCGCGAGCAGGGACAGAAGGTCGCTTCCCGTCAGAGCGAGGACGATTCCGCCCGACCCATCCCATGCACCGTGCAACAGAGCGACCCCCACGTACGTCCCGAGCACAAGCCACGACAGGCGGAAGCGACCCGTCTTCGCCGCGGCCGTGAAGAGCGCCGCACCGAAGAGCGAGCTCCAGAGGACGTGGCCGAACGGAGCGAGCAGACCGCGGCCGACGGCCTCCCGCGCAGCGTCGATGATCGGGTCAGCGCCGCCCACCGACGAGGCGATGTAGAACATGGTCTCCAGTACCGCGAATCCGAGGCCGACGGCACCGCCGACGAAGAGACCGTTCCGCGTGCTCTTCGCGAGCTTCCAACCGACGATGACGATGACGATTCCCTTGCACAGCTCCTCCACGAAGCCGGCCATCGACAGCGCGAGAATGCCCTTCCCCCCGAATTCCGCCTGCGGGATCATCCCGATCAGCTTGTCCAGGGTCGCTCCGGCGGTGATCGCGAGCGTACCGCCGATCACGGCGGCGACGACGAGATTCACCGCGGTGATGGTGTCGGTGGTGCGCAGCCGATGCACCATGATCCAGAAGATCGTCGCCGGAACGAGCGCGGCGCCGACGAAGATCCAGGTCTCCTCCACCGCCGTGTTTCGCAGGATGTGCAGCACGACGATCCCGAGGTAGAACCACACCGCCAAGCCTCCAAGGAAGAACCAGATGGTGTGGGGGCGGCGATGCTCGCGGCGCAGCGACGCGTGTCTGTGTGAACGAGTGATGTGCTTCTCCGCCGTGGTCACGGCTCTCCCCCTGTCCGGAACGCCCAGCGCGCCCTGAGTCAGAGTGTGGCAGAGCACATCACCCCGTCGTGGCCGAATTTCACCCGACACGCTCCCCCGCCCACTCCCGGGCGACGCGATGCTGAAAGGATGCCCGTCCTCACCACGCTCCCTCCCTTGCTGCTCCTCGTCGTCGTCGGCGTCAGCGGGGTGAGCAAGCTCTTCGATCTCGGCTCCGCCGCGACGACGATGCGCGCCCTCCGACTCGGCGCTCTTCCCGCCCGGCCGACCGTCGCTGCGGCGGCGTCGGCGGAGCTCGCCGTCGCCCTCGGGCTCGCCTTCGGCACGCGCGAGCTCTTCTCCGGGGCGGCCGTCGCCTCCCTCGTCGTGACGCTGGCCTTTCTCACCGTCGCCGTCCATGCGCAGCAGCAGCACTCCACCGACGAGTGCGGATGCTTCGGGCGGGTGGCATCCACCCGGGTCGGCCCGTGGATGACGGCGCGCAACGTCGCCCTCACCGTCCTCGCCGCGGCGACACTCGCGGGGTCGATCGTCGACCCGCCCTCGATCGCCCTTCTGCCGCGAACGTTCGGAGACCCCGCGTCGATGCTGGCCCTCGCCGTGACCGGCGCCGCGGTCGCCGTGATCGGAGCGTCCTTCCGGCCCGATTCGGCGACGGCGACCGCGGCGGCGGAGTTGCCCCTGCTCACCCCCGACGGAACGGTGGTGGTTCCGCGGCAGCGCGCACTGCGCGGGCGCGCGCAGCTCCTGCTGTTCGTGCGCCGCGGCTGTGCGCCGTGCGAGGCGCTGATCGAGCGCGCGACGACCGACCTGGCCGAACTGGATGCCATCGACGTCCGCCTCATCGCCGCCGTGGGCGACGATCAGCGCCTCGCGACCGACGAACCCATCCACACCGATCTGTCGGGGAGGTTCGCCGAGTCCCTCGGCGTTCCTCCGGAACGGCCGGCCGGCATCCTCCTGACCACCACCGGCGATCGTCTCCTCCCCTTCGCCGTGGGCGCGGAGGAGACGAATCTGCTCATCGACACCGTCGTCGCCGCGCTCCGCGAACAGAGGCTCGACTGACGCAGCAACGAGAAAAGCCCCGGCGAACCGGGGCTTTTCTCATGGTGCGGAGACGGAGGGATTTGAACCCTCGGTCCCCTTACGGGGACTCCACCTTAGCAGGGTGGTGCACTAGGCCTGACTATGCGACGTCTCCAGGTGATCGACGCCGAAGGCGCGAGCACACCGGTTCATACTACCCGCTCGCGCCCTGGCATCCGAATCCGAACCGGCCGGGATGCCAGGGCGAGAGCGTCAGCGGACGTTGCCGTTCGAGCAGGTCGCCTGCGCCGCGGTCTGACCCGCAATCTCCGACGGCAGGGTGATCGCCGACGAAGAGGGGTCGGGGGTGGGCGCGGCGCTGTCGGTCGGTGCCGGGGTGGCCGTGTCGGTCGGCGTGGGCTGGGCGTTCTCGTCGACGACCACGCCGTCTCCGTCGCTCAGGTTGCCCGAGAGCTGCAGCGGCTGGTTCGCCGCGAGCGCGGCCCAGAGCGTGTCGGCCGCGTCGTAGTCGGGCACGACGCGGTTCGGGTCGGCAGAGTCGGTGAACGTCGGGTACTGGATGAAGACGATCTCGCTGAACGGGACGTCCTTCACGGCGGACGCGATCTGAACGAGCGTCAGCGGGTTGGTCAGCGATGTCGACGGGTCGACGTTGCGCAGCGCGGTCGAGGCGAGCTTGTAGAGGGTCGCCGGGTTCGACAGCACCTCCTGGCTCTTCAGCTTGTTGGCCAGGCGCGACATGTACTGCTGCTGGTTCGAGATGCGGCCGAGGTCGCCGCCGTCGCCGACCCCGTGACGGGTGCGCAGGAACTGGAGCGCGTCGAGGCCCTGCACCGTGCGCATTCCTGCGGGCCAGTCGATGCCCGTGTACGGATCCTTGATGCCGTTGGCGATACACACGTCGACGCCACCGATCGCGTCGGTGATGTTGATGACCCCGCCGAAGCTGACCTTCGCCGCGAACGGGATCTCGAGTCCGCTGAGCTTCGAGATGGTCTGCACGACGCACGACAGCCCGCCGTACGAGAAAGCGCTGTTGATCTGCTGCTTGCTCATTGCGGAGGTCTCGTTGCCGTTGGCATCCGTGCACGAGGGAATCGGCACCATGAGGTCGCGCGGGAACGAGATGACGGTCACGCGTCGCGGCTCGTCGGAGATGTGCACGAGCATGTTGACGTCGTTGAGACTGCCCTCGGAGTCAGCGCCCGTGCAGCGGTCGCCAAAGAGCGAGGCGAAGGCGGGCTCGCACTCGTCGGTACCGACGAGCAGCATGTTCACCCCGCCCTTGAGCTCGCCGATGTCGGGCGGAACGGCGGGCTGGCCCTTCAGCTCGACCGCGTCGGCGGTGAAGCTCGACGACAGGTCGTAGATCGCGTACGCACCGACGCCGAAGCCGGCGACGAGAAGAACGGCCAGACCCACGGCGACACCGCGAAGGATCTGGCCGGCGGGGCTGAGCGTCCGCAGACGTCCGTGACGCGCGACGGTTTTCTGCCCGCGCGGGGTCGTGCTCTTGCTCACTCGGGTCCTTTCGGGGACGGATGCCATCGGCAGGACATCGCATCCCGGCATCGCACCTGGGCCGCGGCCACAGGTCGGAGCCATCTTAGGGACGCGCGGCTGAGAATCGTGTGAGGGTCAGGGGAATCTCACACGGAGCGGGGACCGACACGGCGGACGAGGCGCCAGAGATTCCCCCGGTGGCGCTCGACCGAGAGCTCGTCGCACACCGCAGCCGCGATCGCGAGACCGCGGCCCGATTCGGCGAGCGCGTCGGCCATCGTGGCGGCGGTGAGGTCGAGGTGCACCGGCGGTGCGGAGTCGCGCAGGACCGCGCGCAGCTCGTCGCCGGCCGACAGCTCCACCGACAACGACACCTCGTCACCGCCCCGGGGCGCGTGCACGGCGATGTTCGTGGCGATCTCGATCACCGCGAGCGAGAAGAGCGAGAGATCGTCTTCGGCGATGTGCGGAACGCAATGAGCCAGTTCCTCGAGCGCGCCGTGCAGCCCTTCGACGAACGCGAGAGTCGCGGCCCCCTCGCGGGTGACGGTGATCTCAGACACCATCGAACGCACCGTCGGCGTCGGGGTACACATGGAGGACCCGATCGAGGTTGGTCAGGCGCAACACCTGTCGCACCTGTTCCCCCGCGGCGGCGATCCTCAGGTCTCCCCCGGCGACGCGTGTCGCTTTCAGGGCACCGATGAGTGCCCCGAGACCAGAGGAGTCGATGAAGTCGACTCTCTCGAGGTCGACGACGAGCCGGGTCCGACCGGCCGCGACGAGATCCGAGACCTCCGCTCGGAGCTGCGGGGCGACCGCGGCCGTGAGCCTTCCCTCGACCCCCAGGACGACCGCGTCCGCAGACTCGCGTCGTTCGATGTTCATCGTGCTCCTTCCCAGGCGACGTCGCCGTCGCGCGCCACCACCATCACCGTCACGTCGTCCGTCGCCGTCGCGCCGCGCGCGAGGCGGGCGGCCTCGTCCAGCGCGCCGGCGATACCGTTCTCGCGAAGAACGCGCCGTACGTGCCCGAGGGGATCCGACGGATCCAGCACATCCAGCAGACCGTCGCTGCACACCATGAAGATGTCGCCCGGAGCGAGCCTCGTCTCGGCTTCGGCGCGCGCGTCCGCCAAACCCATCCCCAGCGGCATCCCGGTGGAGAAGAGGTGCTCCCACGTGTCGTCCGCGCGCAGGATGTAACCGAGGCTGTGCCCGGCATCAACGAAGCGCAGGATGCCCGTACCCGCCTCCAGCTGGGCGTGGAACGCGGTGACGAAGGTGCCGAGGTCGGCGACGTCCGCCTCCAGCAGGCGGTCCGCCTCGCGGATGGCATCCAGGAGCTCTCGATCGGGGAGCGTGCGTAGCGAGGCGCGCAGGCCGACCGCCAGGAGGGCCGCGCCGAGGCCCTTGCCCATGACGTCGGCCAGAGTGAAGCGAACCCCCTCTCCGACCGGGTACCAGTCGTAGAGGTCGCCCGACATCTGGCCCGCGGCGACGGTGACGGCCGCGATCTCGTATCCGGGGAGTTCCGGCGCCGTGCGGGGGCGCAGGGTGCTCTGCACCGCCACGGCGTCATCGAGCTCGTTCTGCCGGAGGATCTCGGACTGGACCCACGCGGCCAGGTCGCGGAGCAGGTCTTCCTCGCGCTCGTCGAGCGAGCGGGGTTTCGTATCGAGCAGGCAGAGGGTCCCGATGCGTTCGCCCCCGGCCGCTTGCAGGGGATGACCGGCGTAGAAGCGCAGGTGCGGGTCTCCCTCGACGAAGGGGTTCGCGGCCCAGAGCTCGTCGGCGCTCGCATCGGGGATGACGACGGTGCGCCCCTCTCGCACGGTGAAGTCGCAGAACGCATCTTCGCGCGGCGCCTCGCGCCCGCCGAGACCGATCTCGGACTTGCGCCACTGCCGGTCGCGGTCGAGGAGCGTCACGCTCACCATGGGCACGCCGAACACCTCCTGGGCGAGGCGCGTGACGCGGTCGATGCGCTCGTCGCGCGGGGTGTCGAGGATGCCGAGCTCCTCGATCGCCCGCTGCCGGGCTGCATCGTCGAACTCCGGGATGGTCACACTCATCGGCGCTCCTTTCGCGACGACCGCCGCCCGTGCTCGGCGAGCCGCTCAGCCTCGGCGACGGGGTCGTACCCGGTGAAGGTCGCCGCCTGGAAGAGCACGCTGAGCACCACAAGATCGTAGATCGCCCACGCGATGTTGACGGCGGTGCCGATCGGCTCGGCACCGTTGACGAACAGGCGGATGGCGCCGACGATGATCGCCACGACCAGCAGCCCCATGACGACCAGCTGGGTCTTGATGAGGTGCCACTGCGGCCCGTTCGTGCTCGGACGCGTCTTCGGGGTCACGGCGAAACCGAGCGGAATCCGCAGGACGACGTTCGTGAACGCCGTGGAGCACGCTTTCAACCACACCGGGAACAACGCCAGGCTGTACTGCTGCCCGCGCCACGTGGGAGCCCCCTTCGCCGCGACGAAGAACAGCAGCTGATTGACGAGCATGAACGGGATGAACCGCGCGAAGAAGTCCCCCGCGTACGCGTGGACGGGAAGGATGCCGAGCACCAGGAAGATGATGGGGGCGGCGAAGTAGACCACGGCGGCGTACCCCGACAGGTAGCTCCACATCGTGGCGAAGTACATCAGCCGCTGGGGTAGCGACATGCCCCACTGCACGAGCGGGTTCTCGCGCAGGAGAACCTGCATGGTGCCCTGCGCCCAGCGCAGCCGCTGGGTGAGCATGGTGCCGAGGTCCTCCGGCGCAAGACCGTCGGCGAGCAGCTCGTGGTGATAGACGCTCTTCCAGCCCAAGCCGTGCATGCGCATCGACGTCGCCATGTCCTCGGTCACGGAGATGGTCGCGAGCGGCATGACCGGCTGCGCCTCCCCGGCGCGGTCCACGCCGATGGTGCGCAGCACCGCCTGCACGGCCTCGAGCGCGTTCAGCGGAGACAGTTCACGCGTGGCGAGCGCGGCGACCGCCTGCTCCACGTCGAACGCCTGCTCCTCGGGGCTCGCTCCCGCGCCCGCGGGGCCGGCCAAGGCGGCCAGCTCGCGGAGGTCGTCGTCGATCCCCGCGACGTCGGACGCCACGATCGATTGGGTGGCGGCATCCACTCGGCGGTGCAGGCGATAGGTGACCTCGCCCAGCGGCTCACGCGCCCGCAGGCGCGACCGGGCTTCGGCGACCCCTGCCGACACCTCGTCGAGAGCCGCCGAGACCGCGGGGTCGGATGCCGCGGGTGAGGTGCGCGCCTTCTCGATCACGCGCGTCGCGCTGCGCAATGCGCGGGCGACCGACTGATCGAGTTCGCGCACGTATCCGACGATGCCGAGCTGCATGAGGGCTTCGCGTCGAAGGATGGCGTTCGAGCCGCAGAAGAAGGCGGCGTTCCACCCGTCCTTGCCCTGCTGGATCGGACCATAGAACAGCGGCGCCTGGCTGCCGAGGGGGTCGCCCGTGGCCACGTTGCTGAAGACCTGCGGCGTCTGCACGAGTGCGACGCGCGGATCATCGAAGTAACCGAGCGTGCGGTCGAGGATCTCGGGTCGGGGGATCATGTCCGCGTCAAGGATGAGGATGAACTCGCCGTCGGTGGCCTGCAGGGCGTTGTTGATGTTGCCGGCCTTCGCGTGCCGGGGACGATCGTCCCACTCGGCCCCGCGCGAGATGTATCCGATGCCCGCGGCCTCGGCGCGGTCTCGCATCTCGGCGCGCCCGCCATCGTCGAGGATCCACGTGTGGTGCGGATAGCGGATGCGCTGCGCGGCGAGAGCCGTGGCCATTACGAGGTCGATCGGCTCGTTGTACGTCGCGATGAAGACGTCGACAGCGAGACCCTCGGAGGGTGGGGGCGGCGCCGGTCGGCCGCGAGCCTTCCACATCATCATCCCGAACAGGCAGACGTCGATCAGGCTGTAGGTCTCGGCGGCGATGAGCGGGACGGCGATCCACCACGCATCCCAGTTGAGCGAGAACAGCCATCGCCACGAGACGTAGTTGACCCCGAGAAGGATCGTGAGCACGACGACGATCCGCAGGACGAGCAGTCGCCCTTCGCTGATGCGAGTGTCGTCGGTCACGGCATCCGTCCTTTCCGGCCCGTTCATCGCGGCACCACCGCGAAGAGGAATCGCGTGCGCACCATGACCCACAGGAGGGCCAGGACCACGACGTTGGCGAGGGTGTCGAGCAGGAGGTCGCCGCGTGTGAGGAACGGGATGCTGGCGACCGCGAGGGCGAAGAACACGTGCATGACGAACACGTACAACGTGGACTGTCCGAGCGGTATGAGGAAGCCACCGGCGACCGCGGCGATCGGCTTCCAGAAGGTCGTGAGCAGCGCGTAGAGCGCCACCACGAGCACGAGGACGTTCATCAGCCGACCCGGGGCGAGATAGGTGCGTTCGAACAGCGCCCCGTAGACGCCGCGGAACGTGTTGTCGGAGATCAGGGCGAGGCGCGGGTCGCCCGGGGCCGGCGCGTACGGGTTGTTCCACGAGAACAGCATCAGCGCGACGGCGACCGCCACGATCGCGATCAACGCGACCCGGCCTGCCCGCGTGGCGAACCACGCGAGGATCTCTCGCCGATGGAACCCGGCGACCATCCCGACGACGAAGAGCAGCTGCCACACCAGCAGCGGGAAGGAATCCTCGAACTGGGCGGGGACCAACCGGAACCGCGTGACGTGGCCCACCACGTAGAGCGCGAGACTCGCGCCCAGCACCCACGGCCACCAGCGCCGCCCGAGCGCCCACAGCACGAGCGGGGAGATCAGCAGCAGAACCACGTACAGCCCCATGACGTTGAACTGCCAGGGCCCCATCCGCAGGAGGAGGAAGTCGATCACGACCTGCGGATCCACGGGGTACTGCAGCAGGCGGTCGGCTCCCGCGTAGAGGTCGTAGACCCGTCCCGTCGCACCGGTACCGGCGGCACCCGTGCCCTGGTCGGTGAAGGTGGTGACCGCCCGCCCGTTCAGGAAGGGGAGGAGCGACAGGAAGAAGATCAGCACCACGACCACCAGCGCGGTGCGATAAAGCTTCCACGAGCGCCCGGCGGTGCGAATCACGACTTCTCCGATGCCGCCCGACACGAGTTTCGGCCGATAGACGAGACCGAGCACGGCACCCGAGAGCAGAACGAACAGCTCCGCGCCCGAGACGACCCCCAGGAACTCCTGCGTCCCGATCTGCAGGTAGCTCGCGAGACCGAGGTGATTCACGACGACGAAGACGATCGCGAGACCGCGCAAGAGGTCGATGCGGGCGTCTCTCGAGGGCGAGCCGGCGTACCGCAGTCGCTGGGCGCGGGCCGAGCCGCGGGTCGCGAAGATCACCAGACCCGCGATGAGGGCGACGACCACCGCGACGACGATCCAGCCCGCCCACCCCTCCACGGGGGTCGATACGGCCGACGATCCCGAGGGCTCGCGCACCGGGCCGAGCACCAGGTCGGAAGAGCGCAGGTCGCTGACGAAAGCCGTGCGCACGGCATCCGACGACAGGGTCACGGACCAGTCGATCACCGTCTCGCCCACGACGCCGCGCGTGGTGGCGGTGTCTTCCCAGATGACCGCCGCGAGCGAGGGAAGCAGACCGGATGCCACCGCCCCCTCGATCTGCCGCCACCAGGCCGACTTGACCTCGAGCTCGGAGGCACCGCCGACGCTCGCGCTGTAGAAGGCCGCCGTCTCGATCAGCAGGGGCCGGTCCGGTGAGGAGTACACACCGGCGAAGTCCGGGGTGCCGGATTCGTCAGCGCCGGTCAGGCGCGAGACGAAGGCGTCCGGGTCCGGCACCACGTTGCGGGCCTCCACTCCGCCCGTCTCGTCGAAGTAGAGCGACAGCCCCACCGCGTCGACCGCGGAGTCGCCCGGGTAGTAGGGCGCGTACGGATCGTCGGCGGAGGTGAGAGCGCCGTCGCCGTCGGTGTCGGTCCCCGCGGGTGCGGGGGTGGACGTCGCCGCGAACGGGTAGTCCCCGCCCCAGAACGGTGACCACACGAGAGCCGCGTCGGGGAGTCGCTCGTGCACGACGTCGGCAAAGAGGGTGAACGCGGCGCGGTACTCATCGGGGCGCTGTCCCCACCCGACCCACGTCGTGTTCATGTCGGGCGCGAAGCTGAGGTAGAGGGGGGCGCCCGTGGGCCGGGCGATCCGGTCGAGCGCGTCGACGAAGGCCTCCGCGTCCACGCGATCGAGCTCGGCGAGCGGCACCGTGGGGTTCACGGCGACCACCGAGATCGCGCCGGCCGCGGCGGTCTGGTCGAAGAAGCCCGCCAGATACCCCTTCTCCGTATCCGTCAGGGGATACGAGACATCGCGCTGATAGACCGCGCTGGGGGCCCCGAGTCGTTCGGCCTGGTCGGCGACATTGTCGCGGCTCCAGTCGAGGATCGACCCGAAGTACGCGCCGTCTCGCGGGACGAGGTCTGTCGGCTCGCCTCGATCGGATGCCAGCGCTGGCGGCGCGCTCAGAAGAACGACGAGGAGAGCGGCGAGGAGGGCGATGACCGATCGGCGGACACCAGCCATGGAGGGGCGATTCCGCGGAGCGGTGTCCTCCTCGAATTCCCGGTTCTGCACGTGGAGCCAGCCCCCGATTCCGTCGACTGACTGGACCCTATCGAAAGGCTGTGAGGGTGAGGGCGGGTGGTACGGAGAACGCAATACAGGCGTCCGGAGCCGCAAGCGACGGAGGGTTCGGAGCTCCCGTCGCCGCCCCAGGAGAAACGCAGCGCCTGCTCGGCTGGACCACGAAGCGGGCCCTGCCACGTCGGCGACGTCGTAGAACGCGATCGGCTGCCCGGGGCCTAGCGCCGCGAAGCCATCGAGACCGGTGTTCGCGTACATGCGCAGGGATGCCGCGCCACGAAAGCCCGCCATCGGTCCGAGTTCGTTCCCAAAGGCGACATCCATGTGGGCACCGTCGGGGTGAATCCGGCTCACCCGACCCGGGACATTCACCTCCGCGACTGACCCGCGGCGGCTGAGGCTCGCCGGATCCGACTGCTTCTCTCACGGTCATCCAGACGGCACCGACAACGTCTTGGACCACCGTGACGACGAGCGAGGCCCCGATCGCGCACCCACGCCTCGAAGGCGAGAGTCTCGATGAGGTGCCGCCGACCGGAGCGGGATTACCTGACTGGATCAGCGGCGATAAGCGTCGCGACGATGAACGACGGAAACGACCTCGATGATCAGACGCTCATCGACGATCCGATAGAGCACTCGGTACTCGCCCCGGCGAGCCGAGTAAAGCGGAGCCAAAGGTTCGCGGAGTGGTTTCCCTACTCGCCGCGGGTTCTCGTGGAGAGCCCCGACGATGAACTCGAAAGCCGCAGCCGCCACCTTCTCGGGAAGATCGTGCTCGAGCGCACGACGCGCACTTCGAGTGAAGACGACCTCGTAACCGTCAGTCATGCAGAAAGGCGACCACGAGCGCTCATCGCAGCACGCACCTCCGCGGCGGAAGAGACGTCTCCGGCCTCGAGCTCCGCGAGACCACGCCTGATCGCATCGACCTCGTCAGGACGACTCAGGACATCGACCGTCTCGAGCAGCGCGTCGTAGTCGTCCGCGCTCAAGAGAACGGCGACTCGGTCTCCGTTCTTGGTCACGTCGAAGCGCTCGTGGGTTGTCCGTGCCGACTCGACCAGCTTCGAGAGGTTGGCTCGTGCGTCGGCTAGCGAGAGCGTCGTCATGTACAGAATTATAGCGCGCTTGCCGCTCCGCACCGCTGGAGTTGGGCGATGTCCTGTGCGCACGGGACGGCCGTCCATATCAACCGAGACACGCCCGGCGCCCCCGACGACCGCGGCCTCCCGCTCCGCCGGCCATAACGACGGAAGCGGCCCCCTGCGGGAGCCGCTTGCGTCGTTGCGGAGGGTGTGGGATTCTCCCCACCGCCCCTCCACGCGCCGCTGTGCGACGCGCGGAGCCTCCGGCGGCGTGGGCCCAACTCCGTTCGCCTCCCGCTCAGCCGGCCATAACGACGGAAGCGGCCCCCTGCGGGAGCCGCTTGCGTCGTTGCGGAGGGTGTGGGATTCGAACCCACGGGACATTGCTGCCCACTGGTTTTCAAGACCAGGTCCATCGGCCGCTCGGACAACCCTCCCGGTCGTCCGAGTCTACCGAGGGCGCGGCGGACCGCGCGTCCAGCCCCGTCGCCGTTGCGAAGCCGTGAGTAGCGTCGAGGGTATGGCGAAAGCAGTGCGCGGGTCGGTGGCATCCCTCTTCCTCCGTCTCGGGCGCCAGGTGTGGGTGCGCGCGGCGATCTTCACCGTGATCGCGGTGCTCGTCGCGCTGGCCGCGCGGTTCCTCGGACCGCTGCTGCCGTTCTCGCTCTCGATCGACCTCGGGCAGAACGCGGTCGGATCGCTCCTGCAGATCATCGCCACGGCGATGCTGACCGTGAGCACCTTCTCGGTGACGGCGATGGTCACCGCCTTCTCTTCCGCGACGACGACGGCGACCCCGCGCTCGACCTCGCTGCTCATCGCCGACCCGACCTCGCAGAACGCCGTGTCGACGTTCGTCGGCGCCTTCGCGTTCTCTCTCGTCGGAATCGTCGCGCTCTCGACCGGGTACTACACCGACCAGGGCAGGACGATCCTCTTCGTCGGCACGATCGTCATCATCGCGATCGTCGTCGTGACGCTCCTGCGGTGGATCTCGCACCTCGCCACCTTCGGGCGCATGGCCGACGTCATCGACCGCGTCGAGAAGGCGGCGACCGCCTCGCTCGAGGTGTTCGCCGCCTCCCCCGCGCTCGGTGCACGTCGAAGCACCGGCATCCCGGCGGATGCCGAAGCCGTGGTCGCTGAGGAGGTGGGCTACGTCACGAACGTCGACATGGCCGGCCTCGATCGACTCGCGCGCTCCCATGACGTCGACATCCACGTGCACGCCGCCCCTGGGCGCATCGCCGACGCACGAGTGCCCCTCGTGTTCGTGCGCGGGACGATCGACGACAGCCTGAGATCCGGCATCCGTCGCTGCTTCCGGATCGAGCACCACCGCACCTACGAACAGGATCCCCGCTTCGGGGTGATCGCCCTCACCGAGATCGGCAGCCGCGCGCTCTCGGCCGCGACCAACGACCCGGGCACGGCGATCGAGGTGATCGCGGCCCTGCAGCGCGTGCTCACCCGCGCCCTGGTCACCGAGCCGACGCACGATGTCGAACACGAGCGCGTCTTCGTGACCCCGCCGACGTGGGAAGACCTCGTTCACGACGCCTTCCGTCCGCTCGCGCGCGACGGAGCGGCCGACATCGAGGTCCAGGTGCGCCTCCAGAAATGCCTCGCCTCACTCGCGGCGACCGCACCGGCCCGCGCCGGAGTGTTTCAGGATGCCGCTCGCGCGGCGTCCGACCGCAGTCGCCGCGCTCTCGACCGGAGCGATACGCGGGTCCTGCGCGCGGCGATGCGCGAGGCCTGGGGGGGGGGGCGGCATCCGTTCCTGAGCGAACGCTAAGCCGCGGATATCGGTTCACCCAGCGCCGTCCACCGGCGCTTGAATCCGCCGGACGGCAGGCGTAGACCGAGAGAAACAGCCCACCGCCCTCCGCAGCGGGCCTTGTTCGACAAGGAGGGGAACCCCATGCTCATCGTCTTCGCACTCATCTACGCGGCATCCATCTGGGCCACCGTCGTCACGATCCGCGACGCGCAGGTCTCCATCGGGCTGAAGGCCACGTGGGCGACGGCGCTGCTGCTCCTGCCGCCGTTTGGGCTTCTGGCGTGGCTGGTCGCGAGCGTCGTGAGCCACCGCCCGGGGCACGCCGCGCACATCTGAGAGCTAGAGAGCGCGCAGCACCGCGGCGACTCCACCCTCGGTCACCGAGAGGCCGACCTCGCCCGCGGCCGCGTGCACCTCGGGCGGGCCCTGGTGCATCGCGATCGCGCGGCCGCCGTTGCGGACGGCCCACTGCATCATCTCGATGTCGTTGCGGCCATCGCCCATCACGAGCACACGCTCGGGCGGGATGCCGAGCCACTCGCGCACGAGTTCGAGAGCGGTCGACTTGTCGACGCCCTGCGGAGCGATGTCGAGCCACGCGGTCCACCCGATCGCGTACGACACCTGGCTCAGGCCGATGCGCTCGACGAGCTGGAGGAAGTCCTTATCGGTCTTCTCGGGTGCGACCACCACGACGCGGCACACCGGCTGCTCGGACAGCTGATCGAAGCTCACCCGGTTGGCACCCTCGAGGTTCCAGTCGTCGAGGTAATCGGTGAACAGGCGCGAGCCGTCGGGAAGCTCGACCAGGAAGTGCGCTCCGGCGAGATGCTCGCCGAGGAGGGTCAACACCTCGGTCGGATCGAACGTCTCGACGTGCGCGCGCTCGTAGGGCGCGGCATCCCCTTCTCCGGTCCGACGCATCACGATCGCTCCGTTCGAGCACACCGCGTACTCGGGACGGATGCCGAGACGGTCCATGATCGTGTGGGTGCTGTCCCAGCTGCGACCGGTCGCGAGCATGACCTCGTGCCCGGCCGCCTGAGCGTCGGCGACGGCCTCGACGACGCCGGGGCTGAGGGTGTCGTCTTCGAGCAGGACCGTCCCGTCGATGTCGAGCGCGATCAGCATCCGCGCGACGGGGGCGTCGGCGAGGTCGGCGACGGCGTCAGCCGCCTCCTGCTTCGGCGCGCTCTCGACGGCGCCGGTGTCGGGGAGAGCGGCCTCGTCGGTCACGCGATCGGCTCCATGATCTCGAGCCCACCCAGGTACGGGCGGAGCACCTCGGGCACCGTCACCGACCCGTCTTCACGCTGGTGCGTCTCGAGGAGGGCGACGATCCAGCGGGTGGTCGCGAGCGTGCCGTTGAGCGTCGCGACCGGCTGCGTCTTGCCGCCCCCCTCGGGGCGGAAACGCGTCTCGAGCCGGCGCGCCTGGTAGGTCGTGCAGTTCGAGGTGCTGGTCAGCTCGCGGTAGGCGTCCTGCGTCGGGACCCAGGCCTCGATGTCGAACTTGCGCGCGGCGCTGGAGCCGAGATCGCCCGCGGCGACGTCGATCACGCGGTACGCCAGCCCGAGGTCTTGCAGCATGCCCTCCTGCATCGCGACGAGACGGTCATGCTCGGCCTCGGCATCTGCCGGGTCGGTGTAGACGAACATCTCGAGCTTGTTGAACTGGTGCACGCGGATGATGCCCCGGGTGTCCTTGCCGTAGGAACCGGCCTCGCTGCGGTAGCACGTGGACCACCCGGCGTAGCGCTTCGCGCCGCGCTCGAGGTCGAGGATCTCGTCCATGTGGTAGCCGGCGAGCGGGACCTCGCTCGTGCCGACGAGGTAGAGGTCTTCCTTGTCGAGGTGGTAGACCTCGTCTGCGTGCTGGCCGAGGAAGCCGGTGCCGCGCATCACCTCGGGACGGACGAGCGTCGGGGGGATCATCGGCGTGAACCCGGCCTGCAGCGCCCGGTCGAGGGCGAGGGTCATGAGCGCGAGCTCGAGACGCGCGCCGATGCCGGTGAGGAAGTAGAAACGACTGCCCGACACCTTCGTGCCGCGCTCCATGTCGATGGCGCCGAGCTTCTCGCCGAGCTCGAGGTGATCGCGCGGCGCGAAGTCGTAGGTCGGGATCTCACCGTGCGTGCGGAGGGTGACGAAGTCTTCCTCGCCGCCGGCGGGGACTCCCTCGAGCACGATGTTCTCGATCTTCGCCAGCGCCTCATCGGCGGCGGCCTCGGCCTCGCTGACCGCGTGCTGCGCGGCCTTGACCTGCTCGCTGAGCTGCTTGGCCTCGGCCACGAGGGCGGCCTTCTCGTCTTTCGGCGCCTGCGCGACGCGCTTGCCGTGCGCGTTCTGAGCGGCGCGCAGCTCTTCGAATTCGGTGATTCGGGCGCGCCGCAGCTTGTCCGCCTCGATCGCGTCGTCGACCGACGCGGGCGATTCCCCGCGGGCGATCTGGGAGCGCTTCACGAGCTCGGGATCTTCACGCAGCAGAGTCAGGTCGATCACGCGTCCATCCTACGGTCGGCGCCGACTGCGAATCCGCGCCCGGACGGCACGCACCGAGCCCGGGGACCCCGGGCGCGTCGCGACGGCTATGCGCCAACGGCATCCGGTCGTCAAGCCCGGACGATTCGCCCGTTCCGCAGTGGATCGCGGTCCTATGGTTGACGCATGGCCGCCCCTGACGAGCCGCGTGACGACGCGGAGTCCCCCGAGAACGTCCCCTCCGACGCGCCCGACGAGGTGAAAGCCGACGCGGCCGCGGCCGACGGCTCCCACGAGCACTTCGACGCCGCTCGGTTGGGCGACGACGTGGCCGATCATCCGCGCAAGGACGTCCCGCATCCGAAGGACGCCGCGGAGCCCGACGACACCATCCGTCAGCCGGAGGACATCGAGCCCGACTCCTCGGCCGAGTTGCCCGGCAAGACGCAGCGCGTGGACGCCGAGGGCGAGGAGGCCCCGATAGACGCCGAGCGCACGCAGCAGAAGCGCGCCGCTCTCGTCTACAACCCCACGAAGGTCGAGCCCGAGGTGCTGCGCGCCCGGGTGGCCGAGCTCGCCGCCGACGCCGGGTGGGCAGAGCCGCTGTTCTACGAGACGACCGTCGACGACCTCGGCGATGACGCGACCCGCGCCGCTCTCGACGAGAAGGTGGATGCCGTGCTCGTGGCGGGCGGCGACGGTACCGTGCGCGCGGTCGCCGAGGCTCTCACCTCCACCGGCGTCCCGCTCACGATCGTGCCCAGCGGCACGGGGAACCTCCTCGCGCGCAACCTGAACCTCCCGCTGACCGACACCGACGCGATGATCCGCGCCACCTTCGAGGGCGACATCCATTCCATCGACACCGGGCTGGCTCGCATCCGCCGCGCCGACGGCGAGGTCGAGGAACACGGGTTCTCGGTCATGGCCGGCATGGGCCTGGACGCCGCGATGATCCAGAACACCCGCGACGACCTGAAGAAGCAGGTCGGCTGGGTCGCGTACGTCGACGGCGCCGCCCGCTCCCTCGTGAACGCGAAGCCTTTCCGCGTGATGTACCAGTTGGACGAACACCGCCTGCACTCGGCGAAGGTGCACAGCGTGCTCTTCGCGAACTGCGGCGCCCTGCAAGGCGGAGTGGCCTTGATCCCCGATGCCTCCATCGCCGACGGTCGCCTCGACGTGGCCGTGCTCCAGCCGACCGGAGTGCTGGGCTGGCTGGGCGTGTGGAGGAGCATCGTGTGGGACAACTCCGTTCTGCGCCGCTTCCGCGCCGGTCGCCGTGTGCTCGAACGCCGAAAGGACACGTCGGTGCGGTACCTCCGCGGCACGGGCATCGAGCTGGCGACGGCACCGGCACAGCCCATCGAGCTCGACGGCGATGAGTTCGGCGAGGCGACCCGCATCTACACGCGCATCGTGGCGGACGGTCTCGTCGTGGCACTGCCGAAGGGGCACGACGTCTCGACGCTCTGACGGGGCCAGCGGGCCGATCGCGCGGGCGGGTGTCAAGCCCGGATCAACGGATGCCGCGGTGGATAGCGTCGAGGGATGGCTTCGCCCTCGATCGTGTGGTTCCGTGACGACCTGCGCCTGACCGACAATCCGGCTCTGCGCGCGGCCCTCGACCGCGAGGAGCCGATCGTGGCGCTGTACGTCCTGGACGAGGAGTCCGACGGGGTGCGCCGGATCGGCGGGGCGGCCCGTTGGTGGTTGCACGGGTCTCTGGCATCCCTCGGCGAACGTCTCGAAGAGCGCGGCGGACAGCTGGTGCTGCGTCGAGGCCGCGCGGCCGAGGTCGTACCGGCCGTCGTCGACGAGGTCGGCGCGGGGGCGGTGTTCTGGAATCGGCGCTACGGCGGAGTGGAGCGCGAGATCGACGCCGGGCTCAAGGAGAAGCTGCGCGACGACGGCGTGACCGTCGCGTCGTTCGCGGCGAACCTCCTCTACGAACCGTGGACGGTGCGCACGCAGGCCGACAAGCCCTACGGCGTGTACAGCCCGTTCGCCCGCGCGGTGCAGAAGCTTCCCGCGCCGCGTCCGCCGATGCCGGAGGCGCGCAAGGTGCCGGGGTTCGACGGGCACGTCGACGGCGACGAGCTCGGCGCCTGGGACCTGTTGCCCACGAAGCCCGACTGGGCCGGCGGTCTACGCGAGACGTGGGAGCCGGGCGAGCCGGCCGCGAAGACACGGCTGCGGGAGTTCCTCGACGACGACCTCGGCGACTACTCGACCTATCGCGACGAGTTCGCGGGAGGCGCGACCTCGAACCTCTCGCCGCGCCTGCGCTGGGGCGAGGTGAGCCCCTACCAGGTGTGGCACGACACGATCGAGCACCGCGGCTCGGGAGAGCACGCGAGGAGCGCGAGCGGGTTCCTGTCGGAGCTCGTGTGGCGCGAGTTCGCGTGGCACGTCACCTATCACTCCCCCGACATCGCGACCGTGAACTGGCGCCGCAACTTCGACGCGTTCCCCTGGCCGCGCCTGAACCGCGCACACCTCGAGACCTGGCAGCAGGGCAGAACGGGCGTCGCGGTCGTGGATGCCGGGATGCGTCAGCTGTGGAAGACCGGCGTCATGCACAACCGGGTGCGCATGGTGACGGCATCCTTCCTCATCAAGAACCTGCTGATCGACTGGCGACACGGGGAGCAGTGGTTCTGGGACTGCCTCGTCGACGCGGATGCCGCGAGCAACCCCTTCAACTGGCAGTGGGTCGCGGGATCCGGCGCGGATGCCGCCCCGTACTTCCGCGTGTTCAATCCGGACACGCAGCGCAAGAAGTTCGACCCGCACGACGAGTACGTGCGGGAATGGGCGCCCGAGTTCCTGGACGAGAACCCGCCGGAGCCAATGGTCGATCTGAGCGAGACCCGCAGGCGCGCGCTCGACGCCTACGCGCACGTCCGGCACGGCGGCTGAGCCGAGCCTCCGTCGACGTGGCGTCGCGGCCCCGGACGGACGGTCGCTCGACGTCGCGGCACGCGAAAGGGGCGCCGCCTCTCGGCGACGCCCCTTCTCACGATGGATGTCAGTTGACGCGAGCCTCGTCGGCGTCGTCCTCGTCGTCGTCGCCCGGGATGTAGACGTCGACCACGGTCACGTTGATCTCGGCGACCTTCATGCCGACGAGCTCGGTGATGGCCTGGTGCACGGCCGCGCGGACGTTCGACGCGACACGCTGCAGCTGCTCGGGGTAGTCGACCTGGATCGCGATGTCGGCGGCGACCTCGGTCTCGCCCACCTCGACGCTCACGCCCTGGGCGTAGTCCTTCGCGCCGACGGCCTGGCGGATGTTGCCGATCACGCGGGCCGCACCGCCCCCGAGGGCGTGGACGCCGGGAACCTCGGCCGCGGCGATGCCGGCGACCTTTGCGACGACGGCGTCGACGATGACGGTCGAGCCGCCGTCCTTCGTAGCGGTGGTGGGGGTGGTGGTGGGGGTGGCCATGTCACTTTCCTTCCGTCGTCTCCGGGACCGTGTGTCCCGCGATGTCATAGATGAGACGAGGCGGGAAGCGGATTCGTCACGAGGATTTCCTGAGAGAAAGCTGGGGATGGATGCCGCGGGTTCAGGCGTCGAAGAATCCGCCGTACGGGTCGTCGGAGTCGCCGGTGTCGCGCGCGTCGTATGGGACGGTCTCGACCGAGAGGATCGCGCGCGAATGCGCGGTGAAGAGGGCGCTCACCTCGCGGTTGCCGACGACGACGAACGACACGAAGCCGCCGCCCGCCTGGACCGCTTCCTCGATTCGCGCCTTCAGCGCGACGAGGTCCTGCCCCTGCGCGAGGAAGAACGATGCCTCGTCGATCGCGATCTGCGTCCGCACCATCGTGCGTCGGTCGGGCTGCATGTCACCTGCCTGATCGTGGCTCATGCCGGGAGGCTAGGCGGCTCGGGTGAAGACCGCGAGGGGGGTTGCCGTGTGCACGACGACGGAATACACAGCGCCTCCGCGGGGTTCTCTCCACCGTGATGCCCTCCCTCTCTGTTCTCGACCTCGTCCCGGTTCGTGCGGGACAGACCAGCGCTCAAGCCGTGGCTGCGGCCCTCGACTTGGTGGAGCGCGCGGACCGCCTCGGCTACCGCCGGTACTGGTTCGCCGAGCATCACAACATGCCCGCTGTCGCGTCGACGACTCCCCCCGTCCTGATCGCCGCTGCCGCCGCTCGCACCTCGCGCATCCGCGTGGGGTCGGGCGGCGTGATGCTGCCGAACCACTCGCCGCTCATCGTGGCCGAGCAGTTCGCCGCACTCGAGGCGATCGCCCCCGGCCGCATCGACCTCGGGATCGGCCGCGCGCCCGGCAGCGACCCGGTCATCACGCAGCTGCTGAACCGCTCGGGCACGACGAGCGACGTCTCCCGCTTCCCCGACCACGTGACCGACATCATGGCGCTCACCTCACCCGAGGGGGCGACCGTCCGGTTCACCTCGGGCACCGAGTATCAGGTGAAGGCCACGCCGTCGGCATCCGGGATGCCACAGGTCTGGCTCCTCGGTTCGAGTGACTACTCCGCGCAGCTCGCGGCTTCGTTCGGTCTGCCGTACGTCTTCGCCAACCATTTCTCGGGCGAGGGACTCGATCACGCCCTGCGCCTGTACCGCGACCAGTTCGTCCCGAACGAGTCGGGCGAGGGACCCCGCACCTTCGTCACCGCCAACGTCGTCGCCGCGCCCACCGCCGAAGAGGCGGAGGAGCGGGCGATGCCGCAGCTGCGGATGATGGCGCGTCTGCGCACGAACCGCCCCCTGACGCCGCTCGAGACGGTGGAGCAGGCGAAGGCCGATCCGTTCGACGCGATGGCGGAGTCGATCATGGCCTCGACGCGGCAGAAGTGGTTCGTGGGCACGGGTGCTGACGTTCAGGGGCAGCTTGCCGCGTTCGCCGCGCAGCACGGCGTCGACGAGATCATGGTGTCGCCCGTGGCGGGCGCGTACGACGGCGAGGGTTCCGAGGGGCGCGCGCAGACGCTCGAGCTCATCGCGGCGCCGGCGGCCGTGGCGGCCTGAGGGTTCGCGGCCGGGGCCGGTGGCCTGTACCGTCGGGCGGAGTCCGTCTCCGACACGCCGAGGCACGGCATCCTGAACCGGCGTGTCCGGCAGAAACTCCGCCGGACGGTCCGGCCGGCAGGGCTCGACGGAAGGGCCGTCAGGCCTCGGGCTCTCCGCTCAGCAGGCCGCGGAGCCAGTCGCGGGCCTCGACGAAGACGTCGTCGCTGTACCGCTGCGGGTAGCGGACGATCGCGCGGTCCGCACGCGCGTACGAGCCGAGGAAGATCACCTTGGGGCTGAACCGGCGAAGGCCGAGGAGGGCATCGGCCATGCGCTCGTCCTGCACGTGTCCGTCGGCGTCGATGACGAAGCGGTAGCGGCCGAGCGCGTCTCCGATGGGGCGGGATGCCAACAGGCTCAGGTTGATGCCCCGGGTGGCGAACTGCTCGAGCAGTTCGAGAAGCGCACCCGGGTGGTCCTCGGGCAGCTCGACGATGAGCGAGGTCTTGTCGGCGCCCGTCGGAGGAGCGGGGGCCACGGTGCGGCTGACGAGCACGAAGCGCGTCACCGCGTTGGGGTTGTCGCCGATGTTCTCGGCCAGCACCGCGACATCGTGGTGGGCGACAATGCCGGGAGCGGCGATCGCGGCATCCGCGGCGCTCGTCCCGTCGAGCACGCCGAGGGCGCTGGCGACGTTGCTCTCGGCGGGCAGGTGCGCGTGGGCGGGCACGTGCTCGCTCAGCCACTTCAGGCACTGGCCGTACGCCACGGGATGCGCGGCGACGAGCGAGACGTCGGCGAGGGTCGCGCCCGGACGCCCCACGAGAACGAAGTTCACCGGCACGAGGTACTCGCCGACGATGCGCAGGCCCGGCACCGTGGCCAGGGCGTCCTGCGCGGTGGAGACGCCCCCGTCGACCGAGTTCTCGATCGCGATCATCGCGGCATCCGATCGCCCCTCGACTACGTCGGCGAGCGCCTCGCCGACGTTGCGGACGGGCCGCCAGATCTGATCGCGCGCCTCCGGCACCTGAGCGAGCGCGGCCTCGGTGAAGGTCCCGGCCGGGCCGAGGTAGCTGTAGGTACGGCGGGCGGGGGTGTGATCTGTGTCGGGCAGCACCGGCTCAGCCTAGTGCGCCGGGATCGAGCGGGGTTTCGCCGACCCCCTCGGTCGCGGCGACCCCTTCGGCGGCGGGGCTCGGCATCCGTTCGCAAACCACCTGAATCGGTGGGCGAACCGACCGTGCCATCGACGACGAACGAGGACGATACGACGTAGGCGTCGACCCCCACCGATGCCTGCCCGGCGGGACCCGACCCGCCGGGCACTCGCTCGAAGGCCAGCCACCATGCCCGAGAAGACCATCGTCGTTCCTCCTCGCCGTCAGCGCGGAACCGACCGCGACGCGACACCGCAACCGGTCACGCACACGCGCCCCTCCGCGCGACGCATCGCACG
Organism: Microbacterium testaceum; assembly: GCF_001476285.1. Taxonomy (GTDB): domain Bacteria; phylum Actinomycetota; class Actinomycetes; order Actinomycetales; family Microbacteriaceae; genus Microbacterium; species Microbacterium testaceum_B. The sequence continues at coordinate 12,004 of NZ_LDRU01000011.1, read as the reverse complement.
GGCGCGCCTCGCCGTGGTGCTGTGCGCGCTCATGTGGGTGCTGTACTGCGCCACCGTCGTCGTCGCCCTCTCCCGCGGCGGGGCGCTCGTCGACGCCGCCCAACTCATCACGACCGCGGTGTTCCTCGTCTCGGTCACGTTCCTCACCCTCTCGGCGTGCATGCACCTGCTCGCGCGCTCCGGCGCCCTGCCTCGATTCGCCGCCCACCGGCGGACGCGCCGCATCGTGCTCGACGAGCACTTCGCCGGCCGCGAGCCCCGGCTCACGGCGCTGCTGCCCTCGCGGGCGGAGGATCCCGCGCTCGTACGGATGGGGCTGTGGTCGGTGGCGCTGCAGGAGTTCCCGCGCATCGACATCGTGCTGCTGCTCGACGACGACCCCTCGCCCGTCGACGACGACGCTCGGGCGGGGCTGGAGGGATGCCGTCGGCTCACCGGCGAACTCACGGCGACGCTGCGGCCCGTCGTCGACCGGGTCGAGGCTGCAGCTGCCCGCGTACAGGACGAGGCGATCGGCGACGCGGAGGCGACCGAGGTCGTCATGCGCGAGCACGCCGCGTGCGCCCAGTGGCTGCGGGCTCGCGCCGCGGAGGAACCCACGACGACGCACGTGGAGGTGTTCTTCGTCGAACAGGTCCTGAGACGCCTCGCCGACGAACTGGATGCCACGGCCACCGCGCTCAAGGAGGCCGCCGAGGCCGGGGAGCCACCGCTCGCCGTCGAGCGCGCCCGTCACCTGATGGATCGGCTCGTGCGGATCTTCGGCTTCCGAGCCCGGACCTTCGAACGGCGCCGGTACACGAACCTCCCGCACACGGCGAACAAGGCCATGAACCTCAACGCGTACCTCGGGCTGATGGGCGGCCGGTACCGCGAGCAGGCGGGGGTCGGGGGTGTCGCCCTCGAGCGGGTCGACGAGGGCCCCGCGGATCTCGACGTTCCCGAGAGCGACTACGTGCTCACCCTGGACGCCGACTCGATGCTGCTGCCCGGGTACTGCATGCGTCTGATCCACGCCCTCGAACAGCCCGAGAACGCCGGCGTCGCCGTGATCCAGACTCCCTACTCGGCTTATCGCGGAGCACCGACGCGCCTGGAACGGCTCGCGGGGGCGACCACCGACCTGCAGCACATCGTCCACCAGGGGCTGACCGCCTTCGACGCCACCTTCTGGGTGGGGGCGAACGCGATCCTGCGGTGGGAAGCTGTCCGCTCGCTCCGGCGTGAAAGCCGGGAGGACGGCATCCGCATCGTCCGGTTCATCTCGGACCGCACCGCGATCGAAGACACCGAGTCGTCGATCGACATCGCCGCGCACGGCTGGTCGCTGCTGAACTACCCGGAGCGGCTGAGCTACAGCGCGACGCCTCCGGACTTCGGGACGCTGGTGATCCAGCGACGACGGTGGGCGGACGGCGGACTGCTCGTGCTGCCGAGACTGCACGCGTTGGCGCTCCAGCGTCGGCGCGAAGGGCGGCCGCTGGGGCTCGCGCAACGGCTGCTGAGGATGAACTACCTGGGCTCGGTTTCGTGGGTGACCCTCGGGCTGCTCGCGGTCCTCACCCTGTACCCGATGGACGGGCAGTTGGTCACGCTGCTGCTCCTGCTCATCGCGGTGCCGTACTTCACCGAGATGGCCTCCGACCTGCACGCGCTCGGCTATCACCGGCGGGACGTCGCCGCGATCTACGGGCTGAACCTGCTCCTGCTGCCCGTGAACCTGGCGGGAAGCGCCGCCTCTCTCGTCCAGGTGCTGAGCGGTCGACGAGCCCGATTCGCCCGCACGCCGAAGGTCTCGACGCGAACCCGCGTGCCCGCTCTGTATCTGCTCGCTCCGCTCGCGATCGCGGGCATCGCGATCGCGGTGGCCGTCCGATCCGTGTTCACTCAGGCGTGGGGGACGACGGTGTTCGCCGCCTTCACGGCGCTCGCGATCCTGTGGGCGATCACGCGGTTGATCGGCATCCGGCACACGGTCTCGGACCTGTGGTTCGCGTGGCTCGACTGGATCTGGGTCACCCCGGTGGTGCCCGCGCCCGCGCCCGATCTCGGTCGCGCGCGCTGGGCGGCCGTGCTCGACGACGGCCCGCTGGACGCGACCGGAGCCGTCGCGTGAGCCCCGTCATGGCACCCGCCCGCTCGCGCTTCGCGGGGCGACGCCTGTCGTTCGGGCGGGTCGCGTTGACCGTTCTCGCGGCTCTCGCCGTCGTCGGGGTCGGGGCCGCGGCCGCCGTCGTGCCCGTCCTCACGACGCCTGCCACCGCGCCGGGCTCGGACCGGTGGTTCGCCGGCTACTACGACGTCACCCTCGACAGCGGCGAGCAGCTCGCGCGGAGCACCATGGCCGAGGGACCCGGCGGGATCGTGCTCGCGTTCGTCGTGGCGGCCGGAGACGCCGACTGCACGCCGACCTGGGGCAAGGCGTACACGCTCGACGACGCGGCATCCCGATTCCAACTCGACCGCCGCGTGGAGCGCCTCCGCCGCGAGGGGCGTCCGCTCGCCGTGTCGTTCGGGGGCGCGATCAATACGGAACTCGCGTCGGCCTGCTCCACCGTGGACGCCCTCGCCCGCGCCTATGGTCTGGTTCTCGACCGGTACGGCATCGACGTCATCGACCTCGACATCGAGGGCGACGCGCTTCGCGACACCGCGGCGACGGCGAGACGGGCGGCCGCGGTCGCCCAGCTCCAGCGGGAGCGCGCCGCGGACGGACGCCCGCTCGACGTCTGGCTCACCCTGCCCGTGGCCCCGAACGGACTGACCGACGACGGTCTCGCGCAGGTGTCGTCGTTGATGGATGCCGGGGTGTCGATCGCGGGGGTGAACGCGATGACCATGAACTTCAACGCCGACGACCGCTCGGTGTCGATGGCCGACCTGTCGATCGGCGCGCTGCGAGCGACCGCCGCGCAGCTCGAGACCGCGTGGAACGAACGGAAGCTGCCGCTGCCCGCCGGAGGGGCGTGGTCGCTGCTCGGAGCGACGCCGATGATCGGGCAGAACGACGTCGAGCACGAGGTGTTCAGCCTCGACGACGCGCACGCTCTCGCGGCGTTCGCCGACGAGGTGGGTCTCGAGCGCATGTCGTTGTGGTCGGTGAATCGCGACCGTACCTGTGGCACCAACTACCCGCATCCGCGGACCGTGTCGGTGTCGTGCAGCGGTGTCGAGCAGGCGGGAGAGACGTTCTCGGACGTGCTGGGCGCCGGGCGCGACGGCACCCCCTCGGGGCGGATCGCGCCCGAAGACGACTCCCCCGTCATCGCGGACGATCCCGAGACCAGCCCCTTCCCCGTCTGGTCGTCGCAGTCGTTCTACTCGGCGGGCGTCTTCGTCGTGTGGCACGGATCGGTCTACGTGTCGAAGTGGTGGAACGAAGACGGCGCGGTCCCGGATGACCCGACCCTGGATGCCGCCGCCTCGGCCTGGACCTACGTCGGTCCTGTGCTGCCCGGCGACAAGCCCTACGCCCTGCCTCAGCTTCCGGCGGGGACCTATCCCGAGTGGGTCGCGGGCGACCTCTACAACCAGGGCGACCGCGTCATGTACAACGGCAGCGGGTACGAGGCCAAGTGGTGGTCGCGGGGTCAACGCCCCGACCGATCCGTGACGGACCGGGACTACTCGCCCTGGAAGCTCGTGACCGAGCCCTGAGCGGCGCCCTCAGCGGCCCCGTGAGCGGCATCCTCGAAGAGGAGCGGCCGTCCGTCGATCGTGACGCTCGCCACCGTCTGTCTTCCCGGCGGAAGGAGCCGACCGACGACACTCCGCTGCGCCTGGGCCACCGCGTCGACCATCCAGGTCGTCACGGCGCGGATGTCGGTGTCCGACAGGCTCTGGTCGCTGTCGTCGAGCAGGACCACGTCGACGCCGCGACCGCGCGCCGCCGCGACCGCTCCGCGCAGAGGCTCGCGAGACAGAGCGCCCGCGCGCAGGCCGTCGCGCAGGGCTCCTTCGAGCGCGGCGTACTCCCGCCGGTCGGCGTCGGACACCGGGTGCCCCTCGCCGATGCGCGAGAGTAACGGGACCACGGTGCGCGCGAGATCGTCGGTGCGCTCCCGCAACTCGGCGCGCGCACCGCGCGACCAGCTCTCCTGCTCCGCCGCCGTCACGGCCTGGTGATGGAGCGCGGCGATGCGCCGTTGCATCCGTCGGACGACCAGCAGCATCACCGTCGCGATGACGACGATGAGGGCGGGGCGGGTCGTCAGCGCGAGGATCTGACCGAGGGAGGCACCGTCGACCAGCCCACCGGCGATCACGATGGCGATCACGACCGCTCCGGCCACGAGGGCGGTCGCATATCTCCCCCGGATCGCGAGCCCGACGAGAAGGAACGCGAGAGCCACGACGGGCCAGAGATCGCCGTACGTGGTGGGAGCGGCGACGACGGTGATGACCGCACCGAGCACAGCGGCCGCGACGACGACGGCCGTCCGCCCCAGGCCGGGTACGAGTCCCGGAGACCGTCGCAGCGCTTCCGCCGCGATGACGACGACGAGGAGGATCGCGAGCTGGCGCGGCCACGACGACGGGTCGGCGACCACCATGACGATGGCGCACGCCACCTGTACGACGACGAAGCCGGCCCCGATGAAGGCGGCTCCGCGCCGCAGAGACCGCCGATCGCCGGGCACGGCGACTTCGACGGCGTCCTCCGGGACGTACGACAGGACGACACGCGTCCCCTGCCCGGGCGCCGATTCGACGCGTGCAGCGCCGCCCGGGATGCGCGCCATCCGACCCACGATGCTCTGACGCACACCGAGACGATCGTCGGCGATGCGCGTCGGGTCGAACCCCTCGCCGGTGTCGGCAATCTCGACGTCGACGGCCCCGCCGCTCACGCGCACGGTCATCGAGCGCGATGCCCCGGAAGCGTGACGTCGGGCGTTGTCGAGGGCCTGGCGGGCGGCGCCGAGAATCGCCTCCCGCGCCGCCGGCGGCAGCGGCGGCACACTCGACGTGGGAGGGGTGTACTCGGCGCCGAAGGCGCGGGCCTCGGAGGAGAGAGCGGCCTCGAGGGGCACCACGCCACCGGCGTCGTCATCGACGAGACGCGTGAGCATGTCGACCGCGCGCCGTGCCTGTGCGGCCAGTCGATCCGTGGGCACCGGCAGCGGAGACGCCGCCAGCGCGAGCGTCGCGAGGGCTTCGTCGTGCACGAGCGCCGCCGTGCGTGTGCGCGCCGCGAGTCGACCGCGCTCGGCGTACTCGCGTGAGCCGGCCTCCCGTCGGGCGGCCGCTGCCTGGTCGAGGCCGGCACCGACCGAGAGGACGTACCCGCCGAGGACGCAGATGACCGAGGCGGTGAGCACTGCGTGCGCGTCGTTGATGACCCCATCGACATCGAAGCCGCCGAACCCCAGGCGATAGAACACCCCCGCCGTCGCCCCGAAGAGCACGGTCGCCCAGCCCCACCGGACCCCTCCCGCGACGAGAGCGGCCGCGACGGCGGCACTGGACGCGGTCAGGAGCCATGGCATCCGCTCCACATGGCCGACGTTCGCGGCGAGTGGGAACAGGGCGACGAAGATCAGGTACGTCGCCAGCGCCACAGCGGCTCCGGTGCGCAGGGCGGGCGCCGGGAGCAGCGGCGCGATGAGCCCGACGAAGAGCGTGATCGCGCCCGCGCTCGTCCCGAGCGCGTTGTACCAGAGGGGGAATCCCTGTTGCTCGCCCTGGCTGAGGAACCCCGCGTTGACGACCGCGACGACGACGATCAGGAACGCCGACGCCCGGATGACGACGAGGCGGGCGGCGCGCAGCCCCGACCGCTCGTCAGACACGGCGCGGGCCCGGCACGAACCCGTCTTCGATGCCGCGCTGATAGAGCTCGACCTTGGATGCCGCCGGCCGTCCGAGCAACTGGTAGACCGCCCGGATGCGTCGCAGGTGATCGTTCACGGTGTTCTCGGAGATGAAGAGCTGGGCCGCCACCTCTCGCGCGCCGAGGCCGGACGCGTAGAGGCCGAGCACCTCGCGCTCACGCTCGGTCAGGGGCGCGCCCTGCAGCAGCGGATCGGCATCGACGGCCGAGGCCCACTCGGTCGTCGCGACGTGCTCGCCCGCGACGGCCGCGGCGATGGCCTCGAGCAGGGCGGCCGGAGGGGCGGATTTGCGCACGATCCCGGCGACATCGGCCCGTGACGCGGCGCGCACGAGGAAAGGGTCCTCACCCGACGTCAGCACGAGAACGTGCGCGCCCCACCTGCGCAAGGATGCGACGTTCTCGTCCGGGGTGGAGCCGTCCCGCAGGCTCAGGTCGAGGAGCACCAGGTCGGCGTCGAGGGCACGGGAGGTCAGCGCCTTCACGGTGCCGGCGTGCCGTGCGAACGTCAGGCCCTCGGCATCCGCGAGGAGGTTCCGGACCGCGAGGGCGACGAGTTCGTGATCGTCGACGATCGCCACGCGCGCGTCAGTCCCGGCACCCATGGCGATGAGTATGACGTATTCGCGTGCATGGGGTGAAAAGCATTTCGACAACGGATTCCCTTGGATTGTGTCGTCGCGTGTGCGCATGTCGGATACAGCGGGCAGACTGGGCGCATGAGCAGTCGCGCAGGGCAGCCCGCAGAGGCATCCGATCTCATCGACATCGACGAACTGATCGCGGCGTACTACGACCGCAGACCGGATGCCACGGTCCCGGAGCAGCGCGTTGCGTTCGGCACCAGTGGTCACCGCGGATCGTCGCTGAGCACGAGCTTCAACGAGGACCACATCCTCGCCACGACCCAGGCGATCGTCGACTACCGCGCGGCGCAGGGCATCACCGGACCGCTGTTCCTCGGGCGTGACACGCACGGCCTGTCGCTGCCCGCCGAGCGCAGCGCGATCGAGGTTCTCGTCGCGAACGGCGTCGACGTGCGCGTCGACTCGCGCGACTCGTGGGTGCCGACCCCCGCACTCAGCCACGCGATCCTCACCTACAACCGCGGCCGCGCTCTCGACGATCCGGGCCGTTCCGACGGCATCGTCGTCACCCCGTCGCACAACCCTCCGCGCGACGGCGGCTTCAAGTACAACCCCCCGCACGGCGGCCCCGCCGACACCGACGCGACCGGCTGGATCGCCGACCGCGCGAACGAGCTCATCGCCGCGGGTCTCGAGGGCGTGAAGCGCACCCGTCACGCCGACATCGACCTCGACGGCCTGGGCCAGTACGACTTCCGCGACGCGTACGTGCGGGATCTGGCATCCATCATCGACGTCGACGCGATCAAGAGCGCCGGAGTCCGCATCGGCGCCGACCCGCTCGGCGGAGCGTCGGTCGAGTACTGGGCGCTCATCGCCGAGGTGTACGGCCTCGACCTCACCGTCGTGAACCCCGAGGTCGACCCGACGTGGAAGTTCATGACGTTGGACTGGGACGAGAAGATCCGCATGGATCCCTCGTCGCCGTCGGCCATGGCGTCGCTCGTCGCCGCGCGTGACGAGTACGACATCCTCACCGGTAACGACGCGGACGCCGACCGCCACGGCATCGTCACCCCCGACGCGGGGCTGATCAACCCCAACCACTACCTCGCGGTCGCGATCGACTACCTGTTCTCGCACCGTCCGAACTGGCCCGCCGACGCCGCCGTGGGCAAGACCCTCGTGTCGTCGATGATCATCGACCGGGTGGCAGCGTCGCTCGGGCGGCAGTTGCTCGAGGTTCCCGTCGGCTTCAAGTGGTTCGTCCCCGGGTTGCTCGACGGCTCCGTCGCCTTCGGCGGTGAGGAGTCGGCCGGAGCGTCGTTCCTGCGCAAGGACGGCACCGTCTGGACCACCGACAAGGACGGCATCCTGCTCTGCCTGCTCGCCGCCGAAATCCTCGCGGTCACCGGCAAGACGCCGTCGCAGCGGTACGCCGAGCTCGAGGCCGAGTTCGGCGCCTCGGCCTACCAGCGCGTCGACGCCCCCGCGTCGCCCGCGCAGAAGTCGGCGCTGTCGAAGCTGTCGCCGGATGCCGTGACCGCCACCGAACTCGCGGGTGAGCCGATCACCGCGAAGCTCTCGCACGCGCCCGGCAACGGCGCCGCGATCGGCGGCCTCAAGGTGCAGACCGAGTCCGCGTGGTTCGCCGCCCGCCCCTCCGGCACCGAAGATGTCTACAAGCTGTACGCCGAGTCGCTCCGCGGCGAGGAGCACCTCCGCGAGGTGCAGGAAGAGGCGCGGGCGGTCGTGTCGGCAGCGCTCGGTCAGGCGTAACGCTCTCGTCGAAAGCGGCGTCGCCCTGCGGGGCGGCGCCGCTTTGGCGCGTAGGGTGGGGCGGGGCGCGGGCCGGGCGCGGGCCGTCAGGCGGAACCCGAGAGAGACACGCCGATGGCCGCGGCCCGGCACACGGCGTGTCGCCCACGAACTCCGCACGACGGCACAGGGACAGGGATGCCGCCGCCCCGGCGACCCGAAAACGTCGAGGCCACGGCATCCGGAACCGCGAGCCCTCAGGCGGAACCCGAGAGAGACACGCCGATGGCCGCGGCCCGGCACACGGCGTGTCGCCCACGAACTCCGCACGACGGCACAGGGACAGGGATGCCGCGGACCCGACGACCCGAAAACGTCGAGGCCACGGCATCCGGAACCGCGAGCCCTCAGGCGGAATCCGAGAGAGACACGCCGGTCGCCGCGGCACGGGTCACGGCGTGTCGGGCACGAACTCCGCACGACGGCACGGGGACAGGGATGCCGCGGACCCGACGACCCGAAAACGTCGAGGCCACGGCATCCGGAACCGCGAGCCCTCAGGCGGAATCCGAGAGAGACACGCCGGTGCCCGCGGCACGGGTCACGGCGTGTCGGGCACGAACTCCGCACGACGGCACGGGGACAGGGATGCCGCGGCCCCGGCGACCCGGAAACGTCGAGGCCACGGCATCCGGAACCGCGAGCCGTCAGGCGGAACCCGAGAGAGACACGCCGGTGCCCGCGGCACGGGTCACGGCGTGTCGGGCACGAACTCCGCACGACGGCACAGGGCGAGGGACGCCGCGGCCCCGACGCTCTAGGGAATGTCGGGGCCGTGGCATCCGGAGCCGGGGTCAGGCGGGGGCGAAGGTCTTCGCGTCGATGACGAAGCGGTAGCGCACGTCGCTGTTGAGCACGCGCTCGTAGGCTTCGTTGATCTGGTCGGCCGAGATGAGCTCGGTCTCGGGCGCGATGCCGTGCTCGGCGCAGAAGTCGAGCATCTCCTGGGTCTCGCGGATGCCGCCGATCGACGAACCGGCGAACGAACGGCGGTTGGTGAACAGCGTGAAGACCTGGATGGGCAGGGGCTCCGGCGGGGCGCCGACGTTCACCATCGTGCCGTTGAGCGTGAGCAGGCCGAGGTACTTCCGCAGCTCGAGCGGGGCGCTGACCGTGTTGATGATGAGGTCGAAGCTCTTCTTGAGCTTCTCGAACGTCTCGTCGTCCTTCGTGGCGTAGTAGTGGTCGGCGCCCATCTTCAGGCCGTCGTCCTTCTTGCTGAGCGTCTGCGACAGCACCGTGACCTCGGCACCCATGGCGTGGGCGATCTTGACGGCCATGTGGCCGAGTCCGCCGAGACCCACGACCGCGACCTTCTTGCCGGGGCCGGCGTTCCAGTGGTTCAGCGGCGAGTACGTCGTGATGCCGGCGCAGAGCAGCGGAGCGGCCTTCTCGTAGGGGATCGACTCGGGCACGCGCAGCACGAAGTGCTCGTCGACGACGATTCTCTCGCTGTAGCCGCCCTGCGTGATGGTGCCGTCGACGTCCTTACCGGCGTAGGTGCCGATGTTGCCCTTCTCGCAGTACTGCTCCTCGCCCGCGAGGCAGTTGTCGCACTCGCGGCACGAATTGACCATGCAGCCGACGCCGACGCGATCGCCGACCTTGTGCGAGGTCACCTCGGAGCCGACCTCGGCGACCGTGCCGACGATCTCGTGGCCGACGGTCAGGGGGTAGGGCACGTCGCCCCACTCGCCGCGGATGGTGTGGATGTCGGAGTGGCAGATGCCGGCGTAGGCGATGTCGATGAGGACGTCCTTCGGGCCGACGTCACGACGCTCGATGGTCGTGGGCTCGAGGGGCGAGGTCGCGGACGACGCCGCGTAGGCGTTGACGTGCATGGGTCTCCTCAGGAGGGTCGATGCGGATGCATCCATCCTCCTCCTCGCCGCGATTCCCGGCGCGGGCTTGCACGGATGTGCGCGAACTGTCACGAACGCGGCGATGGCGCGCTCGCGCAGTGTGCCGTCAGGCGGAGTCGGTGGGCGGCGCGCGGGCGGGGACAGGGCCTGGGCGGCGTGTCGGGGACGGAGTCCGCGGGACGGCCCGGGGCCTCGCGACTCGTCTCAGTCCCTTCGACGGGCTCAGGGACCTCGCGAGCGGGCAGGGGTGCGGTCGACGGCGCTCTCGGCGCACGGCGCGCTACGGTGAACCCGTGCCCTCCCTCTCGCCGCGTACTCGCCGAGCACCCGTGATCCTCGCGCTCGCCGGGGTGACGTTGTCGATTCTCACGGCGTGCGTTCCGGATGCCACGCCCTCGGGCGATGCGGCTCGGACCACCCCGCCGACCGTGGCGGCCGCCACCCCCACCCCGAGCGTCAGCGCGACCACCGATGCGCGTCTCACGGCTCCGGCCTCCGCGCGCGTGGCGCCGACGTGTGACAACATCATGGATCCGGCATCCGGGAAGACGGTGCGCGACGTCGTTCTCCCCGAGGGGGCCGTCACACTCCCGGACTACCCCGCGATCGCACAGGGTCCCAGATGCTCCACCGATGGGTCACCCGCCGGCGACGACTACACGTGGTCGCCGGCGTCGCGGACGGACTGGGACGCCCTCGTCGCTGAGCTCACCACCGACAGCGCCTGGTTCACCGAGGAAGGCCCGCGCGGCACCTACCTGACGTACAAGATCGACGGCCGTTACAACCAGACGTTCCTCTTCACGGGCGACGCCGTCATCCTGGCCCCGTGGAAAGCCGCGACCGACTTCGTCATCGGCCCGCCGCTCGCCTGAGGTGACGCTCTCCCGCTGACCCCGGCCCGCTGGACCCCGGCCCACTGGACCCCGGCCCACTGGACCTCGGCCCGCTGAACGCGACCGGACACGGCGACGCCCGCGTCGAGACGGGTCAGCTCGGAAGTCGTCTCAGTCGGAGCCTCGGCGCGCCCCGGAGTCGTCCAGGGAGTCGCCGTAGGTGCGAAGCGTCAGGGCCGCCCTCTCGTGCCCCGCCGCGAGGCGAGCCGCGGGATCGCCACCGCGAGCACGCGCCGCGAGATACCCGCCGGCGAAGGCGTCGCCCGCGCCGACGGCGTCAAGGACCTCGACGCGAAGAGCGGGGACGAACGTGCGCTCGGCGCCCGCGAACACGGTCGCGCCGATGTCGCCGTCCTTCACGACGAGTTCCGGAACGTCGGGGAACAGGGCGCGGACGTCGACGTCGCGGGGTGTCTTCCAGAGGGTCTCGGCCTCGTCGCGTCCGACGAAGACGACGTCGGCGCGGGCTGCGAGGTCGGCGAGCACGGGGGCAGCCTCGGCCGCCGACCAGAGCGCCGACCGGTGGTTCACGTCGAAGCTCACCGTCACGCCCCGCGACCGGGCGCGGGCCATCGCCGCGAAGAGAAACCCGCGCGCGGAGGTCGAGATGGCCGCCGTGATCCCCGACACGTGCAGCACGGAGACGTCGTCGAGGGCGAGGACCTCGGCATCCGTCGACGAGAGGGCGGATGCCGCGGACCCGCGCCGGTAGTACCGCACACCGCGGCCGGGGTCTTTGACGTACAGCCCTGTCGGGCGCTCGACGTCGCGCACGACCCCCGCGGTGTCGACACCGCGCGCGGCGACCTGCCGCAGCACCCGATCGCCGAGCGCGTCGGCGCCGAGCCTGCTGAACCAGCGGGCGGTCATTCCTCCGGCGGCGGCATGCGCGGCGACGTTCGACTCCGCGCCGCCCGCGTCGACGAGGAAGTCCACGGCACCCATCACTCCCCCGCCGTCGGCGGGGGCCAGCATCGCCATCGTCTCGCCGACGGCGAGCAGCACGGA
>NZ_LDRU01000109.1 GCF_001476285.1 Microbacterium testaceum | reverse complement strand
ACGCAACTGGGGAACTCCGCGGGAACGCCCCCGCCGAGGCATCCCACACCGTCGTCGGCGGAGAAGTCCGTTGGCGCACCCCCGCCCGAGAAGAACGGACCCCCGCGAATGTCTGATCCCCGCCCCCTGCTCTTCGGTCTGTACGAGCAGGCGTGCGTGGGCAACGGCTCCTCGGCGGCGAGCATGTGGACGCATCCCGCCGACGACCGCCTCTCCGCGACCTCGCTGCGCTACTGGACCGACCAGGCCCGCCGCGTCGAAGCCGCCGGCATGGATCTCTTCTTCTTCGGCGACGTGCTCGGCATGTACGACACGTATCGCGGCTCCGCCGCGACGGCGATCGAGACCGGCGTCGAACTGCCTGCGCTCGACCCGATGCTGCACATCCCCGCGCTCGCCGCCGTCACCGAGAACCTCGCCTTCGGCACGACCGTCTCGACCACGTACGAGCACCCCTTCGCGCACGCACGTCGGTTCTCGACCCTCGACCACCTCACGGACGGGCGCATCGGCTGGAACGTCGTCACCTCGTACCTCCCGGGGGCCGCCGCGAACTTCGGCCTCGACGTGCTCGCCCACGATCAGCGTTACAACCGGGCCGACGAGTTCCTCGAGGTCGCGTACGCGCTGTGGGAACGCAGCTGGGAAGACGACGCGTTCCTCGGCGACAAGGCCACCGGGCGCTTCGCCGATCCCGCGAAGGTCCACCGCATCGATCACGAGGGCGAGCACTTCCGCGTCGCGGGACCGCACCTCAGCACCCCGTCGCCGCAGCGCACACCGGTCATCATCCAGGCCGGTTGGTCGCCGCGCGGCCGCGAGTTCGCCGCGCGCCACGCCGAGCTGATCTTCGTGGGCGACAGCGACCCCGTGGCGATCCGCGAGGGGCTCGCCGGCATCCGCAAAAGGGCCGAAGAATTGGGCCGGGATGCCACGCAGATCCGCGCCGTCGTCGGCATGAACCTCGTGGTGGCCCCGACCGACATCGCGGTGCAGGAGAAGATCGACTCGCTCCAGGCGCACTACTCTTCCGAGGCTCAGCTCGCCGCCTACGCCGGGTGGGGCGGCATCGACTTCTCGCGATACGCGGACGACGAGCCGCTCGTCAAGCGCGCCACCAACGCCACGCAGACGAAGGAGACCCGCGCGGACGCGCCCACACTGACGGCGGGCGATGTGCGCCGTCAGTTCGCAAGGGTCACGGCGTTCGCCGACGACAGGTTCCTCGGCACCCCCGACGCCGTCGCCGACGCGATCGGGTCGTTCGTCGAGGAGTCGGGAGTCGACGGCTTCCTGCTGCACCCGTTCCTGTCGCCCGCGTCGGTCGAGGACTTCGCCGAGATGCTCGTCCCCGCCCTCACCGAGCGCGGACTGTACGGCGGCTTCCCGAAGGACGGCACGTTCCGCTCCCGCCTGCGCTCCGACCGCCGCGACCGCCTCGCGGACGACCACCCCGCCCGCGCCGGCGCGCGCTGAGCCGGGGGTGCTCCCGCCGAGCGTCGGCGGGAGCACGCCTCAAGATCAGCCGCGCGAGGCCGGGCCGGTCGAGAGGGCCTGCACGAAGCGGCGGAGGAACTCCGTCTTGTCGAACGACGTGACGGCGCGGACCGACGGCCCGTCCGGCGTCCCCCAGACCAGCGGCAGCCCGTCGTTCGTCAGGGCGATCCGCGTGGCGAGCGAGTCGGCGTACGGGGTGAAGTCCACCGGTCCCTCGATCCAGCCGGTGACGATCTCGGGACGGTGCAGCACGACCGTGGCCAGGCCGTCATGCGCCGAGGAGATCCGGCGACCCCACTTGTACTGGTAGAAGTCGTTGTAGGCGTCGAGCACCTCGCCCGCGAACGTCGCCCACGGGGTGCCGATCCCTCGCAACACGGTGAGCACGTGCTCGTCGAGGATCGCCTGGGCGGTCACGTTCACGCCCACCATGACGACGTTGCCGTTGTTGCGCGCGCCGAAGACGATCTCGGCGGCACGGCGGTCGTTGGCGGTGTTGGCATCCGTGAGCGTCGCCCCGCCCGGAGCGGGGTACGGTCCGGCACCGCCCATGATGACCACGGAACGGTACTTCAGGAAGAGCTCGGGGTCGCGCTCGAGCGCCCGAGCGATGTTCGTCAGCGGGCCGAGGGGGTGGAGGTCGACCTCGCCCGGGTTCTCCGCGGCGATGCGGACGATGGCATCCACCGCGCTCTCGTCCTCGACCCGCAGTTCGGCGCGCTCGAAGCGATCGCCGAGTCCGTCGACACCGTGCACGAAGTCGGCGATCGACGCCTCACCCTCGATGGGGGCGGCTTCGCCGAGGTGGATCGGGATGTCCTCGCGCCCGGCGAGCCGGAGGACGGTGCGGACGTTGCGCGCCGAGTCCTCGACCGGCGTGTTGCCGTAGATCGTGGTGATTGCCTCGATCTCGACGTCGGGCTGCGCCAGCAGGTACATCAGCGAGTGGGCGTCGTCGAGACCCGTGTCGGTGTCGACGAGCACGCGGCGAGACACGGAAGAAGAAGGGGATGCCATGCCTTCACCCTGCCCGCTCTCTCGCTCCGACACGGCCGGGTGTTACACCGCGTGACATGTTCGTTCCCTGTTCGTCACGTGAACACCCCAGAGTGAGGGGTGACGCGGGCGGACTCCGCCGCTCACCCCCACAGCACATGTCGATCGGCGCCGTCGGCGTCGTCGGGAACGGACACACCCATGGCATCCACGTCGCAGCGACTCCGACGCGTCGCACTGCCCGCCGTCGGCCTCACCGCCGCGCTCGCCCTCACGGCCTGCTCCGGAGGCGGCGGCCAGGCCGCACCCGCCCAGACCGACGGCTTCGACGGCGTCAGCCTGACGGTGTGGAACAGCATCGATTTCGAGCCGTACCAGGGGCTGCAGAAGAAGTACTTCGAGGACTGCGCGTCCCAGCTCGGCATCACGGTGGACGTCCAGACGCAGTCCGGTGACTACACGACGAAGCTGCTGCAGGCGGCGGGCGCCAAGGCGCTGCCCGACGTGGCCCTGCTCTCCACCGACACCCAGCTCCCCCAGCTCGCCTCGCAGGGCGTCCTCGCCGACCTCAGCCAGTACGGCATCGGCACCGACGGTCTGGCCGACAGCGTCGCCGGTCTCGGCACCTACCAGGACACGCTCTACGGCCTGCCGGTCCAGGTCGAGGACTACGCGATCTTCTACAACAAGGCGGCGTTCGCGGCCGCCGGCATCCCCGAGACGGCCCCGAAGACGTTCGACGACCTCGTCAAGCTCGCGGGCTCCCTCACCACCGCCGACCAGAAGGGCATCGTGCTCCCCGGCATCGGCGGCGACGGCTCGACCCCGGTGTACTTCCTGCCGTTCCTGCTCTCGGCCGGCGGCGACCCCGCCGACCCGACCGGCGCCGGCGCTGTCGAGGCGGTCGATCTGTACAAGAACCTCGTCGCGAACGGCTCGCTGTCGTCCGAGTTCGTGAACTGGGGCTGGGAGTCGATCGACCAGTGGACCTCGCAGAAGGCGGCGCTGACCGTCTCGGGTCCGTGGAACCTCGTCGACACCTCGATCCCCTTCGAGTGGGGCACGTTCCCCTTCCCCACCGCGAAGTCCGGTGAGTCGCCGAAGGTGAACCTCCTGGGCTACGTCTACGGCGCCGCGGCGAACGCGGATGCCCAGAAGGAGGCGGCCGCCGCAGCTCTCATCAAGTGCCGCGCATCCGAGGAGAACCAGATCGACACCGCCGTTCAGGGCGGGTACATTCCCGCTCTGCAGAGCGCGCAGACCGCCTTCGTCGAGAAGGTGCCCGCGGCCGCTCCGTTCGTCGACGCCGTCGATGGTGCGTACAACTCCGCGCAGCTGGGCACCGAGTGGAATACGCTGCAGCAGCAGTACGTCGACGCGATCCAGGCCGCGACCGTCGGCGGGCAGACCGCGCAGGCCGCGCTGGAGCAGGCCAGCGGCAAGTGACAGCGGACACGCTGAAAACGACTGGCCGGTCGGGGGCTCCCGCCCCCGGCCGGTTCCGGCGTTCTCTCGCGGCGCGTCAGCGCGGTGAGCTGTGGGGGTTCCTCACCCCGGCCATCGTGTTCTTCGTCGTCTTCTTCCTCTTCCCGCTCGGGTACGGCGTGTACATGAGCACGACGAACTACACGACCGGCACCTTCATCACCGGCCGAGCACCGTTCGTCGGCACGGCCAACTTCGAGGCGATCCTCGCCGAGCCGATCACCTTCCGCGCTCTCACGAACACCGTGACGATCACGGTCGTCTCCGTCGCCGTGGAGCTCGTCCTGGGCCTGCTGCTGGCGCTGCTGTTCGCGCGCACGTTCCCGGGCAGCCGCTGGCTCCCGACCCTCATCCTTCTGCCGTGGCTGCTGCCCGCCGTCGTCGTCGCGACGGTGTGGAAATCACTCCTGGCCGGCGACGGCCCCATCAATGACATCCTCGGCACCCTCGGCATCCCCGTCCAGGCGTGGCTCGCGAATCCGGCGACCGCACTGCCCGCCGTGATCGTCGTCGCGGTCTGGGCGAGCCTGCCGTACTGGGCGACCATCCTCGGTGCCGCCCTCAAGCAGGTCCCCGCCGAGCAGCTCGAGGCGGCGCAACTCGACGGCGCCGGCGCCTGGCGCCGACTCACCGCGATCGTGCTGCCCACGATCTGGCCCGTCGTCTCGGTGCTCGTGGTGATGAGCGTCGTCTACACGCTGCTCATCGTCGACCTCGTGCTCGTGCTGACCGCGGGCGGTCCCGCGAACAGCACGGTCACGCTCGGCCTCCTGTCGTACCGACAGGCCTTCCAGCAGTTCCAGTTCGGGCAGGGCGGCGCCTACGGCATGCTGCTGCTCGGTATCAGCATCCTCTTCGCCATCGCGTACACCGTGATGTCGATCCGTCGGGAGCGTGAGGAATGACCGCGACCCTGCCCGCCGCGCCCGCCGTCGACGCGGCGCCGCTCACGCCCTCCGCCGTCTCGAGGCGCCGCCGCCGTCGCGGCTGGACGTGGACGATCGTCACGGTCGCGGTGCTCGCGGTGTATCTCTTCCCTGTCTACTGGATGATCTCGGCATCCCTCCAACCGCAGGCGAACTCGGCCGACACCGCGTGGTTCCCGGCCTCGCCCGGTCTCGGCGGGTACCAGATGGCCCTGGACGACGCGGGGATCGGTGGCCTGCGGGTGTCGATCCTGGTCTCGCTGGGCTCGGTGCTGGTGACCCTGCTCGTCGCGATCCCCGCGGCGTACGCGCTCAGTCGGCTCCGGTCTCGGGCCGTGAGCATCGCTCTGATCCTCCTGCTGCTGGCGCAGATGATCCCGAGCGTCGTGCTGGCGACGTCCTTCTACGCGATGTTCAACTCGTGGGGCCTGCTGAACACGTTCATCGGGCTCATCCTCGCCAACTCCACCGCCGGAGTGCCCTTCGCGGTGATCGTCATGCGCGCGTTCATGCTGCGCCTGGACACCGAGGTGATCGAGGCGGCCACCGTCGACGGCCTCGGGCCTCTCGGGACGCTGTGGCGGATCGTCGTTCCGCTGTCGCGCAACGCGATCGTCACCGCCGGTGTGTTCGCGTTCCTCTTCAGCTGGGGCGATCTGCTCTTCGGCCTGACGCTGGTGAACCGCAACGAGATGTACCCCATCTCGGTGCTGATCCTGGCGCTGTCGAACTCGAACCTGAACACGTGGGCGGCGACCATGGCGGCGTCGCTCATCGCCAGCGTGCCCGCTCTCGTGGTCATCCTCGCGGCGCAGCGTCACGTCAAGGCGGGGCTGACGGCCGGCTCCGGCCGCTGAGCGCGGGCCGCCTCACCCCCACACGTAGACTGGTCGATCGTGAGCGAACGCGTCCTGGTCAACCAGCTGAAATCCCTCCCCGCCGGCCCCGTCGAGGTGTCGGGATGGGTCGAAACCGTGCGCGATCAGAAGAAGGTGCAGTTCGTCGTGCTCCGCGACGAGACGGGTGCCGTGCAGCTGGTCAACCCGGCCACCCGCCCGTCCGAGGACGCCACGGATCAGGATGCCGCTGCCCTCGCGCTCACCGAGAAGATCGGTGCCCTCGCGACCGGCACGTTCCTCACCGTGCGCGGTGAGCTGAAGCACGACGAGCGCGTCAAGCTCGGCGGCGTCGAGATCAAGGTCGGCGAGCTGGTCATCGCCGCCGCGGCGAACCCCGAGACGCCGATCGCCGCCGACAGCAGCCCCGACAAGCGCATGGACTGGCGCTTCATCGACCTGCGTCAGCGCCGCAACAACCTCATCTTCCGCGTGCAGACGACGCTCGAGCACGCCATGCGCACGTACTGGGTCGAGCGCGACTACATCGAGGTGCACTCCCCCAAGCTCATGGCATCCCCCTCGGAGTCGAACGCCGAGCTGTTCGAGGTGCCCTACTTCGAAGACAAGACGGCCTACCTCGCGCAGAGCCCGCAGTTCTTCAAGCAGATGGCCCAGGTCGCCGGGTTCGGCAAGATCTTCGAGATCGCTCCCGCGTTCCGCGCCGACCCCTCGTTCACCAGCCGTCACGCGACCGAGTTCACCTCGATCGACGCCGAGATCAGCTGGATCGACTCGCACGAAGACGTCGCGCGCATGCAGGAAGAACTCCTGCACACGGCGTTCCAGGCCGTCGCCGACAAGCACGGCGCCGAGATCCAGGAGCTGTTCGGCATCGAGGTCCAGGTGCCGACGCTGCCCTTCCCGCGCATCCCGCTCGCCGAGGCGCGCGAGATCGTCGCCGCTCGCGGCTACGAGATCCCCCGCACCGACGGCGACCTCGACCCCGAGGGCGAGCGCCAGATCGCGGCCCACGTGGCCGAGACGTACGGGCACCAGTTCGTGTTCATCACCGACTACCACCCCGAGATCCGCGCTTTCTACCACATGCGTGACGAAGAGACCGGGCTGACCAAGTCGTACGACCTGCTCTTCAACGGCGTCGAGATCACCACCGGCGCGCAGCGCGAGCACCGGGTCGACGTGCTCATCGAGCAGGCGAAGGAGAAGGGTCTCGACCCCGAGCACCTCGACTTCTACCTCGACTTCTTCCGCTTCGGCGCCCCGCCGCACGGCGGTTTCGGCATGGGTCTCGCGCGCGTGCTGATGCTCCTGCTCGGCGAATCCTCGATCCGCGAGGTCACCTACCTGTTCCGCGGTCCGACCCGCCTCGCCCCGTAAGGTTCGAGCGACCGACGCCCGGGGTTCACTCCCCGGGCGTCGTCACGTCATAGGGGGCTCGTAACGTCGACGCATGACCACCGTGCGCTCCGTGGACCCGCCGCCCTCGACCGGCGACTCCGCGCGGGCGGGGTGGGCGATCTCCCTGCAGGGCGTGCGCCGTTCCCGTGCGGGCAATCCCGTGCTGCGTGACATCGACCTCGAGATACGGTCGGGCGAGATCATCGCCTTCGTCGGCCCGATCGGGTGCGGAGCCTCGACGCTGCTGCGCGCGGTGACGGGCGCCGAGCGTCCCGACGCCGGAGTCATCACCGTCGACGGACGCGCGGGGGCGGCGGCTCCGCGGATACCGGAGGTCCGTGACCGCACCCCCGTCGCGCGATTCGGCCGCGTAGGCACCTCGATCGCCGCCATGGCGCGACGAGTGGGACGACCAGATGCCGAGGCCGAGGCGACCCGCCTGGCGCAGGTCGTGGGTCTCGGGGCGCTGGACAAGCTCGTGCACCGGCTCGCGCACGGCGACCGCCAGCGTTGGGCTCTCGCACGTGCTCTGGCGACCGGCCCCGGAGCCCTCGCGCTCGACGATCCTCTCGCCGCGCTTCCGACCGCGGCGCGGGCCGAGACGCGCGACCGGGTCGTGCACGAGCTCCGCGCGCGCCGGGTGACGACGCTCTGGGTCACGCGCGACACGGCCGAGGCCGCGGCCGTGGCCGATCGCCTGGTCGTCATGGATCGAGGCCGCGTCATCGCCGCGGGGTCCCCGGACGAGCTCTACACGCGCGTCGACGACGCCGTGGTCGCCGAGGTACTCGGCCCTGTCAACGCTGTGCCGGGTATCGTCGATGGCTCGATCGTCGAGGTCTGGGGCCGAGAGGTGCCCCTCGCCCGCCCCGCTGCCGACGGTCACTGCGAGGTCATCGTGCGCCCCGAGAACGTCCTGGTCATCGGATCGGACGACCCCGGGATGGATGCCGTCGTCGAGGCGACGACGTTCCTCGGCAGCGCGCGACGATCCACCGTCCGCACCTCCGACGGCGTTCAGGTCGTCGTCGAGCACCCGTCCGAGCTCCGCTTGGACCCGGAAGATCACATCCGCGTCGCTCTCGCGCCGGCGCCCGCGACGATCCGACCGATCGGCTGAAGCCCGGCTCTCGACGACCGACCGGGCTCCACGCGACCGCGCTCTGAGCGCTCGAGCTCAGGCGGTCGTGGTCTACACGGTCGAGCTCAGGCGGGGTAGTCGACGCACGCGCGCTCGGCGACGACCGACCGCACGAAGGCGGCCACCTCTTGGTGCGCGGGGTGCACCTGATAGCGCTCGAGGGCGTCGGCATCCGCGAACTGGCTGACGAGCGCGACATCCCAGTTGGTCTGCGGGGAGACGACGTTGCGCCCGATCTCGAGGTGCTCGATCTCGTCGATGACGTCGCGCAGCCCGAGCAGACGTTCTTCGATCTGCTCGGCGTGCAGCGCACGAGTGTCGGCGTCGTCGGCCGCCAGCTTCCAGAGGACGATGTGTCGGATGCTCACGCGGGGGTTCCTTCGGTGTCGGCAGCCAACAGGGTGGTGCGCAGTCGGTCGGCCGAGACGCGCCAGTGCGCGTGGAGTTCTCCGTCGATGAGGACGACGGGGATCTTCTCCCACCACTTCTCGTAGAGCGCGGCGTCATCCGCGATCGAGGCATGGTCGATGACGACGCGGTCCGCCACGTCGGAGGGGAGCTCGGCGACGACCGTCTCGACGATCTGCTCGGCGACCTCGCAGAGGTGGCAGTCGGGCTTACCGATCAACGTGAGGGTCGTCACGTCTTCATCCTAGGAGGATGAACGGTGAGGTCAGACCTCGACGTCGTAGCCCGCGGCGATCCATTCGCCCGTGCCGCCCTCGACGTTCGTGGCGTCGTGGCCACGCGCCGAGAGAGCCTCGACCACGCGCGCGGAGCGCCCGCCCGCCTGGCAGATGACGTCGAACGGCTCGGCGGGGATCTCGTCGAGGTGGTCACCGAGCATCGACATGGGGATGTTCACGGCACCGGGGACGTGTCCCGCGGCGAACTCGTGCTCCTCGCGCACGTCGATGAGCGGACGATCGCGACCGGCGCGCAGCTCGGCGATGGTGATGGACTGCATGCTTTCCTCCGAAGAGCGGATCTGGCGGGCGCATACACGAAGCGCCCGTCGCATCGGACAGGCGCTCGGTGTGGTGGCCGCTTACTTCTTGTTGCGGCGCTGGTGACGAGTCTTGCGAAGCAGCTTGCGGTGCTTCTTCTTCGCCATGCGCTTACGGCGCTTCTTGATGACAGAACCCACGGAAAACCTCACTAAGTCGGGGTCTGGGTGCCGATGTCGGCCCCCGGGAACAGCAGGCGTTGGAAAAAAGCCTCGGATCAGTCTAGCCGACGTCGGACACCGGGCGTTGCACGGCCTCGGCGACGGCCGATTCCGGCACACGATAGCTGCGTCCGAAGCGCACGGCCGGCAGTTCACCGGCGTGCACCAGACGGTAGACCGTCATCTTCGAGACGCGCATGAGCTCGGCGACCTCCGCGACCGTGAGGAAGCGCATGTCGGGAAGCTCTGCCATCGTTCACCCTTCGTCCTGGGTGGACTCACCCTTCGATGCTGGACACTCTAGGGTCTGGGTGCGACGGCTGTAAACCTATGTGGCCACTGTGATTCGCGTATGCGAATCACCGCCCGGGCAGTTTGCGGAATGCCGTCGCCACAGAGTGCTTCACCGAGGCGGCCGCGCGACCCACGACCTCGGCGTAGTGCATCGCCGATTCCGGCAGAGCCGGCTCGTTCTCGGCATCCACCGAGAAGAACGGCACGAGCCAGTCGTCGACCTCGTCGAGCGGGGCGACGGCCAGGCTGTAGTACCGGTGCTGCCCCTCCTCGCGAACCGTGACGAGCTGCGCCTCACGGAGCACCTTCAGGTGCTTCGAGACGGTCGGCTGGCTCACGCCGAGCGCCGACACGATCTGCGACACGCTCGTTCCGCGCTCGCCACCGGTCGCCCGCTCCAGGAGCAGCTGAAGGATGTCGCGACGCGTTCCGTCAGCGATCACGTCGAAGATGTCCGCCATGGCATTAGGTTAGCCGCGCCCCCGCCCGAGTACCATGATTCGGGTTCGGGCACCGAAGGGAGCGGCGCATGGCAGCGACGCCGAATGAGGTGCGCCTGTCCGTGCGCGCGCGACGCATGGCGGCCGAGGCATGGGACCGACTGCGGAATCTGACGACGTCATCGCCGGCGCGTTTCGCGGTCCTCGTCTTCGTCGCGCTCATCCTGCTCTTCACCGCGCTGTTCTCGCTCCCCCAGGCTTCGGCGAGCGGACAGCGCACGCCGTTCGCCGATGCCCTGTTCACCGCCGTCTCGACGATCTGCGTGACCGGCCTGTCGACGGTGAACATGTACACGCACTGGTCGCCGCTCGGCCACGTCATCACGTACATCGGGGTGAACGTCGGTGCCTTGGGCGTGCTCACCCTCGCTTCGATCCTGGGTCTGGTCATCTCGAAGCGGCTGGGCCTGCGGGCGAAGCTGATCGCCGCAGGCGACAGCAACCCGCTGCGCGCCCACGGCGGGCCGGTCAACGAGGGCCAGACGGTCCGCCTCGGCGAGGTCGGCCAGCTTCTGCGGACCGTCGCCCTGTCGACCCTCGTGATCGAGGCGGGGCTCACGGTCCTCATCTATCCGTCGCTCGTGATCGGCGGCATCGACCCCTTCGTCGCCCTCTGGGAGGCGCCGTACTACGCGGCGATGGCCTTCACCAACACGGGGTTCGTCCCGAACGCGGACGGGCTCACGCCGTTCGCGCAGGACTACTTCCTCCTCACGGTGCTGATGCTGGGCGTCTTCCTCGGGTCGATCGGCTTCCCGGTCATCTTCACGCTGTGGCGTCACTACTGGCGATTCCGACTGTGGTCCCTGCACGCGAAGCTCACCATCATCACCACGGTGATCCTCTTCTTCGCCGGAGCAGGTGTCATTCTGCTGTTGGAATACGACAACCCGTTGACCTTCGGGAGCATGGACGCGTGGGACACGACGTTCCAGGCCTTCTTCCTCTCCGCGATGACGCGGTCGGGCGGCTTCTCGGTCATCGACATCGGCGACCTCAACGGGGCCACCCTGATCGTCGGGTCGATGCTCATGTTCGTCGGCGGGGGCTCGGCATCCACCGCCGGCGGGATCAAGGTCACGACCCTCGCGGTCCTCGCCCTCGCGGTGTTCTCCGAGGCCAAGGGACGTCCCTCGGTGCAGGCCTTCGGTCGACGCATCCCCAGCGACGTGCAGCGGGTCGCCCTCTCGGTCGTGGCGTGGGGGGCGACGATCGTCGCGATCTCGACGGTGACGATCAGCCGGATCACCGACGCGCCGATCGAGCACGTGCTCTTCGACGTGATCTCGGGGTTCGCCACGGTGGGCCTGTCGACGGGCCTGACCGCCGAGCTCCCCGACCCCGCCGTCTACGTTCTGGCCGTGACCATGTTCATGGGGCGCATTGGTACTGTGACACTCGCCGCCGCGGTCGCGGCCTCGTCTCGATCGCAGCTGTACGCGCTGCCCGTCGAAAGGCCCATCGTTGGTTGAACGCATCCGCAGTGACGCCCCCGTTCTGGTGATCGGGCTCGGGCGCTTCGGCGCCGCGTGCGCCGGAGAACTCGATCGCCTCGACCGCGAGGTGCTCGCGGTCGACGGCAACCTCGAGCTCGTGCAGAAGTGGTCGGAGCGGGTGACCCACGCGGTGCAGGCCGACGCTCGCAACATCGACGCGCTCCGTCAGATCGGCGCCCAGGACTTCCAGGTGGCTGTCGTCGCCGTGGGCTCGCTCATCGAGGCATCCGTCCTCATCACCGCGAACCTCGTCGACCTGAAGGTGCCGCAGATCTGGGCGAAGGCCGTCTCGCAGTCGCACGGCAAGATCCTCGCCCGCGTGGGCGCGAACCACGTCATCTACCCCGAGGCCGAGGCCGGCGAGCGCGTCGCGCACCTCGTGAGCGGACGCATGCTCGACTTCATCCGCTTCGACGACGACTTCGTCCTCGCCAAGATGTACCCGCCCAAGCTCATCCGCGGCGTGGGTCTCAATCAGTCCGGCGTCCGCACGAAGTACAACGTGACGGTGGTCGGGGTGAAGAGCCCTGGCCGCCCCTTCCGCTACGCCGAGGCCGACACGGTCGTCACCAACCACGACCTCGTGATCGTGTCGGGGACGAACTCCGACATCGAGCGCTTCGCGGCGCTCGACCGCTGACGCTGCGGCGTCGTAGGCGCGACGGCACGGCCGGAGCGAGGGCGCGGCGGGTCCGCGCCGCGACGGCGCCCCACCCCCACCCATAAACGCTCTCCGCTCACAGAAACGCGTGCTGCACGCGTTTCTGCGAGCGGACAGCGTTTATCGCTCGTCAGTTGCCCGCCGCGAGCTCTTTCGCGCGGGCGAGCGCCGCTTCGGCCGCCGTCGTGAAGGTGTGGTCGAGCCTCGCGTCCTGCAGCACCGCGATGGCCCGTTCCGTCGTGCCCTTGGGGCTGGTCACGCGGCGGCGGAGTTCAGCGGGATCGACATCCGACGCCGCCATCAGCGCGGTGGCTCCGATGAAGGTCTCTTCGGCGAGCATCCGCGCCTGGTCGTCGTCGAACCCCATCCGGACGGCCGCCCTGGTGAACTCCTCGACGAGGAGGAAGACGTAGGCGGGGCCCGAGCCCGAGATCGTCGACAGCGCGTCGATCTGCGCCTCGGGGACCTCGAGCACGGCCCCCACCGTCTCGAACAGCGCACGGACGACGGCGACGTCGTCAGCGGATGCCGCGGGCCCGGCAGCGAGGCCGGTGACGCCCTTCCCCACGAGCGACGGCGTGTTCGGCATCGAACGCAGCGTGGCCACCTCGGCGCCGAGGTGCTTCGCGAACGTGTCGAGAGTGACCCCGGCGGCGAGGCTGACCACCACGGCGCCCGCGCGGAGGTGAGGAGCGATCTCGTCGAGCAGGTCGGGGACCATGGCCGGCTTCACGCCGATGAGGACGATGTCGGCGGATGCCACGGCGGCGGTGTTGCCGCCCGGAGCCGCCTCGAGGGCGACGCTCGTGACACCCTCGAGCTCGGCGAGCTCGGCGGCCTTCGCGATCGAGCGGTTGGTCGCGGTGACACCGCCGCCCGTCAGCCCGGCCGCGACGAGACCGCGGAGGACGGCTCCTCCCATCGAGCCTGCGCCGAGGATCGCGATCGGGGGCAGAGAGGTCGTGGCATCCGTCATGTCCGACAGTCTACGAAGGGCATCGATCCGCTCCCAGGCAACCCCGAGTGCGACCGAGAGGGGCGGGCGTTAGAGTCGGATCGCGGGCGTACCGGGGCACCCGCGAGCGACACGGAGGACCCTCTCATGACACTCTTCGACGGCATCAGCGCGCGTCTCGTCGACACCGACCGCCTCAGCGTGAATGTGCTCGAGAGGACCGGCGACGACCCCGCGACGTCGCCCGAGCACACGGTCGTTTTCGTGCACGGAAACGTGTCGTCGTCGCTGTTCTGGCAGGAGATCATGCAGGACCTCCCCAGCGACCTGCGCGTGCTCGCGATCGACCTGCGCGGTTTCGGCGGCACCGAGCACATGCCCGTGGATGCCACACGCGGCGTCCGTGACTTCAGCGACGACGTCCACGCCGCCCTCGAGGCGCTCGGCATCCCCACCGCGCACCTCGTCGGATGGTCGATGGGCGGCGGAGTGGTGATGCAGTACGCGCTCGACCACCCCGTGCTGTCGCTGACGCTGCAGTCCCCCGTCTCGCCGTTCGGCTTCGGCGGCACGCGCCGCGACGGCTCGCGTCTCACCGACGACGACGCCGGCACCGGCGCGGGCGGCGCGAACCCCGACTTCGTCCAGCGACTGACCGCCCGCGACACGACCGACGAGGCGCCCACGTCGCCGCGGTCGGTGTTCCGATCGGGGTACGTCGCCGCGGGCTACGCGAGCGAGAACGAGGACGTGTGGGTCGAGTCGATGCTGTCGACCTCGACCGCCGGCGGCAACTACCCCGGCGACGCCGTGGCGAGCCCGAACTGGCCGGGGTTCGCCCCCGGGACCATCGGCGTGCTCAACACCATGGCCCCCCGCTACTTCGATGTGTCGGGGATCGTCGACCTCGCCCAGAAGCCGCCGATCCTCTGGATCTACGGCACCGCGGATGCCATCGTCTCCGACGCGTCGTTCTACGACCTCAACCACCTGGGCGCCCTCGGCGTCATCCCCGGCTGGCCCGGCGAAGACGTCGCCCCCGCGCAACCGATGGTGTCGCAGACCCGCGACGTGCTC
>NZ_LDRU01000108.1 GCF_001476285.1 Microbacterium testaceum | reverse complement strand
CGCCCGAAAGGCCCCCGTGGAATACTGCCTGTTCACCGAACCCCAGCAGGGCTTCTCGTACGACGATCAGCTCGCTTTCGCCCGCTCCGCGGAGAAGCACGGCCTGGACGGGTTCTTCCGTTCCGACCATTACCTCCGCATGGGGGAAGGCGACCCGCGTCCCGGCCCCACCGACGCCTGGACCACGCTCGCCGGCCTCGCCCGCGAGACCTCCCGCATCCGGCTCGGCACCCTGGTGTCGTCGGTGACCTATCGGGTTCCCGGTATCCTCGCGATCCAGGTCGCCCAGGTCGACGCGATGTCGGGCGGGCGCGCCGAGCTGGGACTCGGCACGGGCTGGTTCGAGCGCGAACATGCCGCGTACGGCATCCCGTTCCCTGCCAAGCGGTTCGACCTGCTTGAGGAGCAGCTCGCGATCGTCACGGGCCTGTGGGCGACTCCGGATGCCGAGACCTTCACCTTCGAGGGCGAGCACTACCGCCTCGACGAGGCGCCCGCTCTTCCGAAACCCGCGCAGGAGCGGGTGCCCGTGATCGTCGGCGGCGGCGGGCCGAAGCGCACGCCGGCACTCGCGGCGCGCTACGCGACCGAGTTCAACATCGGCTTCGTCGCCGAGGACGTCGTCGCCGAGAAGTTCGCGGTGGTCCGCGCCGCGTGCGAGGACATCGATCGCGACCCCGCGTCGCTCAAGCTGTCGATCGCGCTGCCCACGATCGTCGGGGCGGACGACGCCGAGATCGAGCGACGGTTGGCGGCGATCGGCCAGTCCCGGGAGCAGTTCGACAACGGTGCGAACATCATCGGGACGCCGGACGAGGTGATCGAGAAGGTCGGCCGTCTCCGCGATCTCGGAGCGAGCCGCGTGTACTTCCAGCTGCTCGACCTCCGCGACGTCGATCACGCCGACCAGATCGGCACCGACGTCGTCCCGCACCTTCCGCGCTGACGCCCGGGCGCGTGCCCCGGTCCGCGCGTCAGTCGGCGTCGCGTCGCAGTTCGAAGAAGGACTGCAACCGATCGGATGCCTCTCGCTCGGCGACCCCGCCGACAACCTCGACCCGGTACGGCAGACGCCTGTCGCGCAAGACGTCGTACATGGATCCGGCGGCGCCGGCCTTGGCATCCCACGCTCCGAAGACGACCCGCGGCACGCGCGCCTGCAGCACGGCTCCCGCGCACATGACGCAGGGCTCGAGGGTGACGACGAGCGTGCAGCCCGCGAGGTGCCACGTGCCGAGGGTCTCCGCCGCGCGACGCAGTGCGACGACCTCGGCGTGGGCGGTCGGGTCGTGGGTCGCCTCGCGGAGATTCCGGCCCTCCCCGCGCACGGTCCCCGATGCGTCCATCACGACGGCACCGACCGGGACGTCGCCCTCGGCGGCGGCGGCGTCGGCGAGCACCAGTGCGCGGCGCATGGCCGAGAGGTCGAGGGCGGTGGGGGTCACGCGGGCTTCCGGATTTTGCAGGCGGAGTCGTCGCGATCGAGCGACTAGCCTTGAGCCTATGCGTGTCCACGTCGCCGATCACCCGCTCATCACCCACAAGCTGACCGTGCTGCGCGACGAGCAGACCTCGTCGCCCGTCTTCCGTCAGCTGACCGAAGAGCTCGTGACCCTGCTGGCCTACGAGGCGACGCGCAACGTCCGGGTCGAGACGATCGAGATCAAGACTCCGGTGACCCTCACCGAGGGCGTCAAGATCAGCGAGCCCCGCCCCATCGTCGTGCCGATCCTGCGCGCCGGTCTCGGCATGCTCGAGGGCATGGTGAAGCTCCTTCCCACCGCCGAGGTCGGCTTCCTCGGCATGGTGCGCGACGAGGAGACGTTCCAGCCCACCACGTACGCCGAGCGTCTGCCCGACGACCTGAGCGACCGTCAGTGCTTCGTGCTCGACCCGATGCTCGCCACCGGCGGGTCGCTCGGCGCGGCGATCAAGTTCCTGTTCGCGCGCGGCGCGCAGGACGTCACCGCGATCTGCCTGCTCGGCGCCCCCGAGGGCGTCGCGGCGATCGAGAAGCAGGTCGAGGGCCACGACGTCACGCTCGTGCTGGGTGCTCTCGACGAGCGGCTCAACGAGAAGGGCTACATCGTGCCCGGTCTCGGCGACGCCGGCGACCGTCTGTACGGCACCGCCTGACGCGGGGTCCCTCCCGCGACGGCGCCTGATCCCACGGTTGGGGCGCCGTTTCGCGTTTGGGGCGCCGTTTCGCGTTTGGGGCGCGAAAGACCGCGCCCCGAACGGAAAGCCGCGCCCCGAGCCGGGCACGACAGGGCTACGGCGGGATCAGTCGGCCTCGGCGACCAGCCGTGCGAAGCCGCTGAGCCGAGCCACCCCCTCGGGTGTGCGGGGAAGGTCGTCGAGCAGCGACGGCGAGTAGACGACGTACGCGGTCTGCATCGCGCGTGAGATCGCGACGTTGATGCGGTTGCGCAGCAGGAGGAACTCCAGGCCGCGCGGAGCCTCGCGCCCGGAGGACGCGGCGAGGGTGAGGATGGCGACGACGGCCTCCTTCCCCTGGAAGCGGTCGACCGTCCCGACGGGCACGTCCCCGAAACCGGCCGCGGCGAGGGCTTCTTCGACCGCGACCTGCTGAGCGTTGTACGGCGTGATCACGATGATGTCGTGCGCCCGCAGCGGTCGCGGCTCGTGCACGGTCGCGGAATCGCCCGCTCCCCCCTCGGCGCCGGTCCACGCGCGTCCGACGAGGTCGCCCACGAGACGTGCGACCTCGGCCGCCTCTTCGTTGGAGCAGGTCGAGTTGCCGCGGTGCCGCACCGGCACCACGTGCACACCGGGCTCGACACCGTCGAGCCGACGCAGCGCGGTCGAGGGGTGCGCCGCGAGCCGACCCTCGTACGACAGCCGCGACACCGGGCCCGCCACCGCGGGATGCATCCGCCGCGTACGGGCGAGGAAGTAGCCGAGCTCGGGGGGCACGACCTCGGCTCCGTCGATGATCCACCCGAGCGCGGAGGTGTCGACCGGCTCAGGATGCGTGCCCTGACTCACCTGCGGCAGCTGCTGCGGATCGCCCAGGAGCAACAACCGCTGCGACGAGAGCGAGACGGCGATGGTCGACGCGAGCGAGAACTGCCCCGCCTCGTCGATGACGAGAAGATCGAGGCTGCCGCGCGGAATGCGGGTCTCGTGGCTGAAGTCCCACGCGGTGCCGCCGACGACGAATCCGTGCGCGGCATTCTCGGCGGTGAAGGCCGCGACCCCGTTCTTCGGCAGCACCGTGAACGCGTGCGGAACGCTCGGGTCTTTGGGTGCCTTGCCGACACGGGATGCCGTGACCCCGGCCGCGATGACCTGCTCGAGCATGTGCTCGATCGTCGCGTGCGACTGCGCGACCACCCCGATCCGGTACCCGCGTTCGGCGACCAGCCGGGCGATGACGTGGGATCCCACGTACGTCTTGCCCGTTCCGGGAGGACCCTGGACGGCGAGATAGCTGTGCTCGAGGTCGGCGACGCTGCGGGCGATCGCGGTGACCTCGTCATCGCCCGGACTGCCGTCGATGGCGGTGACGGGGGCCAGCGTCCCCGAACGGGTACGCGGCGGAACGCGGCGCAGGATGTCGGCGGCGGGGCCGGACGGCATCGTCGGGGCGGACGCCAGGACGGCGTCCGCCCACGCGTCGATCGCTTTCTGCTGGTTACCGGCGCGGGGAGGTGCGGGAGGCGTGAGGGCGAGCGGCAGCTCGTCCCAGGTGACGCCGTCTGCGGCGATCTCTTCGACGATCGCTCCGTCGTCGAGCACCTCGCGCACCGTGACCCGGCGTGCCCCGTGGATCCACCGCGGACGGGTCTCGAGCGGGAACGGCGCCGGCAGATCGTAGACCGCGAAGGGCTCGGCATCCGGAGCCAGACGCGTCCCGGGGGCGAGCTCGCCGCGCAGCTCGACCAGGCGACGCTCGGAGCCGCGCCCCGACTCGGGAATGTGCCAGTCGGCCACGACCCGCGAACGCGCGGTGTCGACGATGACGACGTCACGCGTCTCTTCCCATACCGACACCGGCTCGCGCAGGCGAAGGAAGTGCGTCGCCCAGTAGGTCTTCTCTTCGCGCGGGTAGTAGTCGATCGCCGCGGCGGCGAGGCGGAGCGCGGTGGCGTCGGGCTCGGCGGCGTCGGCCGCCCACCGTTGCAGGGCCGTCGCGCGCGGCGACGGCTCGTACGACTGCTCGTCGGGCTCTGCTCCGCGTGCGGGCACGGCGCCCGCCTCGCGTGCGCGGTCGACCAGCCAGTCGCGCAGTCGCCGGGTCGACACGCAGTCGTAGCGGTTGTAGTCGGCCAGGTCGTCGAGCACGCGCTGAGCCGCCGCGGCCTCACCGTCGGCGGCGAGCGCCCGGGCCTCGACGTACTTCACGATCGAGTCGTCTCCGCGCTGCACGTCGCTCGTGCGGACTTCGTCGCCCATGTACAACGGCTCGAGCTTCTTGATCGAGTACGACCGCGATCCCACGCGGAGCGCACGCCGCACCACCGGGTAGAGGTCGACGAAGACGCCGTCGCGCAGGAGGCGGTCGACGTCGGCCTCGCGCACGCCGTACCGCGCGGCCATGGTCAGCAGGTGCGTCGGCTCGTACGGGGCGTAGTGGTAGATGTGCATGCCGGGGTACTGCTGGCGACGCAGAGCCACCATGTCGAGGAAGCGCTCGAGAGCAACGCGCTCCTCGTCGAAGGTGTGGGCCCAGATCGCTCCGTAGGTCTCTCTCGTGTCGACCCAGCCGAAGAGGTAGTCGATGCCCCAGTGCTCGCCGACCCCCTCGGTGTAGAGCGGGTCGCCCTCGAAATCGAAGAACAGGTCGCCGTGGTCGGGGCGGGGCAGCACGCCGAGGGACTTGGGCGCGACCACCTCGAAGGTGGGGACGGCGTGGGCGGGTGCGTTGTCGGAGGGCACACCGGCGGGACTGTCGAGCTGCAGCCGCGCCTGGGTACGCAGCGACGCGAAGGTGTCGGCGCTCATCGAGGGGGGCGCCTCCGATGCTCGCGCGAGATCGTCGATCGTCAGGATGCCGCCCGCTCGCAGCCGATCGCGCTGCACCGGTCGCATGCCGGCGACGAGAAGCAGGTCACGATGAGCGATGACCTCGATCTCGCACGTGGCGCAGCGCCCGCACGCGACGACGTCGAGGTCGCCGCGCGCGTCGCCCCATGCGATCACCGGTCCCGCGACCCCGAGATCGACCCGGCGGTCGGCGATCAGCGAGCGCAACCGCGAGCGACGCAGGTCGAAGACGGGCAGAAGATCGTCGACGCGGTGCGTGCTCGTCGTTCCGTCGCCCAGGAGAAGCTGGACCTCGTCCGACCGCGGCACGCCGAGTCGGTCGAGCTGGTCGACGTAGGCCGCCAGCTGCATGAGCGCGGTGACGCGGGCCCGGCGTGCGAGCTTGGTGTCTTGCACGATCCAGGGACGGGACCCGTCGATGCGTGCAGCTCTCTCGCGCACGAGGAAGTCGGCGAACCCCACGAACTCGTCGGCGGCGAAAGCGGCTTGATAGACCACCTCTGCCTCGGGGTCGGCGAGTGCCTGGTCGGTCAGGCGCACGGCTTCGGCGAGCGCATCGGCGTCGGAGGAGCGTGCTGCGGGGATCTCGCGAACGGCGTCGCCGAAGAGCGCGCGGTAGTCATCGAGCACGCGGAGCTCGTGGGCGGTTCCCAGGCGCGCGGCCCGTTCGAGAGTCGCGTCTTCGGGATCGTCGACCGCGGCGATGCGCCCGATCTTCGCGTCGATGGCACGCAGCCACGCGAACTCGCACTCGGCCGCGGCCTTGAGGTCGCTGGCACTCCAGACGATGCGCGCGTCGCGCTCGATGTACCGCATGCCTCCACGCTAACCGGGACCCCCGACATCGCCGGGTGGCCATCCACAGGCCGACCCCGGTTCGCGATCCGACTGCCGGGTGTCGGAGGGGCCTGCCAGACTGGAGGGGTGATCACCGACCTGCCGTTCGAGAGCGTCTACCGGCACGGCTTCGCGCGCGTCGCCGCGTGCACGATTCCCGTCGCGATCGCCGACCCTCTCACCAACGTCGATGCCGTGCTCGAGTCCGCCCGCGCGTGCGACGCGGAGGGTGTCGCGATCGCCGTCTTCCCCGAGCTCTGCCTCACGGGCTATGCGATCGACGACCTCGTCATGCAAGACCCGCTCCTGGACGCGGTCGAAGCGGGGATCGAGCGTCTGGTCGCGGCATCCGTCGATCTTCTTCCCGTGCTGCTCGTGGGGGCTCCGCTCCGGCACGGCAACCGCCTCTACAACTGCGCCGTCGTCATCCATCGAGGGCGCGTGCTCGGGGTGGCGCCCAAGGCCTACCTGCCGACCTACCGCGAGTTCTACGAGCACCGCTGGTACGCGCGCGGCGACGACCAGGCGGGTCAGCACATCGTTGTCGGTGGCGAGACCGTGCCGTTCGGCCCCGATCTGCTGTTCGACGCCGTCGACGTGCCCGGGCTCACGCTGCACGCCGAGGTCTGCGAAGACGTCTGGGTGCCGATCCCCCCGTCATCCGGTGCGGCCCTGGCCGGTGCGACCGTGCTGGCGAATCTGTCGGGCAGTCCTATCACGATCGGGCGCGCCGACGACCGCAACCTGCTCTCGCAGTCGCAGTCGATGCGATGCCTCGCGGCCTACATCTACGCGGCCGCGGGTCAGGGCGAGTCCACGAACGACGTCTCGTGGGACGGCCAGACGATGATCTACGAGGGCGGGCAGCTCCTCGACACGACCGAGCGCTTCCCCGACGGCCCACGCCGCAGCGTCGCCGACGTCGATCTCGATCGTCTGCGGCAAGACCGCATCCGCCAGGGCACCTTCGACGACAATCGACGAACGACGACGCCGTCCTTCCGCACGGTCACGTTCGAACTCGCCCCGCCGGCGAGCGACATCGGGCTGCGCCGCGCTCTCGACCGCTTCCCCTTCGTCCCCGACGACCCCGCCCGTCTCGCGCAGGACTGCTACGAGGCGTTCAACATCCAGGTGTCGGGGCTGGTTCAGCGCCTCCAGGCGATCGGCAACCCGAAGCCGGTCCTCGGTGTGAGCGGAGGCCTCGACTCCACCCACGCCCTGCTCGTGATCGCCCGCGCCATGGATCGCATGGGCCGTCCCCGCAGCGACATCCTCACGTACACCCTGCCCGGGTTCGCCACGAGCGAGAGAACGAAGCGCAACGCGATCGCTCTGGCCGAAGCCGTCGGAGCGTCGATCGAGGAAATCGACATCCGGCCCGCGGCATCCGAAATGCTCGCCCGCATGGGCCACCCCTTCGCCGCGGGCGAGCCGGTGCACGACGTGACGTTCGAGAACGTGCAGGCGGGGCTGCGCACCGACTACCTCTTCCGCCTCGCGAACAAGAACGGCGGCATCGTCGTCGGCACGGGCGATCTGTCCGAGATCGCGCTCGGATGGTCGACCTACGGCGTGGGCGACCAGATGAGCCATTACTCGGTGAACCCCGGGGTGCCGAAGACGCTCATCCAGCACGTGATCCGTTGGGTGATCGCCTCAGGTGAGCTCAGCGCCGCCACCGTCGAGGTGCTGCAGGCGGTGCTCGACACCGAGATCAGCCCCGAGCTCGTGCCCGCCGGCCAAGACGGCCGGATGCAGTCCACCGAGGACCGCATCGGCCCCTACAACCTGCACGATTTCACGCTCTATCACGTGCTGCGATTCGGCTTCCGCCCGTCGAAGATCGCCTTCCTCGCTGCGCACGCCTGGTCGGATCCGGATGCCGGGAACTGGCCGCCGGGTTACCCCGAGGATGAAAGGCCCTCGTACGACCTCGTCACCGTGGCGAGGTGGCTCGAGGTCTTCCTGCAGCGCTTCTTCGGGTTCGCGCAGTTCAAGCGCACGGCCATCCCCAACGGACCGAAGGTGTCGCCGGCGGGCTCGCTGTCGCCGCGCGGGGACTGGCGCGCGCCATCGGACGGAAACGCTCGCGTCTGGCTGGCCGACCTGCACGCGGCCGTCCCGCAGGCGTTCGGCGAGTCGACACACAGCTGACGCGGCCGACCGGCGCGCGATCGACCCGTACGCGACGAATCCGCGGGCGCAGGCGGCGTCAGACCGTGCGGGCAACTACCAACCCATCGACCCCGGCACACCCTTGAAGGGGCCGGCGAGGTCGCTCGTGACCCAGCCCCCGTAGAAGCCGCCCGGCTGCGGCTCGACGGTCTCGCCGCCCAGGATCACGCGATCCATCGGACCTGCATATACGGCCACGCGATCGGCGAGCACCTCGTATCCGGGCATGGGGCTCGGGTAGTTCCAGGCCGCACGCGGCGCCACCGCTCCCCCGCCTCCGTGGACGTCGAAGTAGCGGGCACCACCCTTGAACTCGCAGAACGACGCCCCCTCGCCGAGGGTCAGCGCGTCGCCGAACGCGGCGATCGGCAGGTAGTACACCGGCGGGTGGCTCGTCTCGAGCACGCGGACGACGTCGTCGGTGTCGGCGATGCGGACACCGCCGAAGTCGATCTGCGCCCTCTTACGGACGCGCTCGACGCGGGGAGGCCGCGGATAGTCCCAGACGGACTCCTGGCCGGGGCGGACGGTGTCGGGAACGGGGCGTGCCATGCGCTTACGTTACGCCGCACAAAACGTCCTCGGATCGAGATCTGATCGTGCACTGGCTGTCTCAGGAGACACCCAGCTTTTCGCTAGGTTGGAGGGAGGGGGTCGTCGTGAGCGAACAGGAAGTCCGAGACGGTACGGCGCGGTATCGCGTGTACCAGGTGGTCGGCATCGTCGTCGGTGTCCTTTTCATCGCTCTCGGCGTCGTGGCGTTCCTCACGGGCGGGGGGCCCATCATCGCCGCCATCGCCGCCATCGGAGGCCTCGCCGTGCTCATCACCTCGATCGTCATGATGGTGCGTTCATGACTGCGCCGAACGGCCCCAGCGGCGAGAACGCCGACGGCAAGGACCCGAACGGCAAGAAGAAGTACCCCGCCGGAACCGTCGTGATCTGGATCGCCGGAGCCGGCATCGGCCTGTGGTTCTTGATCAGCGGGCTCATCGGCATCCTGTCCGGCGGCTCCTGACCCGTACACGCCACCTCTGGCACTGACGTGCGCCGAATGCTCGTCCGACGCGAGCGAGCGCGAACATTCGGCGCAAGTCACGGGAGTGAGGCGCGTCGCGGGAATGCGGAGGCGGGTCCGTCGTTGAGTCTGAGGTCACCCAGAACCACGACAGGAAGGCCATCATGACGCGCATCGGAAGCAGCGACCTCGACATCGTCCCCCTCTCGCTCGGCGGCAACGTCTTCGGCTGGACGGCCGACCGCGACACCTCGTTCGCCGTGCTCGACGCCTTCCACGCGCGCGGCGGGAACTTCATCGACACCGCAGACGCCTACAGCGCCTGGGTGCCCGGCAACTCGGGTGGCGAGAGCGAGACCCTCATCGGCGAGTGGCTCGCTTCGCGCAAGCCCGAGAACGTCGTCGTGGCCACGAAGGTCAGCCAGCACCCCGAGTTCCGCGGGCTCCGCGCGAAGAACATCCGCGCGGCGGCCGAGGCGTCCTTGACGCGTCTCGGGGTCGACACGATCGACCTGTACTACGCCCACTTCGACGACGCCGACACCCCGCTCGAAGAGACCGTCGCGGGCTTCGCCGATCTCGTCTCCGACGGACTCGTGCGGTACGTCGCCGTGTCGAACTACACCGCCGCGCGCATCCGCGAGTGGATCTCGCTGGCCGAAGCCGGGGGCTTCGACCTCCCCGTCGCGATCCAGCCGCACTACAACCTCGTGCACCGCACCGAGGTGGAGCGCGACATCGTCCCCGTCGCCGAGCAGTACGGCATGTCGCTCGTCCCGTACTACGCCCTCGCGAGCGGCTTCCTCACGGGCAAGTACCGCACGCCGGATGCCGCCGGCGACTCGCCGCGCGCCGAAGGGGCCGCGAAGCTCGCGACGCCCGCGGGCATCGCGCTCATCGACGCGCTCGACGAGATCGGCCAGGCGCACGGCGCCTCGATCGCCACGACCGCTCTCGCGTGGCTGCGCGCCCAGCCCACCGTGGCCGCTCCCATCGCGAGCGCGTCGAAGGTCGAGCAGGTCGCCGACCTGCTGGCCAGCACCTCACTCGAGCTCAGCGCCGACGAGATCGCGCGTCTGTCGCAGGCCTCCGAGGCCGCGCAGGGCTGACCCGTCCCGTGGCCCCGAGTCGCGCTCGGGGCCACGGTGCTCATTCAGCACCCTGCGTGTCGTGACGAGCGGAGGAGCAGGGGCCGAGGGAGGGCGGATGCCAAGGCTCGATCCTCCGCTCCTCCCACGCCCTCCGCTCATCCCGGCGCTCCGCGCCCCGAGCACCCCGGGACGTGGGGGCCCGCACCATCGGGGACAATGAGAGGGTGAAGCTTCTCGTCGCCGCCCACGCGTCCGAACTCGTCGCCTTCGAGGACGACATCCCCGGTTTCCGACGTCTGCTGACCGGCGTCGGAAAGATCCCCGCGGCCTACGCTTTGACGCGCGCGCTCTGCGAGGGCGAGTACGACGAGATCGTCGTCGTCGGCACCGCCGGGGCGATCGACGACGAGATCGAGGGCGGCATCTACGACATCGCCGCGGCGATCCAGCACGACGTGAAGGGGCTCGACGGCACGTTCGGCGAGCACGTCTCGCTGCCGACCCGCGTCGACACCGGCCACGAGGGTCGGATCATCGCCACCGGCGACCACTTCGTCGACGACCCCGAGGCGGTTCGGCAGATCCGCGGCCTCGGCGCCGGTCTCGTCGACATGGAGACGTACGCGCTCATCTGGGTCGCCCAGCAGTTCGACGTGCCGATCAGCATCCTGCGCGCCGTCTCCGACCGCGCGCAGGACGGCGCGACCGAACTGTGGGACGTCGTCGTCGAGCGGTGCAGCCACGAGCTGCGCGCGGAGTTCCGCGAGCGCTACGGGGTCTGAGAGCCCGAACGCGCCCGCCCCGCGAGGTCGGCCACGCCCACGAGGAGGGCGAGCGCGAGGAAGATCCCGACGGTGATCATGCCCGACGCGTAGGCGTCGTGGTACACCACGACGGTGTCGACATCGGCCTGTTCGCGGTAGATCGTGGCGTAGAAGAGCGCGAGGGCGATGGCCGTGCCCACCGCCGTGCCGATGCGCTGGCCGAGCTGCCCGACCGACCCCGCCACCCCGCCGCTCGACACCGGGATGTCGGCCAGCATGAGCGTCTGGTTGGGCGAGATCACGAGACCGCCCGCGAAGCCGCCGACCACCATGACACCCGCCATCGCCCACGGGGTCCACTCGGGCGGGGTGAACAGCGCGACCAGCACGAGACCTCCGGCGGTGGCGACCATGCCGACGATCCCCCAGACGACGAGCGGACGCCCGAGGCGCGTGACGAGGTTGCCTCCGATCCACGAGCTCCATGCCGACGCGACGGCGAAGCCGATCGTGACCATGCCGGCGAAGACCGGCTCGAGTCCGAGTCCGCCCTGCAGGAAGAGCGTGCCCAGCAGGAACATCGCCGGGATCGCCGAGAAGTACGCGGTCGAGATGAGCACGCCGTTGCGGTACGACGACAGCGAGAAGATCGAGAACGGCATGAGCGGCGTGCGTCCGAGGTCGGCGTAGCGGCGCTCCCAGAACACGAAGATCGCGGCGAAGACGACGGATGCCACGAGGAACCACCACCGGCGGGGATCGTCGTCGGGCGAGCCCGTCGTGAACAGGAAGGGCCACATCAGCGCGAGGATCGTGAGCGCGAAGAGAAGCACGCCCACGGGATCGAGGTCCAGCCGGCGGCGCGACTTCGTCCGGGTGTTCGGCAGGAGCCACGCGGCCAGAACGATGACGATCGCGACGAGGGGGATGTTGATCCAGAAGATCAATCGCCACCCGTCGGTGTCGCCGCCGAGGGCGATCAGCAACCCTCCGAGGGTGGGCCCGAACGCGGTGGCGATGCCCACGGTCGCGCCGAAGAGCCCGAACGCCCGACCGCGCTCCTTGCCCTGGAAGAGCTGCTGGACGAGCCCCAGGACCTGGGGCATCTGGATGCCGGCCGCCACGCCCTGCAGCAGGCGCGCCACGAGCAGCACCGTGGTGTTGGGGGCGAGCGCGCAGACGAGGCTCGTGACGAGGAAGAGCGACAGCCCGACGAGGAACAGCACGCGCCGGGAGCGCAGGTCGCCCAGGCGCCCCGCCGGCACGAGCACGAGGCCGAAGGTGAGGATGTAGCCCGAGACGACGAGCTGCAGTTCGGTGGGTCCCGCGTTGAGGGCCGACTCGATCGACGGGAGGGCGACATTGACCTTCGTGAGATCGAGGATGGTGAGCGCGGCGACCGAGACCGCGACCCAATAGGCGCGCCACCGGTGCTTCGGAGACAGCACGATGTCGCGTGTGGGGGGATGAGCGGCGTTCGACGAGGGCGCGTGATCAGGCATCGGGGCCGACGCTACTCCTGACGTCGGACACCGCGGGTGGGCTTGCGCGAGACGGGCGGCACGGAGACCGGGATCGCGACGCGCGCCGGGTTGCGTGGCGGGCTCGCGTCGAGGGTGGACCGCACGAAGAGCGACGATGCGCCGCCGGCGGGCTCTCTCGGTGTGTCGGCGTCAGTCGACGTCACGGCGCGCGAACACGGCGCGCAGCACGAAGAAGACGATGACGGCCACCACCGCGACAGCGGCGACGCGGAACACGAAGGTGATGAGCGAGAACACCACGTTCACGATGATCCACGCGATGATGACGGCAGCGACGACACCGAGGATGGTCCAGAGGGTGCTCTTGCGCATGTCTCCAGCCTAGGCGGACGACGAGTACGACGCTCTCACGCGATAGGCAGCGCGGCATCCTGCGAGATCACGCTCGGCCCACGCGGGGTGGCGACGACGCGCAGCTGGGCCGGGAGTTGGTCTTTCATCGACGCCACGTGGCTGATGACGCCGACCGTCCGACCGCCCTGCCGGAGCTCGTCGAGGGTGCGCATCGCGAGGTCGAGGGTCTCGTCGTCGAGCGATCCGAATCCCTCGTCAATGAACAGCGTGTCGAGCCGGATGCCGCCCGCCCGCGCCGTCACGACCTCGGCGAGGCCCAGGGCCAGGGCGAGCGAGGTGAGGAACGTCTCTCCCCCGGAGAGCGAGTGCGGGGGTCGGCATTGGCCGGTGAACGCGTCCATCACCTCGAGGCCGAGGCCGCTGGCGGCGCCCCGTGCCGCGAGCGCATCGGTGTGCTGAAGACGGTAGCGCCCGGACGACATCTGCTCGAGGCGGAGGTTCGCTGCCACGACGATCTCTTCGAGCTCGGCGGCGAGCACGAACGTCTCGAGCGTCATCCGTCGGGTGTTGGGCGCGCGACCCGCGAGGGTGTCGGCGAGGCGCGCGACGACAGCGTGTTCGTCGGCCAGCGTCGCGACCGCCGCGTGCCCCGCGTCGGCGCGATGGGCGAGGCCACGCAGGCGGTCGGCGAGCGCGAGAGCCGAGGCGTGTACGGCAGCGGCCCGCTGCAAATCGTCGCGAGCAGCGGCGACCGCCGCGCTGAGCGGGCTGATGTCGACGGGCTCGTCAGGGGCGTCGACGAGGAGCAGTTCGAGATCGAGCAGCCGCTGACGGGCGGACGCGACGGCGGCGTCGTGCGCGGCGATCGTCTCGTCGAGTCGGCGCCGTTCGGGAGCCGGACGAAGGGCGGCCACGACGGCGGCGACGGTGTCGAACGGGCTGTCGGCGACGAGGCGCCAGAGAGCCTCGGAAGCCTCCCGTTGGGCCGCTGTCGCGGTGGTGGCATCGGCTCGAGCGCTCGTCAACGCCCTCACCGCGGTGCGGCGAGCATCGAGGTCGGCCTGATGCGCCGCGACCGTCGGGAACGTACCCCGGGCTGCCTCGACGTCGGCGCGCAGCGAGTCGGCCCGCTGGATCGCCAGAGCCGCCTCCTGACGAGCGGTCGCGAGGTCGGCGGCGAGCGCGTCGAGGCGGACGGCGATCGCGGCATCGAGATCGGTCGCGCGGGTGCGATCTGCCTGCACCCGGGCGTACTCGGCCTCGTCGGCCTGTGCCGTGCTCAGCGCCTGCTCCGCTTCCGCGAGGCGAGAGGCCAGGGCCTCGACGCCCTCGCCGCCGGCGCGAGCAGCGGCCAGGGCATAGTCGTCGCGAGCGATCCGGGCCGCGTCCGAGGCGAGACGGTCTTGTTCGACAGCGGTGTTCTTCAGGGTTTCCGCCGCAGCCAGCTGCTCGTCGGTGACCGGGGCGTCGTCGCCGGTCGCGGGGTGCGGGTGCTCGCGCGAACCGCACACCGCGCACGGCTCTCCGTCGACGAGCTCGTGGGCGAGTTCAGCGGCGGCGCCGGCGAGGCGGCGACGTAGCAGCGCTGTCCACGCGTCCGTCGCGTTGCGCATGTCTTCGCCGCGCACCAACGCCGCCATGTCGGCCTGCTCCCGATGAGCGAGCAGTCGTTCGGCTTCTCGCGCGGCGTCAAGGCGAGACCGCGTCTCGGCGCAGCGCGACTCCGCAGCCTCTCGACGAGCTGTTGCTCCCGCCAGTTCGGCGAGCCGATCGTCGAGCGCCTTCAGGAGACCAGGAACGTCGGCACGCCCCTCCGCGAGGGTGTCGCGCTCGGTCTCGAGGTTCGCGATACGGGTCGCCGCGCGGGCCCGGTCGGTGTCGGCCTCGGCCAGGGCGGTCTCGGCCGCGAGTGCCGCCTCCCCGCGAGCGAGCAGACCGGTGAGCTCGTCGTCACGACGCGTCAGGGCATCGGCGTCAGGGCCCGGTTCTTCACCGACGGCCTCCGCTCGAGCGACCGCCGTCGCGAGACGTTCTTCCGCCGCCGCGAGGTCGGCCGTCGTCCGCTTCTCAGCGTCGATGGCGGGGCGCAGGGCTTCAGCCTCGCCCGCGGCCTCCGCCTCCGCGCGGGCCGCGGCGACGCGCTCCGTCTCGGCCTCCAGCACCGCGAGCTCCTCGCGGACCCTGAGTCGGTCGAGCTGACGGTCGCGCAGGGTGCGCGCCTCACGCTCCGCCGCGAGAGCGCTGTCGAGCAGCAGGTCGGCGGCATCGCGCTCGCGCTCACGCGTCTCGACGCGGTAGTCGGCTCGCTCGACGGCCCGGACGACGGACGCCAAGCGCTCGCTCGCCGACGGTGGCCCTGGGGGCGGCGGGACGGACGCCTGAGCGACGGCATCAGAGATCGTCGTAACGCTCTCGACGGGCTCCTCACCTGCCCGCTCATCGCCCGCCGAGGGCGGGCCCGGCGAGACCGCGAGATCCGCGTCGAGCTCGCCCGCGAGGCGCTCCGCCTCATCGAGCAGGGTGGAGACTTCCACACCTTCCACGGCCAGACGCTCCTGGGAGCGCTTGCGCCTCTCGTCGAGCTGCGCGGCGTAGTCCTCGAAGGACCGCGTTCCGAAGAGGGTTCGCAGCAGGCTGAGCCGTTCGTCGTTCTTGGCGAGGAGGAACCGCGCGAAGCGGTTCTGGGCCAGGAGGATCACCTGCAGGAACTGCTGCTGGCTGAGGCCGAGGATCTCGTCGAGCCGAGTGCCGACATCGACGGGACGCGCGGCGACTCCCTCCCACCCCTCGGTGGTGCGCACCTCGAGCAGCGCGCGGTGCGGCTCTTTCGTCGTGCCACCGCCTCGACGCTTGGGCCGTTCGAACTCCGGCGACCGCGTCACGCGCCAGCGCTCACCCTCGGCGCTGAACTCGAGCGTCACCCGCGTGGGGTCGTCGGGCGTGCAGTGGTCGCTGCGCAGGCGCCGCTCGGCGCCGTCGTAGCGCGGCACACCGCCGTACAGCGCGTAACAGACGCCGTCGAGCACACTCGACTTCCCGGCGCCCGTGCGCCCCGTGATGAGGAAGATGCCGTCGTCGGCGAACGCGTCGAAGTCGACGACCTGCGTGTCGAGGAAGGGGCCGAACCCCTCGAGTTCGAGGCGGTGGAGCTTCACGACCGGGCCTCCGACAGCGCGCGCGCGTCGAGCACCTCGCGGATGAGCTCGCGCTCCGCCTCGGACGCGCCCTCGCCCTCGCGGACGTGGACGAGGAACGCGTCGATCACCTCAGCGTCGTCACGCGCCGCGCGCACCCGCTGGGCGTACCCGACCCCCTCGTCGGGCCGTGTCGCCGCCGGCGCGTGGACCACGGTGGCGCACCAGGGGAACCGTGCCTGCAACCGCCGCATCGGGTCGGGCTGCGGTGTGCTGTCGGTGTATTCGGCGCGCACCCAGTGCTCGTCGTGGCCGTCGAAAGCGGGATCGGTCAGCAGGTCGTCGAGCGGCCCGCGGAGCGTCACCAGCGGGCGCGGTACCGGCAGGTCGATCCAGCTCACGGACGAGAGTCCCTCGGCGTCGAGTTCGACGAGCCACGACCCACGCGGCTTCCCTGCTTCGCCGAAGCTGTAGTGCAGCGGCGCGCCGGCGTAGCGCACGCGGTCGGAGAGCTGCTGCCGGCCGTGGATATGGCCGAGGGCGACGTAATCGGGTCCGTCGAACGCCGGAAGCGGAACGACGTCGAGCCCACCCTGACGGATCTCTCGCTCGACCCCCGGCGTGGACTCGACGCCCGCCGCGAAGCAGTGCGCCGCGACCACCGATCGCCCGCCCCGCTCGGCGAGATCGGCACGCACGAGGTCGAGCGCGTGCTGCATGGTCTGGGCCTGGCTTCGCAGCTCGACCCCCTCCCACGCATGGCGCACGATCGCCGGTTCGAGATACGGGATGCCATAGACGTGGACAGGACCGTGCTCGTCGTACACCGTCACGGGGACACCGACCGAGAGCGGATCGGTCACGACCGAGATCTCGGAACGCAGGAGCGCGGACTGGAACCCCAGCCGCGCCGCGGAATCATGGTTGCCGCTGGTGACGACGACTCGGGCGCCGGCATCGGCGAGCGCGCCGAGCGTGCGCGAGAGCAGCGGATAGCAGGCGGCGGCGGGTGTGGCGGAGTCGAAGACGTCGCCCGCGACGACGACGAGGTCGACCTCGTGCTCGGCCACCTGCGCGACGAGGGCGTCGAGCACGCCGGAGAGCGCATCGAGAGTCGAATGCCCGTGGAAGGAGCGCCCGATGTGCCAGTCGGAGGTGTGCAGGATCCGCATGCAGACACGGTACGTCGACCCTCCGACATCGGCTCGCAGCAAACGCCCCGACCGCGGAATCACGGGGCCGACGGCCTTTGGTCCGCACGCGACGACGCCCCGGCCGCGTGGATCGGCCGGGGCGTCGTCGGGGGGCTCAGGAGGCGTTGACCTCGGCCGCGAGGGCGCGGATGCGGTCGTCGCCGAGCTCGAGTCCGATCTGCGCGAAGCGCTGACGCAGCACCTCGGCGACGCGCTCGTCGCTCTTGCCGCCGACGTCGGCACGGGTCTGTACGACGACTCCGGCGATGCGGGCCTCGTCGTCGGTCTCGTGCGTGTCCATGATCGGCTCCGACTGCTCGTCGGGGCGCGCCGCGCGCTTGCCCTCGTCGTGCAGCGCTCCGCCGACCGAATCAGCGGGCGACGCGCCGCCATCGGGGCCGGTGGAAGGTTGTGGGGCTCGGGTCTCGTCCGACATGTCAGTCCTCCGTGCTCATATCGGGGTCGATGCCCTGGCTGGCGGCATCCC
Organism: Microbacterium testaceum; assembly: GCF_001476285.1. GTDB lineage: Bacteria > Actinomycetota > Actinomycetes > Actinomycetales > Microbacteriaceae > Microbacterium > Microbacterium testaceum_B. The sequence continues at coordinate 1,048 of NZ_LDRU01000108.1, read as the reverse complement.
CCTCGATGGGGTCCGAAGGAGCGGCGTCGTTCAGGCGCGGCGACCCCTTCGCGTTCTCGTTCTGCTCTGCGGTCTCGCCGTCGGCGACGGTGCCGCTCTCCCACCCACCGGGCGGGTCGGCGTTGATGACACCTTCAGGCAGGTCGCGGTCGTCGGTCATGACTTCCCCTTTCGACGCCTCCAGCATCCCGGCATCGCGGGTCACGCGGGCAGGGGTTGACGCCCGCCGGGGCACTGCGTAGTCAGGTGCGCTGTTTCAGGATGCCGGCACGCTCGGGGTGGGCTTCGAACCACTCCCCCACGTACCAACAGACGGGAAGGATCTCGCGGTCGCCGCTCGCCTCGATGGCATCGACAGCCCGTTCGGTGATGACGGCGGCGTAGCCGTGACCGCGAAAGGTCGGGATGGTGAACGCCCGGGTGAGGGCGATTGTGCGACCGTCGTCGCGATAGTCGAGAACGGAGACCAGATCGTCGCCCCGATGCAGGGTGAAACGGGACGCGGCCTTGTCGTCGGCGAAAAGCAGGTCAGCCATGACGAGAGGCTACGCCGCCCACGAGCAACGGGCGTCGACGGCGCAGAATGCACGGTCCACTCTCACCTTCGCCGCGCCCGACTGAGCAGAATGCGCGAAGCATCGGCATCCGGGGCGATTTGACGTCGCGGGACTTCTTGCGTCATAATCCCCCCATGACTGTCAATGCGCGTTCTCTGTCCGCCCGGGAGGCGAACGGGACTGCCGGCATGATGATGCCCGGCCGCGTTGTCATGTGTTGTCGAATGTGCCGCTAACAGCGACCCTCGCTCCGACGATCTCGAGCTTCTGAACGCCGACATCGTCCACCGGTCGTCCGCGTCGCGCGTCGATCACGCGTGTCCGGACACCGCGCACCGGCCTCTCGGCTCTCACCTCCCGTCGAACCCCGCCTCATGACGACGCCCGGGTTCACACACCCAAGGACTTCATCCTCATGTCGATCTCCGCTGTTCTCGACCGCCCCACCACCTCCTGTCCCTTATACCCATCTGACGCTGCCGCCGAAGAGA
>NZ_LDRU01000107.1 GCF_001476285.1 Microbacterium testaceum | reverse complement strand
GCGACGGGCCTGGACGTCCGGGTGACCGTCGCCGTCGACGTCTCATCAGGACTCGCCTACCCCGGTTCCATCTCCCGACTCCTGCGTCGCGCGGACTCGTTCCTCATCGTTCGCGGAGGCACCGCAGCGAAGTCGTGGCGCCCCGTCATCCGCGCCGTCCGATCGAGCATCCGGCCCGACGACGACGACCTCGTCTACTTCGTCGAAGACGACCACCTCCATCGGCCGGAAGCTCTCCGACTGCTGGTCGAGGGCAGCGCGGACTATCGGTTGCTCTACGCCCTCGCCTCGGAGCACGGCACCATCACCCCGCTGCGCCCCGGGTGGGCCCACGTCCCGGGGGGCACCTCGAGTTTCGCCGTGACCGGCCGGGCACTTCGGGCGGATGCCTCGCGCCATCTGTGGATGTCATGCGGCGGGGGCGCTTGGGATGAACTCTCGTGGAGGGCTCTCGGATCCCACGTCTCGAAGCCCGGGCTCGCCTACGTCCTCGCCCCGTTCCACCCGACCCCGAAATGGCCACGTCCATGGGGGCTGCGGCCCCTCCGGCACGCGGCGTTCCGGCTCCTCTGTCTCCTTCTCGCGCGCGGACGTCAGCGCTCCATCGAGCTGCGCCTGCCGATCCAGGTCACGCACTGCGAAAAGGGGATGCTCGCGGGAGAAGACGATTGGGCGAGGGTCGCCCTCTCGATGGACACACAGCCGGATGCCGAGCACGCGCCTGTTCACGTCCCGGACGCGGCCACGATAATCCCGCCGCGCACGCGACGACGCGACGTGCGGGCACTTCTCGCCGCGCTGGGCTGAATACCGTCGTCAGCCGATGGCGAGCACGTCGATCAGGCGCCGAGCGATGGCATCCCATCCGAAACGCTCCTCGGCAACGCGGCGCGCGGCGCGACGCCGGTCGGTGTAGCGGGGATCGGTGGCAACTCGATCGACGGCATCGGCGAGCTCGACAGCGTTCGCGCGGGGTGAAAGCACCACACCGCCCGCCTCCGGTCCGACGACCTCCGGGATACCCCCGCGCGCGACCGTGACGACAGGTGTGCCGACGGTCATGGCATCCAGGAGCACCATGCCGAAGGGCTCCTCCCACTGGCACGGGTAGAGGAAGACGTCCGCCTCGGCCAATTCGGCCGTCATGAGGTCGGGCGGGACATATCCGCGGATATTGACCGTGGCACCGGGGTGACGTTCGCTCACCTCCTCGGCGAGCGAACGCAGAGCCCGCGTATACGGGGACTCGCCGACCGCCGCACCCGACGCCTTCGCCCCGTACACGTCCAGGACGACGCTGCGGCGCACGGCGAGTTCAGCCACCGTTTCGACAGCCCGGAGCGCACCCTTCTCAGGGATCAGGCGCCCCGCGAAGGCGACCCTGAGCGGCTCGCCCGCCTCGTGCCAGAGCGGCTGTGCATGCGAGACCGTCGCGCCGTTCGGCACGACGACCGCATCGGTGATGCCGAACTCCTCGCGTGCGAGCGTCGCCAAGTACCGGCTGCAGAACACCCACGCGTCGACGGCCGACCGCACTTCGTCGAGGGTCGCGCGCGGCCACGACGCGCCGCATGAGCGACGGATCGCACCGACGGGATCGTTGTGCATGTGCAGGACGATTCGGCCTCGGTAGCCCGACCGTCTCAGCACCGCCACGTACGCCGGCTCGTTGTGCACATGGACGACCCTCGAACGCTGCAGGACCGGGGTGAGCCACCACACCCAGATACGCCCGGACAGCGTCAGTACGCGGACGACACCGTCCGGATTGCGGCGGAGCACACGCGCCACGGGGCGTGCCGCGACACGGATGAAAGCGTCGAGCCGGTCGAAAAGAGGCAGGCGCACACGAACGGCGCCGTCGTCGAACGCGGAGTCACCGCGTGGGCAGAAGACCCCCACCGCGATGTCGGCGGGAAAAGCGCCGTAGGCGTTCCGCACCCACGACGCGATCGCGCCGCCGGTCCCGTCGAAACGCTCGTCAGCGGGGAGCACGACAGCGACGTCGATGTCCGGAGCACGTACGACCTTGGCGCGAACGGCCTGAATGATCGCGTTCACCGTCGAATCACGGCTGAGGAGCAGGGCCAGCCCGAAGGCGCCTGCACCGACGACCACCTGCGCAACGAGTCGCGCGAGTGGAGAGGCGGCTTCTGCGAGCCACCCGACGGCGAGGACGGCGGCGGCCGGCGGAAGCGACAGGACGATCGGTGTCACGCTGGCGCGGACATAGGCGCCTGGCGCTGTGGGCACGACGTGGTGGAGACACACGTAGCCGAGCACGTAGCTGACCGCGGCCATGACGACCATCGACCACGCCGCACCGTCGACGCCCCACACGAGCGTCATCCCCAGGATCAGCGGCACGTTGACGATGGTTCGCCCCACGTTGAGGAAGACCCCGAGACGGAGATTGTCGGTGCCTGCCAGGAGGGAGCCGACCGGATAGCCGAGCGAACGGAGTGCCCCCGCCAGGGCGAGGACGGCCAGAACCGGCCCGAACGGGGCCCACTTCTCGCCGTAGACGACGGTCATCGCATCGTCCGCCACCAGGCTGACGCAGACCAGCGCGGGGATGTTCAGGATGCCGACCAGCGTCAGCATCTTCAGGTAGGCATCACGAACGCGAGTCTTGTCGTCCTGAATGATCGCGAAGTACGGGAAGAGCACGCGCGTGAGGATGGGGCTGACGCGTCCGGCCAGACTCACCCCGAGGGTGAAAGCCAGGTTGAAACCGCCGAGGGCGGCCGTGCTGACGAAGCGCCCGGTCGCGATGGTCGCGAGAGTGTTTCCGATGTAGTTCAGGACCCCGTCCGCCGACTGCCACACGCCGTAGCGCAAGAACCGGCGGAGCTCGGCGAGGCGGAAGTGCGCGCGAATGCGGGCCACGCGTCTCGCCGAGACGACGAAGACGACCGTACGCGCCGCTGCCCCGAGGACGAGCCCCACGGCCGCGCTCATCGCCGCCCACCCGGCGAGCGCGAGAAGAACAGCGCTCACGAGGGACACGAGAGCGAAAGCCACGTCCGCGATGCCGAGCGGTCGGAAGTCGAGTCGCTTCTCGAGCACCGCACGGTGAGCCTGACCCGCCGCGGTGAAGACGAAAGCGAAGGCCGTCACGACGATCAGAGGAGCCGCGGCCGGCGCGCCGAACAGTGCCGCGATCGGTTCGGATCCGGCCCAGACGGCGCCGAACGCGATCAGGGCCAGGGCGAGGTTCGCCCAGTGGACGCTCGAGAGTTCACGCGACGTGACTCTTCGACGCTGGATGAGCGCGGCCGTGAGGCCCAGCCCGACGAAGACCTCGAGGAACGACGAGCAGATCAGAACGGTCGAGACCAATCCCATCTGCTCGAGATCGAGGATGCGGGCGAGGACCAGCATCATGACGAGCTGGGCAGCAGAGGTCGAGAAGACGGACACCGCCGTCCAACTCGTGGCGGCCGTCGCGCGCGAAGCAGTCACTCGGACCTCCGGGAGCGGAAAAGCGGGACATCGTCGGACGCGGTCGGGCGGTCACTTCACGATTCCTCCAGTGAAACAGCGGCATCCCGGGCGGCTCCCGCGGGCTGTTACGTTCCCACCCGTGCACGCGCGAAAGATCACCACGGCCATCGCCAAACGCCTCCGTATCGCGCGTTGGCGCGCCACCGCGGCGATCCGCCGTCGGCCCGTGGTGGGCGATGCTCCCGCGGTGGTGAGCCTCACCTCCTATGGGCATCGGATCGCCACCGTGTTCGCGGCGATAGAGTCCATCGGCGAAGGCTCTGTGCGTCCCCGACGGCTCATCCTGTGGCTCGCCCACGACGACCTCGACGCAGGCATCCCCCGGCTGCTCCGCGACCTGCAGCGCAGAGGACTGGAAGTGCACGGATGCGACGACTTCGGTGCGCACAAGAAGTACTACCCGTACGCGACGCGGTGGCGCGACCCGGAGGTGCCCGTGGTGACGGCCGACGACGACGTCCTTTATCCGCACCGGTGGCTGGAAACGCTCCTCGAGCGGCATCGGGAGTATCCCCGGAGCACGATCGGCTATCGCGGTGAGGTGATGCGTTTCCTCGACGACGGCTCCGTGGCCCCGTACCGAACGTGGGGATTGAGCACGACATCGAGGCCGGACATCCGCCTGGTGCTCAACGGAGTCGGCGGCGTCCTCTACCCGTTCGCCGTCCTCGATGAGGCCTGCCGATACGGGACGCGCTTCCTCGACGAGTGTCCGCGCGGCGACGACCTCTGGCTCCATCGCGCTGCCCTCCGCAGTGGATTCTCTCCGCGACAGGTGTTCGACACTCCCGTCCACCACCCCGCGGTGCCGGGCTCCCAGCGCACGGCGCTCATGGCGACGAACGTTCTGGACGGAAACGACGAGCAGGTTCGCCGCACCTACAGCGAGGTTGACCTCGAACGGCTGAGGGGATCCACGACGTCGTGAGTGCTCGAACCGGCGACGACGATCGAGAAGAGGCTGAACCAGGTCAGCCACCCCAGTGAGTCGATCGCGTCGATGCGCAGAGGCGTCTCAGCGATTCCGCACCCCAGGAGCGTCATGATCGCGAAGAGTCCGGTGCGACGCCCGCGGCCCGTCGTGCGGAGCAGGCCGTACAATGCCGTCGCGACGACCCCCAGGAACGCGACCAGGGAAAGCAACCCCGAGGTCGTCATGATGCTGACGAACTCATTGTGACCGTGGTACGTCGGAGAGCCGTGATCGAAGACGGCGAAGTGGCCCCCGACTCCGTAGTACTCCAGCCCCTGTCCGAACAGGAAGGATTCCGTCGTGGCCCCCCAGGTCGCGCGGGAGATCATCCAGATCGACCCGCGCTGGGTGAATGCCTGCGGGTCGGACGTGCCGAGCGGAACCCAGAACGACACGATGACGAGACCGACCGTACCGAGGGCGGCCACGAGACCGGACCGGAATCGATCCCGCACGCACACCACGACGACCCCGATCACCACGGCGCCCGCCACGCCGATCAGCGTGCTCCGGCTTCCCGTCAGGACGAGGAAGAACATCAGCAGCCCGAAAGCCCCCAGGCGCACCCACATGCGGCGGAACAGGAAGACGAACGGCAGGGTGACGCCGAGCGCCAGCCCGAGGACGTTGCTCTGACCGAAGGGGCCGGCCATCAATTGCGTACCGATGAGCGCCTTCTCTTGGAGCACGACGTCGGCCGCCGGCATCCAGGTCTTCCCGGACGGCAGCAGCAGGACCGAGATCGCGACGATCACCAGACCGACGGACCCGAGGACGCGAAGATCTTCCAACCGGGGCTGGATGGACCAGATCGTGAGAGCGAGGAGGAGGGCGATCCGTGAGCCGGAGCGGAGCTCGCCATCCGACGCGGCCAGGTTCGCCACGGCGATGGCGGCGAAGAGCAGCATCATCGACGCGAGCGGCCAGAGGGGGCGGACCAGCGCCGGGTCTCTCACGAGATTCCACACGACGATGCTCAGACACCCGGCGATGCAGAGCGGCGCCCCCCAGGATTGCACCAGAACTCCGAGCTCCGTCTCGGCGATACGTCCCGTCGACAGTCGGTCGGCCGGCAAGCGTCCCGCGATGATCAGGCTGACGAGCGGACCGGCGGCGCACCACCACCCGCCGAGAAGGAGGACGACGGCGAGTTGACGACGACGACGGCGGTCTCCATCCGACGGGACGGGCGATGGCCCCGCGCCGGCGGCACGCGGAGCGGCGCGGAAGCTGTGCCGGGATGCCTCCGTCGCCGAGGTCACGCGCCCACCCGCAGCGTCGTCACCAGTTCGCGGAGCATAGGCCCGGTCGTTTCGGGATGGTGCGCGCGCAGGGCCGCGACCCCCGTCGCGCTCAGCTTCTGACAACGGTCGTCGTCGCCCAACAGAGATGACAGGTCCGCCCGCATCGACGACGCGTCGTCCGCGACGACGAGGGTGGGTAGGAGAAAGGACAGCCCGCGCGCCCCGATGGTCGTCGTGACGACGGGAAGGCCGTGCGCCATGGCGGGACCGATCTTCATGTTGACGCCGCTTCCGGAGAAGATCGGGTTCACGAAGACCCGGGCACGGTCGTAGACCTCGGCGGCTTCATCCACCTCACCGAGGAATTCGACGCCCGAAGCGGAGCGGAGGAGCGACGTCAGCGCCGGGCTCGCGCGTCGACCGGCGACGACGAGCCGCGTGGTGGGGTCCGCCTCGTGGAGAACGGAGAAGACCTCCCGCACGAACCACCGGAGCCCCTCCTCCGTGTGCGACGAGTCCAGCGCGCCGATGAATCCGATCGTTCGCTCCGGCTTCGGGCGCGCACGCGCGCGTGGTGCGATGTCGAAGGTCGGGGGGACCACTGACACGGGGATACCCGTGCCCGCGTACGCGTGCTCGTCGGCCGGCGAGATCACCGCGGTCGCCGCGACGCCCTTCCACATCTGCTGGCGCCGCAGCGCCCCGCGGATTCGCGCGCTCTCGATACGGAGATAGAGCCGCTTGGAACCGGTCGCGTGTGCTGCGAGCGATCGGTAGTACGCGATCTCGTCGTTGTGGCTCCGCAGCACGATCGGCGGACGGCCCACTGCCGACGAGATGCGGCGAGCAGCGGGGAGTGTCCACTCGTGGCTGGCAACGATGGCGTCCACCGGGCCGACACAGGCTCCCACGATCTCGTCGACCACCGTGGGCGGCATCGTCCGGGACGACACCTGGTACGGCGAGGCCGGGTGCCGACACGTCGCGCGGACGAACCCGCGCCGCGCGACGAACTGCACGGACTCCGCCAGAGCCATCGTCCGGCGACGATCGTCGTCGCTGATCTGCTCACGATGGAAGACCACGAGGTGCACTGTGACGCCGGCGAGTTCGAATGCGCGGAGCTCGCCCCACAGCTCCAGCCGACCGCCGCTCGTGAGGGGGTGGATGGCGTCGTCGGAGACGAAGACGATCTGGGGCACCTTTTCCTCCGACTTCGCGCGCTCGGGAGGGCACACGCCGTCCAGGGTCGCACCCGGGCGCGCGGGCCCCTTCCGGCCCACGGCTGTTTTCGCCCGAGCCGAGCCCCGAGTTCACGCGCTCGGTGTCGCTCGTCTTCGCGCGTCGCGGTGAGGCCCGCCTTCCTGGCGTCGGAGCCGCGGCATCCCTACCCTGACCGGTATGGAGATCCTGCGTCACGCCGTCGTCCTCGTTCACCTCGTCGGGTTCGCGATCCTCTTCGGCGCGTGGGTCGTCGAGGCCGTCGCGCGGCGCGTACGTGTCACGCCGTTGATGAACTACGCCCTCGCGATCTCCCTCGTCTCGGGCCTCGCTCTCGCGGCACCCTGGGCGCTCGACCACGAGCCGAACTACGTCAAGATCGCGGTGAAGCTCGTCGTGCTCATTGTCATCGGCGCGCTCCTCGGGATCGGCTCGGCGCGGCAGAAGCGCGGTGCCGACCTGGCACCCGCGGTGTTCTGGCTCGTCGGCATCCTGACCCTCCTCAACGCCGCGCTCGCGGTGCTCTGGCGCTGAGGCGTCCGCCTTCCCAGCGCGCGCATAGACTGAACGGTCGGCGGTCCCCACTCGGGACCACCTCCGGGTGCTGTTCGGCGATCCCGGATGCCAGCACCCCCGGCATCCGTCCCGCCC